>DASWFO010000059.1:0-25513 GCA_036394195.1 Alphaproteobacteria bacterium | reverse complement strand
CCGCCGTGAGTCACCCGCGCGCCTGGATAGGCGCGCGCCGCCCGAGCATCTGGGGTTGGTCAGGTGCTTTGCGCCAAAAACGCAAACACCGAGGCGGCCAGATGCGAGGGCGGCCATAAACTCAGGCGGCGAGGTTGCCGTGCTTCTTGAGGTTCTCTTTCTGCTTGTCGTTGCGCGGCGGCAGGTTGAACAGCCGCGCCGCGTTGCCGCCGAGGATGTTGTGCCTTGCCTTCTCCGACAGGAACGGCAGGTCGTAGATCGTGCTCGGCAGGTCGAAGTCCCAGTGCGGATAATCCGACGAGTAGAGCAGCTGGGTCTCGGCGTTGATCATGCGGAAGGTGCATTCCAGCGCCTTGATGTCCTGCACCTCCATCGGCTGCGACGAATAGTACATGTCGCGCATGTAGTCGCTGGGCTTCTTCTTGAGCGTCGGGCATTCCGATGTGCGCAGCATGTATTCGTGGTCGAGCCGCTGCATCAGGAACGGGATCCACGCCAGACCGGCCTCGATCCAGATCACCGGCAGCTTCGGGAAGCGCTCGCCGAGGCCGTTGATGACCCAGTTGGTGAGATGGAGGATGTTGTAGAAGGTGAAGCCGAGCGCGTGCACGGACAGGAAGCGGTTGCAGTTCTTGAACACCGCCTCGCCCCAGTTCGGCCCGGAGTGGAAGGAGAGAGACAGGCCGCGCTCTTCCATCGCGCGGTAGACCTTCATGTAGGCGTTGTCGTTGACCGCGAGCGTGCGCACCGTCGTGACCATGAAGCCGGTGACGCCCTTGCGGTCGCCGAACGTCTCCACCTGACGGAGCGATTCGTCGGGATCGGAGAAGGGCAGGCACAGCATCGAGTAGATGCGGCCGCCGGATTCCGGCAGCACCTTCTCGGTGAGCCAGCGGTTGTAGGCCCAGCACAGATTGACCTCCATCTCCTTCTGCGGATGGAGCCCGATGTTGAGCATGCCGGTCGGGAAGAGGCAGGAGTAATCGACGCCCATGGCGTCCATCCACCGCAGACCGAGCTGCACGTCGCGGTGCTTGCCGGCTTCGGTCTTTTCGGTCCCGCGGGCCGGATAGCGCGTGACGCGGCCGCCCATGTCCTGATAGCCGACCTGCGACGGCAGCAGGCCGCCGCGCATCTTGTGGCCTTGCGACATGGCGAGCTGCTTCAGCACGTCGTTTTCCATGAACGGCAGGATCTCGCTGAAGTGCTCGCTCTCGTAGTGATGCGAGTCCACGTCGACGATCGTGAAATCGTCGTACTTGCGCTTGCGCGCCTGCTGGGCGGCGTGGGCGAGAAGCTTGCTGGTGTTCAGCTCCTCGATCGAGATGCGCCGACCGTGGTCAGTGATGAGGTCCATAGCCGATCTCCTCTGTGTCCCGGAAAATTCCTCAGCGTCCCGTCCAGCTCTGCCACATGCCGAGCTCGAACACCTGCAGGTTGCCCGCCCGCAGGAGCTTGCTGGCCGTGACCATGATGTCCGTGGCGGTGACGCCGCTGCGGCCGTTCAGCGGCATGAACTCGCCGCCGGCCTCGATCTGCGCCGCGTAGGTCTTGCACACCGCCGCCATCAGCGCCTGCACCGCTTCGGGCGTCAGCACGTCGGCTTTGCCGTCGGCGAGCCCGCGCTGGACGTCGGCGGCGAGCCGCGTCGCGACGGTGGAGGGCGTGTCGCCGCCTCCGCGCGGCCTGGTGGCCGGAGCCGCCTTGGCGCGGCCGGTCTTCTTGGGCATCGCCTTACGCGATGACATAAACGTCGTCGCCCTTCTGGACCACCTCGTATTTGCGCAGCTTCAGCTTGCGGTTGGCGACGCATTCGCCGGTCTTGAGGTCGTACTCGTAGCCGTGCCAGGGGCAGACGAAATGAAGCTCGGTGTCGGAGAAATAGAGGCCGCGCGAGGTCTGGTCCGGCATGATCCGCTCTTCGACCTTGGCGATGGTCAGCCCTTCGCAGGCGGGCCCGCCCTGGTGCAGGCAGTAGTTGCTGTAGGCGTAAAACTGTCCGTTGTTCCGGAAGACGCCGATCTCGTTGTTCTGCACGATCACAATCCGGCCGACGCCGTCCTTGAACTCGGACGTCTTGCCGACATACTGCTCAGCCATGCGCTCCTCCTGGTGGTCGCCGGTACCGCGCGGAGGGTCCGGGCGCGGTCGGCGTGTGTTAATCGTATGGTACCTTACGACCCCGCCGTCGTACAACCGGCAGGGCCATCTCGGGGAGCGTGCAATGTCGGGCGGCGCCATCGAATCCCGGCGGCTGATCATCCCCGCCCTGGGGCGGATTTATGAGGCCCTGTCGCCGTACAGCTACGCGTTCATGCGGTTCTGCACCGGGGCGGTTCTGGTCCCGCATGGCTGGCAGAAGCTGTTCCACGGCGACATCGGGCGCGCAGCCGCCGGCGTCGCCGCGCACGGCCTGCCGGCTCCGCTGCTGCTCGCCTACGCGGTTGTGTTCACCGAGTTCTTCAGCGCCGCGCTGCTGGCGATCGGCCTGCTGACGCGCTTTGCGGCACTGACGATCGTGATCCAGATGGCGGTGATCACCTTCGTCTGGCAGTGGCCCAACGGCTATTTCTGGACCGACCGCGGCTACGAATTTCCGCTGCTGTGGATGCTGCTATGCATCGCCATCTTTTTCCGCGGCGGCGGCCGCTATTCGCTCGACCGGCTGATCGGATGGGAGCTGTAGCCGCGCCGTCCGCTACACGGTGGCCGTGAGCTCCGTCTTCAGGAAGGCGATCGCGCGTTTCCAGGCATCCTCGGATGCAGTCTGGCGAAAGCGCTCCTTGTCTTCGAAGTTCTGAAACGCGTGACCGGCGCCCTCGTAGGAATGGAACTCGTGGCGGATGGTGTGGCGCTTCAGTTCCGCCGCGATCGCCTCGACGTCGGCCGGCGATGGGTTGGTGTCGTCCTTGCCGAACAGGCCGAGCACCGGCCCGCGGATGTTCTTGGTAAGCTCGATCGGGGCGGGCCGGCCCTCGCCTTCGCCCTGCCGGATGCCGCCGCCATACAGCACCACGGCGGCCTTGACGTGCGGGATCGAGGCCGCCCCGAGATACGCCATGCGGCCGCCCATGCAATGGCCCATGATCGCGATTGCGTCGGCACGCACCTCGCGGGACGCCCGGAGATGCTCGACCACGGCGCCGATGTCCGCCAGCACGTCGGCGTCGGTCAGGCTCTTGCGCGACGCGCCCGTGTCTTCGCCCGGCGGGCGCCGGTGATAGAGATGCGGTGCGGCGACATGGAACCCGTTCTCGGCCAGGCGCATGGCGCTGCGGCTCGTGAACGTGTCGAGCCCGCCGCGATGATGCATCAGCACGATGGCGGGGCAGGGCTCCGGGGTCGGGGGCTGCGCCACCAGAACCCGCATCTGGCTCTGGCCGACGGGCAGGGTGAGTTCGCTCCGCATGATTTTTCTCCGTCATGATCCGCCAGCCGGGCCGGAGACTAAAAGATATTCACCTCGCTGGGAATACCCGAGCCCGGCTTCGCGAACGCTGGGTGGATTAATTCGGCCTCACCGCCGCCAACATCACCTTGCCGATGCTGTCATGGATGACCAGGTCGGCGAAGCGGTCCTGCTCGGTCGGCTCGCGGTTGACGATCACCAGCCGGGCGCCGTTCTCCTTGGCCATCATCGGAAATCCCGCGGCGGGGAACACCACCAGCGACGATCCCAGCACGATGAACAGGTCGCAGGCCAGGGTCACTTCCTCGGCGCGGACCATTTTGTCGGCCGGCATCGCCTGGCCGAACGAGATCGTCGCCGTCTTGACCAGGCCGCCGCAGTCGCGGCAGGTCGGGATCTCGCCGCGGCCGAGGAAGCTCTGCTTCAGCACGTCGAGCTCGTGGCGGAGCGCGCAATCGAGGCAGGTGGCGTAGGTGGCGTTCCCGTGCAGCTCGATGACCCGGTCCTGCGGGACGCCGGCATCCTGGTGCAGGTTGTCGACGTTCTGGGTGATCACCGACGACACCTTGCCGCGCTCCACGAGATCGGCGATGGCGAAGTGGCCGGCGTTCGGCTTGGCGCCGGTCCAGCCCATGACCCCGGAGAATGTGCGCGTCCAGGCTTCGCGGCGCACCGCCTCGCTGCCGACGAAGTCCTGGAAGTAGATCGGCTTCATCTTGCTCCACACGCCGCCCGGGCTGCGGAAATCCGGGATCCCGGATTCCGTGGAGATCCCGGCGCCCGTGAAGACGACCGCGCGGTCCGCGTCGGCAATGAGCTTCGCCAGCCGATCTGCATCCGACATTCGGCCGATGATATACGCTGCGCCGCGAAATCCAACCGCGGACGTGGTCCGCGGGGCCGCCGGTCAGAGTTCGGCGGTCTTGATCAGCTTGTCGGCCTTCTGGTGCAGCAAGTCGATAAGGCCGTCGACGCCGTCGCGGTGCAGGATCGACACGAACTGCGAGCGCCGGACGGCCAGCTCGCTGATCATGCCGGCCATGTACACGTCGCGAACCCGCCAGGCCGCGCCGTCCTGGGCGACCAGGTAGTTCACTTCGACGGTCACGCCGTCCTTGACGATGCGGCTTTCGACCATGCAGCCGTGCTTCGCCGGCTTCTCGCCGGTGATCAGCAGCGCTTCCCCGCCGTATTCATCGAAATTATCCGCATAGGTCGCCACGAGGTAGCGCTTGAACGCCGCGGTCAGGCGCGTCTGTTGGCTCTCGGACAGCTTGTTCCACGCCGGTCCGACCGCGGTCTGGGCCATGAAGTCGATGTCGAATGTGCTGGCGATCACCGGTTCCAGCTTGGCGTAGCGGCCCTGCGGTCCCAGCGCCCGTCCGTCGTGCATGGTGCGCAGCAGGACCTGATAGAACTCGCGCAGCATCTCCGTCGCGTCGGCGGCTTCGGCGTGGGCGCGATGCGCCGGGAGAGCGAACAGGAGAAGCAGTGCAAACATCACGGGGGCGATCAGGCGCCCGCGCGAGCGCAATTTGTCGACGGTGGTGGTCATGGCCGAGATCTCCGCTTTTTCTCGCCGACGTCTCGCCGATAAGGGATACCGGGAACGGCGGGACTCTTTATGCGCGGAAGCCTATGACGGCCGTCACAGGACGGTCAGTGCGCAGACGCACACTTCGGAAGCGCTCTGAGTTTTAGCGAATGCCGATGAGCCGCCGGTGCTCCGGGCCGGACGGCCCGTCAGGCCGTACCGGCGTTGCACACCTGCCATTGGCCGCCCTGGCGGGCGTATAGGACGAAGTAGCGCTTGTTGCCGTCGTGCTCGACCAGGACCTTGAGCGCGTCGCCGCTGCAGGCCTCGACCGACTTGCCGGGCGCGGCGAGTTTCTTGGCCTGGGCGCAGGACGCGACGCTCGGCGGCAGATTCGACGCATCGTCGAGCCGCTTGTTGTTGAACATCACGTAGTAGCCCTGCGGCTGGCCGCCTTTGACCGTGCCCTTGACCTCGATCAGGCCGAAGCGCGAGCGGTACAAGCCGGCATCCTGCTGGCCGTCCGGCATGCCCGCCGGGATCGGGCGGAAGTTGATCGCAGCACAGCTCGGCGGCTGCTTGCCCTGCGACCAGGACGGCGCCGGCAACAGCACGGAAAGTGCTGCGGCAAGGGCCGGGCCGGTAAAAATAATACGCATTGGTTGCCTCGCTTCTGACGTGTCCAGCATCTGCCGAGCTATCTGACGTTGTGGAAAAGGGTAGGCCGCGCTGCACCCGATTTCAAGCAGCGGGCGCGCCCTAAGAGGCCCGATCCCGCGACCGGGATCGGGCCCCTGGCGACGGTTACAACCTATTTTTTCGGCGGATCCGGATCTTCCTTCGTCACCTTGATGGCGACGATCTCGCCTTTCTCGACCGTGATCTGGACCTCGTCGCCTTCGTCGACGTCGTTCAGATTCACGTCGTCGCGAACCTCGAACAGCCTGGTCTTGCCGTTCGGGAATTTCAAAGTCACGGTAAGCCGCGCCACCGTGCCTTTGTACGTCTCGGCCGACGCCGAAACGGAGCCTGCAACCAGCAAGGCCGCTGCACAGAGGCCGACTGCCATCGCCTTAAGCATGTGACACTCCTCATAGTTGAACGTCTGTCGTCAGTGATCGATGACCGACCGTGACCGGTCGGCCGCGCCGCACAGGATGATCAACCAGGGATGCGCGATACGCGCGTTCGACTACCCCCTGTCGCCCACGGTTTGATCGTGGTGCGATGTCCGCCAACGCCAGCCGATGTTAGCGGCGGGACGCTTGTCGAAGCAACGCGGTTGTGGACGTGCTCGCGTTTACCAACGTTAACGCGAGCGCCAGGGTGGGTGTGGCGGACTATTTCATTTCCGGCGGTTTGGCCGCGCGCCAGTTCAAGCCCTCGATCTCGTGCCCGATGCTCGGGAACTGGCTGATCGCCGACGGGATCATCACCGGCCGTGCCGGGCACAGATAGGACGGGTTCAGCTCCGACATCTTGGTGATGCCGAGCAGCCGCATGTCGATCGTGAGCTCGGTCTCGAGGATCTCCAGCATGCGCATGATGCCGGCCTCGCCGGCGGCCGCCAGCGCCCAGCCGTACATCTTGCCCATACCGACCGCTTTGGCGCCCAGTGCCACGGCTTTCAGGATATCGGTGCCGCGGCAGAACCCGCCGTCGATGACGACCTCGGCCCGGCCGCGCACCGCGTCGACCACCTCGGCCAGGACCTCGGTCGAGCCCTGACCGTGGTCGAGCTGCCGGCCGCCGTGATTGGAGATGTAGACGACCGCGACGCCGTGATCGACCGCGATCTTCGCGTCTTCGACGGTCATGATGCCTTTGAGGATGATCGGCACGTCGGGATATTTCTTGCGCACGCGCGCGATCTGCGTCCACGACAGCTTCGCCTGGAAGTCGCGGCCCACCTGGGCGCCGATGCGATGGGCGTTGGGGCCGCCGCCGAGATAGCGGTTGATCAGGTTGCGCTCGCGCCGGCTATAGGCGGCGGAATCGACGGTGAAGCAGAACCCGCGGCAGCCGGCTTTCAGCGCCCGCTCGACATAGGCGTCGACGAAGGCGTCGTCGCCGCGCACGTAGAGCTGGAAGACCAGGCGCTTTTCGGATTCCGGCGCCACCGTCTCCAGCTCCGGCTCGGTGACCGAGCTCAGGAAGCTCATGATGCCGAACTTGCCGGCGGCGCGCACCGGCGCCATCGCCCCGGCGTCGTCGAACACGGTCAGGCCGCCGATCGGCGCCAGGAACACCGGGATGCGCAGCTTGCAGCCGAGAAACGTCGACGAGGTGTCGATCTGCCAGACGTCGCGCAGCACGCGCGGCCGGAGCGCGATGGTGTCCAGCGCCATGCGGTTGCGCGCCAGGGTGGTCTCGGATTCCGTGCCGCCGGTGAGATACGCCCACGGGCCGTCATCGAGCCGGCGCCGCGCCGCCACGATCATCTCCTGCGTGGTGGCGAAACGCTGCGCCACGTCGTCGTTCGCCGCCTGGGCCGGTGCCTTGTCGTTCATGTCCTCTTCCCCTTCGCTCGTCCGTTCGGCTGTACCACGACCGTCAGGTTCTCTCCATAACGACATTGACTTTACCTCGTCTCCCCTCAAAATGAACGCGTTCATAAACGCGGCCGACCAGACATAAAACCAAGGGCCGCCAGGGCAGGGGAGGGACGCGCGATGGCCACCATCGGTGCGGCTGTGGGCGGTGCGGCGGCGGGCAGTGCGGCGGCGGGGAGCGATCGCCGGATCACCGCCCGCATCGAACGCCTGCCCTTGTCGGCGTGGCACTTCAAGATCGGCGTGGTGATCGGCAGCGGCTGGTTCTTCGACGCCTTCGACGCGCTCGCCATCGCCTACGCGCTGCCGGTGCTGATCGGTCTGTGGAAGCTGGCGCCCGGCCAGATCGGCCTGCTGATCTCGATCCCCTATGCCGGCCAGATCGTCGGGTCGATCTTCTTCGGCTGGCTGGCCGAGCGCATCGGCCGCGTGCCGTGCACGATCTACACGCTGCTGGTGTTCTCCGTGATGAGCCTGGTCTGCGCCTATGCGTGGAGCTTCGAATCGATGCTGGTGTTCCGCTTCGTCCAGGGGCTCGGCCTCGGCGGCGAGATCCCGATCATGGCCACCTACATCAGCGAATTCGCCAGCGCCCGCCGCCGCGGCCGGTTCACGCTCACCTATCAGCTGCTGTTCGTGGTCGGGCTGGTCGCGGTCGCGGCGATCGGCCGTCCCGTGGTGCAGGGCTGGGGCTGGCAGGCGCTGTTCTTTATCGGCGCCGTCCCGGCGCTGCTGGTGCTGCCGTTCCGGCGGCTGCTGCCGGAATCGCCGCGCTGGCTGGCCAGCCGCGGACGCTACGACGAGGCCGATCGCGTGCTGACGGCGATCGAGGACGAGGTGTCGCAGCACGGGGCGAAGAAGCTGCCGCCGCTCCCGGCCGACGTGCCGCCGGTCCCGCCGGCCCGGACCCGCGTTGGTGATCTCTTCAAGGGCATCTATCTCCGCCGCACCGTCTCGGTATGGATTATCTGGTTCTGCGTCTTCTTCATCACCTACGGCCTGGTCGTGTGGGTGCCGTCGCTCTATCGCACCGTTTACAGGGTGTCGGTCGACGACGCGCTGCACTACGGCTTCGTCACCAGCTTCGCGGGGCTGATCGGGGCGCTCCTCTCGACCCTGCTGATCGATCGCCTGGGACGGAAGCCGATCATGGCGATCAGCCAGCTGGCGAGCGCCGTGCCGCTGCTCGTCCTGGCGACCCAGCCGCAGATGGCGGTGGCGGACGTCGTGGCCCTGGTCGCGATCAGCTTCGGGTTCAACAACATGAACTCGATCATGCTCAGCATGTACACGGCCGAGCTTTATCCGACCGAGCTGCGGGCGCTGGGCTGCGGCATCGGCAATGCCTGGCTGCGCTTCGCCTCGGTGATCGGGCCGCTGATGGTCGGCGCCATCCTGCCGGTCGCCGGCCTGCAAGCGGTGTTCGTCGTGTTCGGGATTGCCGCCGTGATCGGTGGCTTGGTCGCCTGGGTCCTCGCCGTGGAGACCCGCGGCAAGGCGCTCGAGGTGTTGTCGCCGTCGTTGTCGACGTAATGCGGGCCAGAAGCTAATATCGAACCAACAGGCCGGACACCGGCCGAATCACAGGGAGAGCGCGATGATTCATCAATTAAAATCACTGATTTTGGCGGCGGCGCTGGCCGCGGCGGCGCAGGGCGTCGCGGCACCGGCGAGAGCCGCCGATCCGATCAAGGTCGGCTTCGGCCAGTCGCTGACCGGCGGACTTGCCGTGAACGGCAAGGCGGCCTTGCTCGCCCAGCAGATCTGGAAGGACGACATCAATGCCAAGGGCGGCTTGCTTGGCCGTCCGGTCGATCTGATCTATTACGATGACCAGAGCAACCCCTCGACGGTCCCGGGCATCTATCAGAAGCTGCTCAGCGTCGACAAGGCCGACCTCGTGGTCAGCGGGTATGCGACCGTGCAGATCGCGCCGGCCCTGCCGGTGATGATCCAGAACAACAAGACTTTCATTTCGCTGTTCGGCCTCGCCGTGAACAGCGAGTTCCACTACGACCGCTATTTCTCGATGATCCCCTCGGGGCCCGATCCGAAACCCGCCTTCACCCAGGGCTTCTTCGAGGTCGCGATGGCGCAGAACCCGAAGCCGCAGACCGTCGCCTTCACCTCGGCCGACATGGAATTCGCGCATAACTGTGCCGATGGTGCGCGCGAGAACGCGAAGAAGGCCGGGCTGAAGACCGTCTACGACAAGACCTATCCGCCGGCCACGGCCGATTTCTCGCCGATCATCCGGGCGGTGCAGGCGTCCAATCCCGACGTCGTCGTCATCTGCTCCTACGTGACCGATTCCACCGGGATGGTGCGGGCGCTGAACGAGGTCGGCTACAAGCCCAAGATGGTCGGTGGCGGCATGGTCGGCCTGCAGAGCCCCGCGATCAAGACGCAGCTGGGTCCGCTCCTGAACGGCATCGTCAACTACGACATGTGGCAGCCGGCGCCCAAGCTGGAGAATCCCGAGATCACCGCCTTCTTGAAGAAGTACCAGGCCAAGGCCGGCGCCGAGGGCGTCGATCCGCTTGGCTACTACCTGCCGCCGTTCGCTTATGCGCAGATGCAGGTGCTCGCCCAGGCCGTCGAGGGCACGAAGAGCCTCGACGACACGAAGCTCGCCGATTATCTGCGCACGCAGACCTTCCAGACCATCATCGGGCCGGTCAAGTTCGGCAAGGATGGCGAGTGGGCGCAGTCCAAGATGCTGCAGGTGCAATTCCACGACATCAAGGACAACAGCCTCGACCAGTTCCGCGACGTCAGCCGTCAGACGATCCTCACCCCCACCGACTACGCCTCCGGCAAGCTGATCTATCCGTATTCGGAAGCGAAGAAGTGACGCCGACGCCATCCGGCTGATTAAAGCTCCGGTAATTACAGACTCGTCACAATGGGCACCGTCCGGCTTGTTCCGGACGGTGCCTTCGTTTTACTGTCTGTTGTTCCAGGAGCTGGGGGTGGCCATGCGTCGACGGGCAACTCTGCTGATCATCGCGAGCGTCTCGGCGGGCTTGGCCGGAGCGCCGGCGACGGCGAAGGCGCTGGACGCCCCCGCGGCGACCGCGACGGTCAATCAGGCGGTTCAGGAGGCCACGGACGCCTTCGCCGGAAAGACGGTCTCGCGCGAGGAGCGTCGCCGGATGGCCGACCGGCTGGTCCAGCGCTTCGCAGACCGGCAGCAAATGGCGGCGGCGGTGCTGGGCCGCTACTGGACGCGCACCTCGGCCGCAGACCAGACGAAATTTCAGTCGATGATCATCGACTATGCGCTCGCCTTCTGGGGCGATGGACTGAGCGACATCTCCAAGGACCAGAAGATCACGGTGACGAGCTCGGAGGCCCAGGGCAGCCAGATCCTCCTGCATTCCCTGTCGACCGAGCCCGGCAGCGATCCGACCCCGATCGACTGGCTGGTGGGGACGGCGGCCGACGGCCACGCTGTCATCCTCGACCTGGTCGTGGAGGGGGTCAGCCCCATCAAGACCATGCGCGATGACTTCGCCGCCGTGCTGCGCACCAATGGCGGCGATCTCGGCCTTTTGATGCAGGCCATGCAGAAGAAGATCGACGGGGCGGTCGCGTCGAAATAACCTATCCTCGACCGGGGGAAACACCCACCAGGCGAGGGAACACATGGTCCAGCAACTCACGCATTTCATCGGCGGCAAGGCCGTCGCCGGAAAGAGCGCCCGCGCGTCGGATGTGTTCAACCCGGCGACCGGCGAGTTGACGGCCAAGGTGCCGCTGGCCGGTGCCGCCGAGGTCGACGCGGCGGTGCAGAGCGCCCGCGCGGCGTTTCCCGGCTGGTCCAGGACGCCGCCGCTCAGCCGGGCGCGCGTCATGTTCAAATACAAGGAACTCCTCGAGAAGAACCGCGACAAGCTGGCCCACATGATCGGCAGCGAGCACGGCAAGGTGCTGGCCGACGCCACCGGCGAAGTCACGCGCGGCATCGAGGTGGTCGAGTTCGTGTGCGGCATCCCCCACCTGCTCAAGGGGGAATACACCGAGAACGTCGGCACGAACGTCGACTCGTATTCGCTGCGCCAGCCGCTCGGCGTCTGCGCCGGCATCACGCCGTTCAACTTCCCGGCCATGGTGCCGATGTGGATGTTTCCGGTGGCCATCGCCTGCGGCAACACCTTCGTCTTGAAGCCGTCGGAGCGCGACCCCTCGACGCCGCTGCTCCTCGCCGAGCTGTTCCTGGAGGCGGGCGGACCGCCGGGCGTGCTCAACGTCGTGAACGGCGACAAGGAGGCGGTCGACGCCATCCTGACGCATCCGGACATCGAGGCGGTGAGCTTCGTCGGCTCGACGCCGATCGCGCAGTACGTCTATCACACCGGCACCGCGCACAATAAGCGCGTCCAGGCGCTGGGCGGGGCGAAGAACCACATGGTCGTGCTGCCGGACGCCGACATGGATCAGGCCACCGACGCGCTGATGGGCGCCGCCTACGGCTCGGCCGGCGAGCGCTGCATGGCAGTCTCGGTCGCGGTCACCGTCGGCAAGGCGGGCGATGCGCTGATGGACAAGCTGGCGCCGCGGGTGCGCGGCCTGAAAATCGGCCCGTTCACCGATCCCGAGGCCGAAATGGGCCCGCTGGTCACCAAGCAGGCCTACGAGCGCGTGCGCGGCTATGTCGACACGGGCGTGAAGGAGGGGGCCAAGCTGGTCGTCGACGGCCGCGGCCTCAAGCTCCAGGGCTACGAGAACGGCTACTTCATCGGCGGCTGCCTGTTCGACCACGTGAAGCCGGACATGAAGATCTACCAGGACGAGATCTTCGGGCCGGTGCTGTCGGTCGTCCGTGCCGAGACCTACGACGACGCGCTCGGGCTGGTGAACGACCACGAGTTCGGCAACGGCACCGCGATCTTCACCCGTGACGGCGACGCCGCGCGCGATTTCGCGACCCGCGCCCGAATCGGCATGGTGGGCGTCAACGTGCCGATCCCGGTGCCGATGGCGTTCCACTCGTTCGGCGGCTGGAAGCATTCGCTGTTCGGCGACCATCACGTACACGGGCCGGAAGGGGTGCGCTTCTACACCCGCATGAAGACCGTGACCTCCCGCTGGCCCACCGGCATCCGCGCCGGCGCCGAATTCATCATGCCGACGATGCGTTAAATGTCCCTCTCTGCGCCCGATCTCCTGCAGGGGGCAAAACCCCCTGCAACCCCGGCGCGGAGAGGGAAGGGGCCCGTTGCCCGGGTTTGCAAGGGGCTTCGCCCCTTGCAGGAATTTGGGCAACGGGAAGGGTGAGGTGTCGTGCCGACAGGACCTCCTCACCCGCTCACGGAGCCTGTCCTCGGGCCGCGCTTCGCGCGGACCCGAGGGTTCGCCCGGTTACATGTGTGACCCCCTTCGTTCGCGTTCGCATCCGCGCCCGCGAACGGCTCCCCCTAAAGGGCGGGAGAGGGTTATTTTTGCGGCTCTCGCGGCTGCCGTTTTGCTTCTCTTCGCGGCCACCTGTTCGAAAGCCGACGACTATCCCTCAAAGCCCCTGCGCCTCGTCGTCCCGTACCCGTCCGGCGGGGCCAATGACATCTTCGCGCGGCTGATCGCGCAGAAGCTGACCGGCTCGCTGGGCAAGCCGGTGGTCATCGACAACAAGCCGGGGGCCTCGACGATGCTCGGCAGCGAGTTCGTCGCGAAGTCGCCGCCGGACGGCTACACCCTGCTGCTGAACAATTCCACCCTGGGCACGACGACGGTCCTCTACAAAAAGGTGCCGTATAAGCTCGCCGACTTCGCGGCCGTGGCGCCGGTCGCCAGCACCGGCATCTGGCTCACCGTCAACCCAGAGCTGCCGGTGCGCTCGGTCGGCGACCTCGTCGCCTACGTGAAGACCAATGCGGGCCGGGTGAACTACGCCTCGACCGGCCGCGGCGGCGCCACCCACCTGATCTCCGAGCAGTTCGACCACGTGTTCGGCCTGTCGGCGACCGGCGTCGAATATCGCGGCTCCTCGCCGCTGATCACCGACCTGATGGCCGGCCAGGTGCAGTTCTATTTCTTCCCGGTCAACGGCTCGATGGAGTTCCTGCGCAACGGCCAGCTGCGCGCGATCGCGGTCACCAGCGAGCGGCGCCTGGAGGCCGCACCCGACGTGCCGACATTCACCGAGCTCGGCTACCCGTCGCTGAGCGCCACCATCATCTACGGCATCTGGGCGCCGGCCGGCGTGCCGGCGCCGATCATCGAGCGGCTGAATCGCGACATCGCGGCCGCGGTGCAGGCGGACGACGTCCGCGCCCGGTTCCTGGCCGAGGGGGCGGTGCCGATGACGGCGACCCCGCCGGCCTTTACCGCGGCCTATCGGAGCAATCTGTCCTTCTGGGAAGGCATCATCCGGCCGCTCGACATCGAGCTCGACTGATCGGGGAGTGGCGCGGCGTCCAAAAAGGCGCAAGCAGCCACTCAATTCAGCAAGGTGCCGCGGCAGCGTCCGGTTGCGCGGCGAAGGTCGTCACCCCACATCGACCGGCAAGCGCGCACGATTCGGTGCACGACTGGATCCGTCCGTTGGGACTCACCCCTAGTCCCCGAAAGGACACCATGACCAGCTGCAATCAGCCGCACCACGCCAACCACTCGCACCAGCACGGCCGGAGCTGCGGGCATACCGCCATACGTCATGGCGGCCATGTGGACTATCTGCATGACGGCCATCTCCACCACGACCATGGCGACCACGTGGATGAGCACGTGGTCGAGGTGTCGGCGGGCAACCCGGACCGTTGCACGCCCGACCACCGCTGCGCCGGGCATAACGCCCGCCATGTGCACGGGCCCGGCTGCGGCCATGAACCGGTGCCGCATGGCGACCATGTGGACTACCTGGTCGATGGCCATTTGCACCACCCGCACGGCGGTCACTGCGACGACCACGGCCCGCTGACCTTGGCCTGAACGCCGCTCAAGCCCTCCCTTTGGGACGCCACCGGCGGCGTCTCAAAAAGCGGTTCTAACCCTTGGCGCCGGGCTGCCCGTGCCGCTATCCTTGGGTCCTACCTGAGGGAGGCGGCCATGGCAGCAGCGAAAATCGATTGGGTGCGCAGCATCGATCTCGGCGTTCCCGATCCCAAGGCCAGCGCGAAGTTTTATACCGACGTCTGGGGCCTGACCCCGGTCGAGGAGCGCGGCGGCTCGATCTATCTCCGCGCGAGCGGACCCTTCCACCACGTGCTGGCCCTGCACCGGCGGCCCACGCCGGCCATGCTGCGGGTCGACCTGACCGCGGCCGACCGCGGCGCCGTCGACACGTTGCATGCGGCCGTCCGCAGCGCCGGCGTCAAGGAGGCTGAAGCGCCGGCGCCGATCGCCGAGCCGGGCGGCGGTTACGGCTTCACCTTCAAGGATCCCGAAGGCCGCATCCTGCGCATCCTCACCGGCGACGCGCGCCATGCCGACGCCGGCGAGAAGCCCGATGTCCCGAGCAAGATCACGCATGTGGTGCTGAACACCACGGACCGTACGGGGATCTGCGACTTCTACGGCAAGGCGCTCGGCTTCAAGGTGGTCGACCGCACGAAGGCCATGAGCTTCCTGCGCTGCAACGAGGAGCATCACAGCCTGGCCTTCGCGCAGAGCGATGCGCCCACCCTGAATCACATCGCCTTCATGATGAAGAACCTGGAATCGGTCATGCGCGGCGCCGGCCGGCTCAAGGACAAGGGCTACGGGCTCGACTGGGGCGTCGGCCGCCACGGTCCGGGCAACAACGTATTCGCGTATTTCGTGGGACCGGACAACGTCGTCGTCGAATACACCTCCGAAGTGCAGATGATCGACGACAGCTACAAGGTCGGCGGCCCCGACGACTGGACCTGGCCGCCCGGCCGCATCGACCATTGGGGCATCGCGGTCGGTCCCAGCGACCGGATGAAGGCGGCGCAGAAACAGATCGGCTTCGCGCCGGAGCTGTTCCGCCCCGCCGCCTGAGGGCTAGAGCAGCACGACGTCTCCTCATGCCCCGGCTTCCGGCTTAGGTTTTCAGCAACGTCAACTCGTCAAACGCGGCGTCGCAACAAGCAACAGTCGTCATGCGCGGGCCAAGTCTTTCTTCGCGCCCGCCGGCGCTTCGCGGCGGCGCAGCGCCGTTCCCGCGCATCCACGTCGATCAGCGTGCGCGTTGCGCGACGTGGATGGCCGTGACGAGCACGGCCATGACGAACAATCAAAACTCGGGAGGCGCTCCATGACCACCGGTCACGATCTCAGCTTCAATTATTTCCCGACCGACTATCGCTGGTCGCATGGCTTGCTGATCGGCCTCAATGCCGCCCCCTGGGGCGGGGCCGAGATCGGCGAGGTGCATCGCGTGGGCCTGAAGCTGCGCGGGCGGGAAGGGGACGACACGGCCTGGTTCCGCGCATGGGCGGACATGGCGGGCCGGCTCGAGACCCAGGCGCGCGAGCACGCCGGCGCCGGTCATGACCGCACCGCCGCGGCCTGCTTCTTTCGCGCCGCGAACTACTATCATGTCGGGGAGCGCTTCCTGCACCCGAAGACGGACGAGGGGCTCGCCGCCTACAAGCGCGGCGTCGACTGTTTCAAGGAAGCGGCCAAGCGCATCGGCCGCCCCCGCATCGAGCCGGTCGAGATCCCCTATGAAGGTCGCAGCCTGCCGGGGCTGCTCGTGCACGCCGAAGATAGGGAAGGGCGGGCGCCGGCGATGATCTTTTTCGACGGCTTCGACATCACGAAGGAGATCCAGTACTTCAAGGGCGTGCCCGACCTCGTGGCGCGCGGCGTCGCCTGCCTGATCGTCGACGGGCCGGGCAATGGCGAAGCGATCCGCTTCCGCAATTTCCCGCTCCACCACGAGACCGAGCGTTACGCCACCGCGGCCTACGACTATCTGGCCGCCCGCAAGGAGATCGATCCCAAGCGCATCGGCGTCATGGCGATCAGCCTTGGCGGCTATTACGCGCCGCGCGCGGCCGCCTTCGAGCAGCGCTTTGCCTGCTGTATCGCCTGGGGCGCCCAGTGGGATTATTGGCAGACCTGGAACGACCGGTTCGAGCGCCTGGCCCGCAACACGACGCCGTCGCTCTCGGTGCCCTGGCAGCACCTTCTCTGGGAGTTCGGCGTGTCGACCAAGGAAGAAGCGATGAAGCGCCTCGAAGGGTTCCGGCTCGACGGCGTGGTGCAGCGGATCACCTGCCCGTTCCTGATGGTGCACGGCGAGGGCGATCAGCAGATTCCGCTGGCCGCGGCGCGCAAATGCTTCGACGCGGTCGGCTCGAAGCGCAAGACGATGAAGATCTTCACCCGCGAGGAAGGCGGCGACCAGCACTGCCAGATCGACAACGCCAGCATCGGCACCGCCTATATGTGGGACTGGGTCGAGGACGTGCTGCAGCCGCGGGGTTGAGCCCGTCGCGCTACGGCTCGCGATTGAGCTCGGTCACGCGCGCCAGCGCCGCGTCGGCCGAGCGCTCGGTGAACTCGGCGATCGTCTGCAGCTGCTCCCTGGTGTAGCGGCTCATCAGATCGGTCATGGCGGCCGCCAGCGGCTCGAACATGGCGGCGATCCGCGCCAGCTTGTCGGGACGGGCGCGGACCAGGACCTTGCGCCGGTCGCGCGGGTCGGCGACCCGCTCGACCAGTCCCTTGCCCTCGAGCCGGTCGATCAGGCCGGTGACCGCACCGCTCGTCAAGCCGGTGCGGCGCCCGATCTCGCCCGCGCTCGCCGGACCGTCGATCAGGATCAGATCGAGGCATTCCATGTCGGAGGAGTTCAGGCCGACCCGGCGCGCCACCGCCTGGCTCAGCAGCACGCCGGCGGCGGAGCTTCGCCGGAGCGCCATCATCATCCGCTCCCCCGCCCGGTGCTTGTTCGCTTGACGCGATCTGGTGTTTGCCATTATCTTAGTTTCTAAGATTCTTCTATTCTAAGAATTCTGCCACGGCCGTCCCGGTCTGTCGAGTGCCAGGGGGGTCGCGACCGAGCCCCAGAGACCAGAAGCCGTGTCCGTGTGTTTACGAACCCTCAAGCGAAGCCCGCCGCTCGGCCTGGGCGGTCGCCCGCCACCCCGGCGGCCGGAGCGATTTTGCGCGGCGGATGTCGGACTCGCCGGCCCCCGCACGTCATGTTGGGGGGCTGGCGCGGGAACCCCGCGACTTTAGGCGGTGTTCCCCTGCACATGGCTGCCATGCCGTCTTGTCAAAATCTATCATTTGACAGTATCTATCGAACGATATAATTCCCGGCCCCAATGAACGACGCAGCAGCGAAATACCGCTCGGGCACCTACACGCGCGGCGAGGACACCCGCCGCCGGCTGGTCGAGACCGCCATAGAGGCGTTCGGAACGAACGGCTATGACGGGACCACCACCCGGATGCTGGCCGAGCACGCCGACGTCACGCTGCCGTCGATCCAATATTATTTCGGCAGCAAGGAAGGGCTGTATCGCGCCGCCATCGAGCACATCATTGGCGAGATGGAGGGCCGCCTCGAGGACGTGGCCGCGCGGGCCCGCGCCACTCTGGCCAATTCCAAGGCGACGCGGCAGGAGCTGCTGAGCTGTCTGTGCGGGCTGCTCGACGCCCTGTCCCGGCTGATCGTCGGCGGCGACGGCAGCCGCAAGCGCTTCATTTCGCGCGCGGAAATCGAGCGTAGTGCCGCGTTGACGCCGCTGCACGAGCAGATGCGGCGCCACATGATCGAGCCGTGCACGGGACTGCTCGCCCGGCTGATCAGACGGCGGCCCGACGATGCGAAGGTGATCGTGCGCACGCTCGCCATCATCGGGCAGGTGTCGGTGTTTTGTCACTCGGGCGCCCGCCGCATTCTAGGTGTCGCCGATCTCGGCGAATCGCAAATGGCAATGATCCAGGACATCGTACGCGAACACTGCAAGGCCATCGTCGACAGTGCCGCCCGCGAGAGCCGCCGATGACGATCAGGACATCCTTGCTGGGCGCCGTTGCGGTGACGGCGCTGCTGATCTCCGGATGCATGGTCGGCCCGGACTTCGAGCGTCCCAAGACGCCGGAGAAGGCCGGGTACACCGCCGAGAAGCTGCCCGAGCTGTCCGCCGGTTCGCCGCAGATTCCCGGCGGAGAGCCGCAGCGCTTCGTCGACGACCTGGACATCCCCGGGCAATGGTGGACGCTGTTCCACTCGCCGGATCTCAACACGCTGATCGAGCAGGCGCTGCGGGCCAATCCCAGCCTCGAGGCGGCGCAGGCGACGCTGCGCCAGGCGCAGGAGAACGTCTACGCCGAGGAAGGCGCGTTGCTGCCCAACGCCGACCTCAGCCTGTCGGAAGCCAGGGAAAAGATATCGGGCGCCAGTTTCGGAAGTCGCGGTAGTTTCCCGCCGTTCCAGCTTCACCAGGCGGCGATCAACGTCTCTTACGGCCTGGACGTCTTCGGCGGCATCCGGCGGCAGGTCGAATCGCTCCAGGCGCAGGCCGAGTTTCAGCGCTTTCAGCTCGAGGCCACCTACCTGACGCTGACCTCGAACGTCGTCCTGGCCGCGGTTCAGGAGGCGTCCCTGCGCGCCCAGATCTCCGCCACCGAAGACATCATCCAGGCGCAAAGCGAGCAGCTCAACCTGCTGCGCCAGCAATTCGAGCTTGGCGCCACCTCGCGCGCCGCGGTGCTCGCCCAGGAATCGACGCTCGCCCAGACCAAGGCGACCTTGCCGCCGCTGCAGAAGCTGGAGGCGCAGCAGCGCAACCTGCTTGCCGTGCTGGCGGGGCGCTTTCCGAACGATGCGCCGGCGGAAATCTTCGATCTCGGCGTGCTGAATCTGCCGCAGGACCTGCCGCTCAGCCTGCCGTCGAAGCTGGTCGAGCAGCGGCCCGACATTCGCTCCGCCGAGGCGACGGTTCATCAGACCAGCGCCGAGGTGGGCGTCGCGACGGCCAACATGCTGCCGCAGATCACGTTGACCGGCAGCTATGGACGGACCGCGGTCCACTTCTCCGGACTGGGGAATCCCTCCAATGCCGTGTGGAGCATTGGTGCCGGTCTGGCGCAGCCGCTGTTTCACGGCGGCACGCTGACCCACCAGAAGCGCGCCGCCGAGGCCGCCTTCCAGGCCGCGGCGGCGCAATATCGCAATACGGTCCTGACCGCGTTCCAGAACGTGGCCGATGCGCTGCGGGCCCTCGAAGCGGACGCGAACGCGCTCGCGGCCCAGGTCGAGGCCGAGCGCTCGTCGCTCGACAGCCTCGACATGTCGCGGCGGCAGTTCCAGCTCGGCGCCATTCCCTATGCATCCTTGCTTGACGCGGAACGGACATATCAGCAGGCGAGGATCAACCTGGTCCAGGCGCAGGCGAACCGGTTTTCAGATACCGCGGCGCTGTTCCAGGCGCTGGGCGGCGGCTGGTGGAACCGGGGCGACGTGACCGACAAGAAAATGAAAATGATCAAGGCTGGGAGCGGAACGCGGGTCGAGGCTTCTACGGTGGAGAGCGGACAATGACCAAGCGTGGCTCGATGACCAAGCGCATGATCATCATGCTGATCGGGGTCGGCGTGGTGTTGGGGCTGGTATTCGGATTCCAGGCCTTCAAGGCCAAGATGATCCAGAAGGCGATGGCGGGGCTGGCCAATCCGCCGCAGACGGTGTCCACGACCGTCGCCAAGCCGGACCAATGGCAGCAGCGGCTCGAGGCCGTGGGCAGCCTGCGCGCCGTGAACGGCGCCGATCTGTCGCTCGAGCTCGCCGGCATCGTCGACAACATCACGTTCAATTCCGGCGACGACGTGCCGGGCGGCGCCGTCCTCGTGCAGCTGCGCGCGAACGACGACATCGCGAAGCTTCATTCGCTGGAGGCGTCCGCCGAGCTGGCCCGGATCACGATGGAGCGCGACCAGAAGCAGTTCCGGGTGCAGGCGGTCAGCCAGGCGCAGCTCGACACCGACGCCGCCAACCTGAAGAGCGCGATCGCGCAGGTGAACGAGCAGCAGGCGGTGATCAACAAGAAGACGCTACGGGCACCGTTCGCCGGCCATCTCGGCATCCGCCAGGTCGACCTCGGCCAGTACCTGACCGCCGGCACCATGGTGGTCACCCTGCAGTCGCTCGACCCGATCTACGTGGACTTTTTCCTGCCGCAGCAGGCGCTGGATCAGCTGTCGGTCGGGCAGCCGGTCGCGGCGAAGGTCGACACCTATCCGGGACAAAATTTTGCCGGCGAGATCTCCGCGATCAATCCGAAGGTCGATGCGGCGACGCGCAATTTCCAGGCCCGGGCGACGATCAAGAATCCCGACCATAAGCTGCTGCCCGGAATGTACGCGACCGTTGGAATCACGATCGGCGCGCCGCAGCGCTACGTCACCCTGCCGCAGACGGCGATCACGTTCAGCTCGTACGGCGACACGGCCTATATTGTGGACAACAAGGCGGCACCCGGATCGGCCCAGCCGCAGCTGGTCGCGCGGCAGACCTTCGTCAGCACCGGGCCGACGCGCGGCGACCAGGTGGCGGTTCTCAAGGGCATCAACGAGGGCGACACGGTCGTCACCGCCGGCCAGGTGAAGCTGCGCAACGGCTCGCCGGTGATCGTGAACAACACGGTCCAGCCGAGCAACGATCCCGATCCGCATCCGAGCGAAGAACAGTGAGCCAGCCCCTGTCCGCGTCCTCGCCCGCTTTATGCGGGCGATCGGCCGCCCGAGCGAACCATGGCTGGCCCGCCATGTGCTCGCGAAGACGTGACAGCGGTGCCCGGCATGACGGCGCAGAAAAGGCGCATCCTCCAGGCCCAATTCCTTCAGCCCCGGTCCCGTACAGCCCGAAGGCCTTACCATGAAGTTCACCGACATTTTCATCCGCCGGCCGGTGCTGGCGAGCGTCGTCAGCCTGCTCATCCTGGTTCTGGGGCTGCGGTCGGTCTTCACCTTGCCGACCCTGCAGTACCCGCGCACGGAAAACGCGATCGTCACGATCACGACGACCTATTACGGCGCCGACCCGGACGTCGTGGCCGGGTTCCTGACGACGCCGCTCGAAAACGCCATCGCGCAGGCCAACGGCATCGACTATCTGGCGTCCACCAGCCAGACCAGCGTCAGTACGATCACGGCGTATCTGCGGCTCAATTACGATCCCGACAAGGCGCTGACCGAGATTCAGACCAAGGTCACGTCGGTGCGCAATCAGCTGCCGCCGGACGCGCAGCAGCCGGTCATGACCGTGAAGATCGGTCAGACCTTCGACGCGATGTATATCGGATTCAACTCCGAGGTCCTGGCGCCGAACAAGATCACCGACTATCTGGTGCGGGTCGTCCAGCCGAAGCTGCAGGCCGTCGAGGGTGTGCAGACCGCCGAAATCCTCGGCGGCAAGAACTTCGCGCTGCGTGCCTGGCTCGATCCGCAGAAGCTCGCCGCGCTCGGGCTGACGGCCGCGGATGTCAGTCAGGCCCTGTCGACCAACGACTTCATCTCCGGGCTCGGCAATACCAAGGGCCAGATGGTGCAGGTCAACCTGAGTGCCGCGACCAGCCTCCACACCGTGGAGGAGTTCAGGAACCTGGTGCTCAAGCAGGCGAACGGCGCCATCGTCCGGCTCCAGGACGTGGCCAACGTGACGCTCGGTGCCGACGATTACGAGTCCGAGGTCAGCTTCGACGGCAAGAAGGCGGTTTATATCGGCATCCAGGTGGCGCCATCGGCGAACCTGCTTCAGACGATCGCTGGCATCAACAAGGCCTGGCCCGATATCAAGGAGCAGCTTCCGCAGGGCCTGAACGGCGAGGTCATCTACGATTCGACCGCGTTCGTGAACAGCGCGATCCGCGAGGTGATTTCGACCCTCGTGCAGGCCTTGGCGATCGTGACGGTGGTCGTGTTCCTGTTCCTGGGCTCGCCGCGGTCGGTGGTGATTCCGGTCGTGGCCATCCCGCTGTCGCTGATCGGCACGTTCACGATGATGCTGCTCTTCGGCTTCTCGATAAACCTGCTGACGTTGCTGGCTCTGGTGCTGGCGATCGGCTTGGTCGTCGACGACGCGATCATCGTGGTCGAGAACGTCAATCGCCACCTCGAGGAGGGCTTGAGCCCGTTCGCGGCGGCGATCCAGGGTGCCCGCGAGCTCGGCGGCCCGATCATCGCCATGACCGTGGTGCTGATCGCGGTCTACGTCCCGATCGGCTTTCAGGGCGGCCTCACCGGTGCGCTGTTCACCGAGTTTGCGTTCACCCTCGTGGGTGCCGTCACGGTGTCGGCAATCATAGCGCTGACCCTCTCGCCCATGATGAGCGCCAAGCTCCTGAAGCCGCATAACCCCGAGGCGCGAGACTGGCAGGACCGCCTCGTCGATTTTCTCGACCGGGTGTTTGCGCGGGTTCGCGCCGTCTACGAACGCAACCTCAGCGGCAGCCTGAACTACCTGCCGGTGACGACGGTCTTCGCGATCTTGATCCTCGGCAGCATTTATTTCCTGTTCCGGGATGCGAAGACCGAACTGGCGCCGCAGGAGGATCAGGGCGTCGTCATCACCCAGTCCGTCGCCGCCCCAAACGCGACCCTGCAGCAGCGCCTGCTCTACGCGCGGCAGATTTTCGAGATCTTCACGTCGTATCCGGAGATGGGCCACGTCTTCCAGCTCGAAGCCCCCGGCCAGTCGATCGCCGGTCTCGTGTTCAAGCCCTGGGACGAGCGCAAACGGACCTCGAACCAGATCCAGCCGGATTTGCAGCAGAAGCTCTATGGCGTGGCCGGTGCCCGCGTCGCGGCGTTCCAGCCGCCGGCCCTGCCCGGAAGCTTCGGCTTGCCGATCCAGTTCGTCATCGGCACCACCCAGCCCTTTGCGCGGCTGAGCGAAATCTCGCAGCAGTTCATGCTCGATGCGCTGAAGAGCGGCATGTTCATCTTCCTCGACAACGACCTCAAGGTGGACTTGCCGCAGGGAACCGTGGAGATCGACCGCGACAAGGCGGCGCAGCTCGGCCTCAAGATGAGCGATGTCGGGCAGGCTATGGGTTGGATGCTGGGCGGCGGCTATGTGAACTACTTCAGCCTCGACGGGCGCTCCTACAAGAAGATCCCGCAGGTCGAGCAGCAGTACCGCCTGAACACCGATCAGCTCCTGAACTACTACATCCGCGCCGCCGACGGCTCGACCGTGCCGCTGTCGACGATCGTGAAGATCACGCAGAAGACCATTCCGCGCTCGCTCAACCATTTCCAGCAGATCAATGCGGCGACGATCACCGGCGTCGAGGCGCCCGGCGTCGCGCGCGGCGACGCGGTCGCGTTCCTGACCAAGCTCGCCCACGATACGCTGCCGCAAGGCTATTACGTGGACTACGGCGGTGAATCGCGCCAGCTCATCCAGGAATCCGGCGGCTTCGTCATCACCTTCGGGTTCGCGCTGATCATCATCTTTCTGTCGCTGGCGGCTCTGTTCGAGAGCTTCCGCGACCCGGTGATCATCCTCGTCTCGGTGCCGATGTCGATCGCCGGGGCCCTGATCTTCATCAGCGTCGGCGTCGGCGGCGCCAGCATGAACATCTATACCCAGGTCGGCCTGGTGACGCTGATGGGCCTGGTCAGCAAGCACGGCATCCTGATCGTCGAATTCGCCAACGAGCTGCAGCGCCAGGGCAAGTCGAAGCGCGAGGCGATCGAGCAGGCGTGCGGAATCCGGCTGCGACCGATCCTGATGACCACGGCGGCGATGGTGCTGGGCGTGGTGCCGCTGTTGGTGGCCTCCGGCGCCGGGGCGGTGTCCCGCTTCCAGATGGGCCTGGTCATCGCCAGCGGCCTGTCGATCGGCACGCTGTTCACGTTGTTCGTGGTCCCGGCGGCGTACATGATCATCGCCGCCGATCACAGCCACGAGGGCGAAACCGAGGAGCTGACCCCGGTCGCGGCGGAGCACTAGAACGCGTTCCGTTTAGGCGAGTTCAAGCCCAAGTTACCTCTCCCACCACCGGGAGAGGTCGCGAGCGGCAGCGAGCGGGTGAGGGGCACCGGTTCAGCACAGCGCTGGTTTTTCATCACAGCGACGCGGCGAAGTTTCCCCTCACCCGGCGCTTCGCGCCGACCTCTCCCCACGGGAGAGGTGAATAGCTGGATCCGCTCTAACCGCCTAGACCGGCTTGTCCCCCTGCACGATGACGCGGCGCAGCAGCCGCCGCTCCGTCGACGGGAAATCGGTGCGCGCGTGCAAGGTGCAGCGGTTGTCCCACATGATGAGATCGCCGGGCCGCCAGACGTGCTCGTACACGAACCGGCGCTGTTCCTGGTGGTCGAACAGCGTCTCGAGCAGGCGGTCGCTGTCCGCGCGCGGCATGCCGACGATGTGGTCGGTCATCAGCCGGTTCACGTAGAGCGCCTTGCGGCGCGTCGCCGGATGCGTGCGCACGACGGGATGCGCGTAAGACGGCGCGTCGGGCTGCATCGCCGGAACGCCCGGGCGGCGCACCGTGGCATTGGTCGCGTAGTCGTAGACGTTCATCGCCGTGAGGCCGTCGAGGCGCTGCTTCGTCTCGTCGGGCAGCGAATCATAAGCGGCATACATGTTGGCGAACAGCGTATTGCCGCCCTGGCTCGGGATTTCGACCGCGTAGAGCAGCGTCGCCATGGTCGGCCGCTCGGCGTAGCACTGGTCGGAGTGGAAGAACATCTCGCCATCCGGCAGCACGCCGATCGGCTTTCCGTTCTCCCGGATGTTGGAGACCAGCATCACCCCGGGCTGGTACGTCTGGTCATGCTTGGTCACGAGCTTGCCGAGCTCGCCAAAGCGCGCCGCAAAGCGCGTCTGGTCCTGTTCGCTGAGCGTCTGGTCCCGGAACAGCACGATACAGGAGCGGTGCCAGGCGTCGCGGATCTCTCCGAACGTCGCGTCGTCGAACGGCTGGGACAGATCGATGCCGACGATCTCGGCGCCGATCGCGGGCGAGAGGGGGCGAATAGTCCCAACCGTGGTGCGGTCGCGGGCGGTCGAAGCCTGTGCCAGATCCATGCGATCCCTCACTGTATTTGCCGGCGGGGGCGCACCCCACGAGGCAGCGAACCAAC
>DASWFO010000058.1:0-16537 GCA_036394195.1 Alphaproteobacteria bacterium | reverse complement strand
GCCAGGTGGCGCTCGCCTTCCTCACCCGGAAACCGCCGCTGTTCACGATCCCGAAAGCGTCGAGCGTCGAGCACGCATCGGAGAACGCCGGGGCCGGCGACCTCGTGCTGACCAGGGCCGAACTGGCGGTCATCGAAGCCGCCTTCCCCCTCGGCCCCCCGCGCGCTTTGCCGATGCTGTAAAGGCCGGCGTTTCGCCGGCCCGCAGGCTACGGCTGCGACCGCAGCCGCGCGCGCTTATGCGCGCGGAAGCCAAGCGACGCGGCAGGCACAATCGCGCAACGCGATTTGCCGGCGTCGCGCCCGGCGCTTGAGGGGCTAAGCAATCGTGCGCACGATGCCGCCTTCGACGCGCAGTGCCGCTCCGTTGGTGGCCGAGGCCTGCGGCGAGGCGACATAGACCACCATGTTGGCCACTTCGTCGACCGTGGCGAAGCGCTGCAGCAGCGAGGTCGAGCGGTGTTCCTTGACGAACGTCGCCGCCACCTGGTCGGCGGATTTTCCGGACGCCTTCCCCACTTGCTCGAGGAACGTCTCGACGCCGTCCGAGCGCGTCGGGCCCGGCAGCACGCTGTTCACCGTGACCGCGGTGCCGGCGGTCAGCTCGGCGAGGCCGCGCGCGATGGCAAGCTGGCCGGTCTTGGTGAAGCCGTAATGGATCATCTCCTTCGGGATGTGCAGCGCCGATTCCGACGAGATGAAGATGATCCGGCCCCAGTTCCGCGTCAGCATCGCCGGCATGTACCCGCGCGACAGCCTGACACCCGACATCACGTTGGTCTGAAAGAACCGCTCCCAGTCGTTGTCGGTGATTTGGGAGAAGTCCTTGGGCTCGAAGATGCCGGCGTTGTTGACGAGGATGTCCACGGACGGCACCGCCTTCAGGATCGCCGCACAGCCGGCGGCGTTCGACACGTCGCCGCTGGCCGGCCGGATATCCGCCTCCGGCAGTTCCTTTTTGAGCTGGGACACGGCGGCGTCGACGCTCGCCGGCTTGCGGCCGTTGACGAACACGCGCGCCCCGGACGCGGCCAGGCCGCGCGCGATCGCCCGGCCGATGCCGGAGGTCGAGCCGGTCACCAGGGCGGACTTGCCGCTGAGATCGATCTTCATGGGGAGGTCCTCGAGGGGTTCGGCCGCCGCTGCGGCCACCGGTCCATCTAGGCGCCCGCAGATGCTAGCTCAAGAGACCGGCGACCGCACGGCTTCCTGGGCCGGCCGCATGCTGAGCGCAAGCAGGCTCGAAAACAGCAAGAACAGCACGCCCGCGGCGACCGCCAGCGACCAGTGGACGCCGATCATCGCGCCCACCACCCCGATGGTGAGGCCGCTGAAGGCGCGCAAGCCGAGTGCGGCCATGCTGTACATGCCGATCACGCGGCCGCGGATCGCCGGCGGGGCGTGGAGCTGCACCAGGGTCTGCGCCATCGCGTTGAACGAGAGCTCGAGGAAGCCGGCGGCGAACAGCAGGACGAGCGCCAGCGGATAGGCCGCGGTCCAGGCGAAGCCGCCTATGACCAGGCACCACAAGATGGCCAGAATGAACGCGGTGCGCGGTCGCGGGCTCAGCAGGCCGCGGCTCTCCAGCACCAGGCCGGCGGTGAGCGCGCCGGCCGCGTCGGCCGCCAGCAGCATCGAATAGAAGATGCCGGCATCGCCGTGGCCGAGGTCGTGCGCGAATTCGGGAAGCTGCGGCTGATAGCCGTTGCCGATGACCAGCGCGTAGCCGCCCGACAGCACCATCATCGACATGATGGTGCGGTTGCCGGCGACCTCGCGCAGGGTCTGCACGATGTCGCCAAAGCCGCGCATCGCCCGCGCGGCCGCGGCTGGTGCCGTGCGGAAGCGCGGCCCATACGGGGCGCGCCACAGCCAGAGCAGCAGCGGCAGATAGATCGTGACGTTCAGCAGCAGCCCATAGGCCGGGCCGAACACGAGCAGGATCGCGCCGCCCACCGCCGGTCCGGCGAGCAGGCCGAGATAACGCGCCGTCGCGTTCAGGCGGATGGCGCTCTGCAGTTGCGTCGGGCCGACGATGTCGTGCAGCAGCAACTGGCCGGGCGGCCCCCATAACACGCTGCCGACGCCGTGGATTGTGAGCAGCGCCACCGCGTGCCACATCTGGAGGCTGTCCGTCATGAACAACAGCCCCCAGCCCAGCGAGGCGGTCATGAAGCACAGCATGCCGATCTGGATCAGCCGGCGCGGATCGACGCGGTCGGCCAGGGCGCCCACCGAGATGCCGAAGAAGAGCATCGGCAGCCAATGCGAGATCACGGCGAAGCCGCCCAGCGCCGGCGCGTGGAACTTCTGGAAAATGATCCAGTAGCTGATCACGTGCTCGATGCTGTCGGCCATCATGGCGGTGGCCGAGGCGAAGAAATAGGCGCGAAATCCGGGGTGCCGAAGGGCCGCGAAGGACGGAGCGTGTCCGGCTGCCGGGGCTCCGCCGCGGGCGGAGCCCGAGGCCTGGCCCGAGGTCTGGATAGTCACGTGTGCTGCCTTCTGTGTAGGGGGCGCAAGATAACTTGCAGGATGTATGCCGGCCAGGGGGTCCTGGTCCGCGGGTTCTGAATAACCGGAGCCACGGAGTTCACCGAGTCGGGAAAGTCCTTCCTTCTCTCCGTGGCCTCCGTGCCTCCGTGGTTTTTTATCCGTTGCCTAGCTGCGCTCGATGGCCGACGCCGCGGCATCGATCGCGGCGGTGACGTCGCGCACCTGCGCCTCGCTGAGCGGCCCTTTGCCGAGGCGGAGCGACAGGGCGAGCTTGAAATTATGCACGGCGCGCCGGATTTCGGGCGCCGGCCCGCCGCCATAGGCGCGGCTGATCGCCTCGAACCGGGCCAGGACCTCATCGAGGGTGGCGCGGTTTTCGGCCAGGAAGTTCCGTCCGGCGTCGGTGATGGCGTAGAGCTTCTTGCCGCCCTCCTCGGTCGCGGCGACCCCGGCATAGCCCAGCTCTTCCAGTAGGGTCAGGGTGGGGTAGATCACGCCCGGGCTCGGGCTGTACATGCCGCCGAAATGGTCTTCGATCGCCTTGATGATTTCGTAGCCGTGGCGCGGCTTCTCGGCCAGCAGATGGAGGATCACAAAGCGGAGGTCGCCGCTTTCGAAATGCCGCCGGCCGAAGCCCCGGCCCATGCGGCCGCGCTGGCCGAACGGGCCGCGTCCAAATGGCTCATGCGCGAAGCGCCGGCGTCCGTGGTGATCGCCTAAGTGGTTGCAACGCATCTCATTTTCTCCTGAAGGATTACGATATATCTTAAGATATATCTTAGAAGCATCAGAGTCAAGTCTGGGTCAGGTGACACGTAAGGGAACCTATTAACCTTTGCGGGGTTTTGTCGTTGTAATCAGTGCGATTTGGCCTGAGCGGATCGCCTGGAAGGGACTTTCACCACCGTCGCACGTGCACGCTATGCAGAAATCCGACGACTACCGAGACAACGCCCGCCGTCTCCGCGTTCTGGCCCATGGCAAGCCGCCGCGGATCCGCCAGGAGCTGCTCGACATCTCCGAGCAATACGAACGGATGGCCGATCAGATCGACCTTATCGCCAAGCCGCTGATGTCGTGGCCGGACGAGGCGTCAGCGCCAGCCGAGGCCCCGCGGGGGAGCCACTCGCGACGCTGAAGGTGCTGCGTCCGGCGGGGCGCCCTGCGTGTGCCGGACCATGATCCACAGGCCGCCGAGACCCAGGACCGCGAGCAGGGTCAGGACCCAAGGCCCGGCGATTTGCGCGAGATCGATCGCCATGTCCGTGCTTCCCCCTCCCGCGCATCAGCGAACGTTCGTTCACCGCATCACGCTAGCGCAAGATCAGGCTAGCGCAACACTTCGGCCGCACGGCTGCGGGAAATACTTGAGACCGGCGTTGGCAAACACCTAGGAAAAACCTGCCGGCGCGTACGTTTGTAGGATTCGCCGGCGCCGACCGGCGCTCAATGCGTCTCATCCGTGTCCCTCGAGCGCGATCCGCCCTGCCGCTCGGCTGCCTTCTCGGTGGCTTCCACGCCTGCCCAAGCCTCCTGGGCCAGATCCTTGACCGAGCCGGACGCTTGCTTCCCGCGCTTCATCCGCGAGGTGCTGCCCGCCGCGCGCGCGCCTGGCGAGCGGCGGCTGGTGTTGGTGCGGCTGCCGGTGCCACTGGCGCCAGCTTTCCTGGTTAGCGCCATTGCTTAGTCTCCTTGCTGAGCCTGATGCGAAAACCGCCTAGCTCGCCGACTGTTCCGTCGCCGCCGAAAATGCCCATCTGCCGGCGTCAGATGATGCACACGGGCTCAAACGTGCTCCGTGGCCGGTGGCCGTTCCTCCCGCACAATGTTTGAGCGTTCCGGATTGCCGCCGATGGTGGCCCGTTGCTGCGCCGGCTAATCGCGCCTGCGCCGTGAGTTGACCTAGTGGCGCCGCTTTCGTACCAATGCGCAAGAGAGGTTGAATGCACACCGGGCTCATCGCACGCTGGTTTGGCCGCGGCTCCCCGCGACGGCGGCCGCGCCTCAGCGAGCGGCTCTTCAACCGCTTTGCGCTGATCTATTACGGGCGCAATCTCGCGCTCGATCTGCAACTCGCGGCCAAGCGGGAGAGCGTGAAGTACATCCAGCGCCACATGCGCCAGGCCATGCTGGTGCGCGACCGCTGGGACCTGCTGGATTTCGCGCTGTCGAGAGCGCCGGCCGAGGGCATGATCCTCGAATTCGGCGTCGAGCGCGGCGACAGCCTCCGGCATCTCTCCCGGCGGACCGATCGGACCGTCCATGGCTTCGACTCGTTCCAAGGCCTGCCCGAGGATTGGCACGGCACGTTCGAGAAGCGCGGCAAGTTCTCGACCGCCGGGCGGCTGCCGGCCGTCCCCGACAATGCGCGACTGCATGTCGGCTGGTTTTCGGATGTCCTGCCGGATTTCCTGGCGCGGCATAACGAGCCGGCGGCCTTGGTTCACATCGATTGCGATCTCTATTCCTCGAGCAAGGCCGTGCTCGATCTGCTGGCCGACCGTCTGGCGCCGGGGTCTGTCATCGTGTTCGACGAGTACTTCAACTATCCGAACTGGCAGGAGCACGAGTTCCGTGCGTTCCAGGAGTTCGTCGACGGGCGTCAGCGTAAGTACGAATATCTCGCCTTTGCCGCCAAGAACGGCCACGTGGCGGTTCGCCTGATCTGATCGATACGCCCGACCCGGCGCCGCAGGTCGATGCGGCCGCCGGCGCCGCGGCGAGGGTGCCGAGCTCCCGACCTGGCCGGGCCGGTCTTATGTCGGCTCGCCGCTTTTTCCGCCGCGCCGCGCGTCGCTGAGGTGCACCAGGTTGCTCGCCGGCGGGGCGTCCCGCGAGAGCATCTTCGCCGTCGCCCGGCTGAGCTCCGCGATCGTGTAGGGCTTGCGCAGCACCGGGAACTCGGTTTCCGCCGAGCCCGCCGCCTCGCTATAGCCGGTGACCAGCATGATCGGCAGGTCCGCATGGCGGGCGCGAATGGCGCGCGCCAGGCCGAGCCCGTCCATCGACCCGGCCATCACGATGTCGCTGATGACGAGGTCGAAGGGCGGCCGTTGCCGCTCGATCGCCTCGAGCGCCGCCGATGCGTCGGGGCTCACGTCCACCCGATAGCCGAGCTCTTCCAGCATGGTGCGCGTCACGTCGACGACGTCCGGGTTGTCCTCGACGAGCAGCACGGTCTCGTGGCCGGCGTGCGCCGCCGGCCCCGGCTCGCTCGGGCCGGATCGCACGGCGGCGTTGGCTCGCGGCAGATAGAGCGTGATGGTCGTGCCGCGGCCGAGCTCGCTCGTGATCGTGACCGTGCCGCCCGACTGATGGGCGAAGCCGTGGACTTGCGACAGTCCGAGACCGGTGCCCTTGTCTTTCTGCTTGGTCGAGAAGAACGGGTCGAACACCTTGGGCAGGATGTCGGGGGCGATGCCCGTGCCGGTGTCCGTGATCGCGAGCGACGCGTACTCGCCCGCGAGTCCCGCCGGGGTGTCCTCGGCCCGCAGCTGGACGTTCTGGGCGACGATACTGACCGTCCCGCCCTGCGGCATCGCATCTCTCGCATTCAGGGCGATGTTGACGAGGGCCAGCTCGAACTCGCTCTCGTCGATCTCGACCGGCCACGTGTCGGGTGCCACCGCGACGGTGAGATTCGCCGCCGATCCGGCGGAGCTCGCCAGCAGGGCGCGAAACGAGCTGAGCCGCTCGCCGAGATCGACGACCACGGGATGGAGCGTCTGACGGCGGGAAAAGCTGAGCAGCTGGCGGGTCAGCGATTCGCCGCGGCTCGCCGCCCGCTCGATGGCGTCCAGCGACCGCCGGCCGGCGGGCTCGTCGGCGATCAGCTTCTTCAGCGTCTGCAGATGGCCGTTCACGATCATCAGCAGGTTGTTGAAGTCGTGGGCGACACCGCCGGTGAGCTCGCCCAGCGCCTCCATCTTCTGCGCCTGGTTGCGCTGCGCCTGCGCCCGTTGCAGCGCGATGTCGGCGTTGCGCCGCTCCGTGACGTCGCGGGTGATCTTGGCAAAGCCGATCAGCCTGCCGCGTTCGTCGCGGATCGGATCGATGATGACGCTGGCCCAGAACAGGCTGCCGTCCTTGCGCACCCGCCAGGTTTCCGCCTCGAACCGGCCTTCGTGCTCGGCCGTGCGCAGCCCGCGGGCGGGCACGCCGGCGGCGCGCTCCTGGTCGGTATAGAAGCGCGAGAAGTGCTGCCCGATGATGTCGTCGGCGGTGTAGCCCTTGATCCGCTCGGCGCCGGCGTTCCAGCTCATGACATTCCCGTTCGGGTCGAGCATGTACAGCGCGTAGTCGGTGACCCCGCGGACGAGCAGCCGGAACTGGCGCTCGCTTTCGCGCAGCGCCTCCTGGGCCGCCCGGCGCTCCGTGATGTCGCGGGTGATCTTGGCGAAGCCGATAAGCTCGCCGGACTCGCCGCGGATCGGATCGACGACGACCGACGCCCAGAACCGGCCGCCGTCGTTGCGCAGCCGCCACCCCTCGCCCTCGTAGCGGCCCGCGCGCGCGGCTTGCTCGAGGGCGCGCGCCGGCAGGCCCGCCGCGCGGTCTTCCCTGGTGTAGAAGCGCGAGAAATGCTGGCCGACGATCTCGTCGGCCGTATAGCCCTTCAGCCGCTCGGCGCCGGCGTTCCAGTTGGTGATCGTGCCACTTGGGTCGAGCATGTAGATGGCGTAGTCCACGACGCCGTCGACGAGCAGGCGGAAGCGCCGTTCGCTGTCGTGCAGGGCCTCCTGGGCCGCCCGGCGCTCGGTGATGTCGCGCGCGATCTTGGCAAATCCGAGCACCTCGCCGCCCGGCCCGTGCACCGCGTGCACCACGGCGAGCGCCAGGAACCGGCTGCCGTCCTTGCGCACCCGCCAGCCCTCGGTTTCGCAGCGCCCGGCCCGCCTCGCATCCTCCAGGGTGCGCTCGGGCACTCCCTGCGCCCGGTCTTCCGGCGTGAAGAAGATCGAGAAATGCCGGCCGGTGATTTCAGCGGAGCCGTAGCCCTTGATCGCCTCGGCGCCGGCGCTCCAGCTGGTGACGAACCCCCTGGGGTCCAGCATATAGATGGCGCAGTCGGTGAACGCGTCGACCAGCAGCCGCAGGCGGCGCGCGTCGGTCAAGCCGAGATCTGCGACATCGTTCCTCGGCTGCTCGCCGCGGTCTTTCATGACGGACGCCCGTTGCCTCGGTGACTTGCCCCCCGCGTCACGGCGGTCACTTTCCTGACCCCCGGGAGCAATTTATACTGGCGGACGTTATGTAGCCACACTGCGTCGGCTTGGGGAGCGGGATGCGCACCACGACAAAAATTAATTGGCGGGAGGAACCTCCCGTCGCGTCCGGAGTTCTGTATCAGTTAAGCTCCGCCCCGGGGGACGACGACGATAGCGACGCCGCGGACAAGCCGCAGGCGTCCGCGTCGCCGGGTCGCGAGGATTTGCCCTACAAGGTGGAGCTTTGGGATGCCGCGAAGGCATCCATCGAGCAGGTGCTGGCCGTCACCCGCAACGGTAGCATAGGGTACGCCGCGTTTTATGAGGCGACCCGTCAGTTCCCCAGTCGTTATATAACCCTGCGGCACAAGGGCCGGGTCTTATCCCGTTGGAACGGGCCGACGCATTGAGGTGAGGGCGCCGCTGGCAGCAGCGGTGGGGGGATCGATGGCCCACGGCGGGCAGCACAAGTCCAAGGACGGGGACGGTCCGGCTGGCCAGTCCGGCAAGCTGCCCTATTGCGTCGAGCTTTGGGATGCGTCTGGCCAGTCCGTCGAGCGGGTGCTGGCGCGGGCTGTCAGTGCCGAGCTGGCGCGCGCGATCTTCAAGGCGGCGTGCACCGAGCATCCGGCGCGGCGGATCACGCTCAGGCGCGGCACCAAGGTGATCTCCGACTCCAAGGACCCAAGCTGATCTCCGACTCCAAGGACTAGGGCAGCGCTCGCCCGATCGCCCCGGCGATCACGTCGCTCGGATAGTGAAAGCCGACATAGATCCACGGCAGCAGGCCGGCACGACCGTCCAGAACCGGCGTGTTACGCCTTGGCCGCTTTGGGTGCCGCGACTTTTTGCCGGCGCAGCTCGCGCTCCCGGCGCTTGCGCCGTTGCGTGCCTTTGCGATGAGCCTTTTTCATGGTCTTCTCCTGTCGGTTCGTCGCCCCGGTCGACGTCGAGCCCGGCGGCGGCAGGTTGTACACCGCCCAAGCCGACCTCGCCAAGGGACTGCTGTCCTCCCCTACGGGATCTCCGACATCAGGGTGGTGACGCCGCCGGTGGCAAACTTGGGCAGGTCCGCCACGACCTTCTGGGCCTCGGGGGTCGCCAGCACGCTCTGGAGGTGCGGGATGCTGTCGAACCACAGCTCGCCGATGCGATAAAACGGCGCCTCGCCGTCGGCGGGGGCGATCACCTTGGAGAACTCGGCGCGCCTGATCCCTTGCATCTGCGCCGCCAGGGGCAGATGGACCGAGGCATAGTAGCGCTCGAAGGCCGCCGGATCGGCGGGGTGGCCGTACAGCAACGTCAGTTTGATCATAGGCTCTCCTGTGTTCGGGCCGGGCGCCGCCTGCGCAGTGGATGACCAATAGGCTATTATTGGCGCCCAGAGTTAGTCACCGACGATTTTTCGGAAGCTTTTCGGACCCGTCGTGATGGTGATGAGCCGGGCTTACGAAATCATCGAGCATAGCCATGACGTCGTGATCGTGGCGCCGGCGGCACGCGTCGCTGGATGACGCCGGCCGCGTCCGGCTCGACTACCGGCCGGTCCACCTGCAGCCGCTGTCGAACGAGGTCTCCTCGATCCCGCCAAAGGAGCGCGTGTACTGAGGCGGCGGCATCCCCGATTGGGAAACGGGCTCAGTGCTTTGCTGTCAGGCAGTTTCCGTTTCGACGGTTGGCTGCGTGGACACGTCATCGAGCAGCGACCCGATCAGCTGGAGCAATGCCTGATGCTCGGGACCCTGCCCCCCTCGGCTGAGAAACGAGCCGACATCGATCAAGGTCGTTCTGCCCCCGGACGAAATGTTCGGCTCATGCCTGATTGCGACCCGGCTCGCCGCCGTCTCGCGGACCAGCGACCACCGGTCACCATTTGGACTGCTGTAGAGCTCGCGCATCTGCATATCCCGCTCCTCCAACGCTGAAGCTGATGTCCTCGATAGGCCAACGCGGGCGCGGGAGCGGAGTTCCGACCGGTTCAGGCTGCCGCTTTGCGGCGCTGCGCCTGCAGCCAGAATTGGCAGAATTGGGGTCAGAGTGAGGTGGCGTTCACCGCGGCAGCGCAATTCTTCGATAGCTGAACGCCTCCGCGATGTGGATGCGCGCGACCGCCCCATCCGCAACCGGACATCAGCTTTCGATGAGGTCCCGGATCTTGGCGCCGAACGTGATGAGGTCGAAGGGCTTGGTCATCATGTCCATCCCCGGTGGGAGAGCGGCGCTGCGGACGGCGGTGCCCTCGGCGTAGCCGCTGACCAACAGCACCTTCAGGCCCGGCCGGAGCCGGCGCGCGATCCCGGCTAGCTGACGCCCGCTCATGTTCGGCAAACTCAGGTCGGTGACGAGCAGATCGATCGGCAGAGCGGATTCAAGAAGCGGGAGTGCCATTCGCGGATCCGACGCCTCGGCGGAGCGATAGCCGAGCTCGTGAAGCAGCTCCGCAATCGACGAACGCACGCTCGCATCATCCTCCACCACCAGCACCGTTTCGCCCCGTCCGTGCGCGCAGACGTCGGGCACCTTGTGCCGCCGCTCTGCATCTTCCATTGCGCGAGGCAGGTAGAGTTTAACCGTGGTGCCGTTGCCGACCTCGCTGTCGATTGTAACGTGCCCGCCTGACTGATTGACGAAGCCGTGGATGATCGACAGGCCGAGACCGCTGCCCTGGCCGATCGGTTTTGTCGTAAAGAACGGATCGAACGCCTTCGCGATCACATCGGCGGGCATGCCACGTCCTGTGTCCGACACGCTGATCACCACGTAGTCGCCTGCGTGCGCCTGGGTCCCGTCGAAATACGTATTCGCCGTCTCGATGGTCAGCTGGCCGCCCTCGGCCATGGCATCGCGGGCGTTGATCACAAGATTCAGGATCGCGCTCTCAAGCTGATTGGCATCGGTCGGCGCCGGCCAGAGACCGGCCTTCAGCATCGTCTTGAAGGTGGTGTTATCGTCAAGCGTCTGCCGAAGCAGGTCGTCCATGCTGGTGATCAGGACGTTGACGTCGACGGGCTTGATGTCGAGTGGATGCCGCCGCGCGAAGACCAACAGCCTGTTGATGAGCGCGGCGCAGCGCTTCGCCGATGTCGAGGCAGTGTATACGAAGCGATGAAGCCCGTCGGTGCGACCCGCGTCCAGACGGCGCCGCAACAGGTCGAGCGAAGCTTTTATTCCGGTGAGCAGGTTGTTGAAGTCGTGCGCGATCCCCCCGGTGAGCCCAGGGCCTGCATCTTTTGGGCCTGGTGCAACTCCTCGCGGAGCTGCGCGCGCTCGTCCTCGGAGCGCTTTTGCGCGCTCAGATCTTGAAAGCAGTTGACGGCACCGATCAACGTGCGGCTCCCGTCAAAGAGCGGCGCGATGTTGACCAGAACGGTCACGCGCGACCCATCCGGCTGCTCGATGATCACTTCCTGGTCGCGAGCAGCGTTGCCGGTTCGCAGAACCCGCTCCATCGGCGTCTCGCGGTGGGGCAGGTAGCGTCCGTCGGGACGAAATAGTTTATGCGCTCCGCAGAATTTTTCATCCGTGCGCGCGCTGGTAACGGTGCGGTTCTGAAAACTCCCTCGCGCCCAGTCGGGTTCGTGCGCGCGGTTTTGCCGATCCCGACCGCCGGCCTGGCCACGGCCGTCGCATGTTCGCGCTAGTGGAGGGTCGGCGGCTCGAACTCGGCGACCTCATCGGCCAGCGCCTCGTATTCATGCGCAAGGCGCACGTATTCTTCCTTGAGACCGACGTTCCGGGTCATCGCGGCCGTGCGCAGCAGGTCCATGGCCTGGGCGCGATATCGCTGAAGGCGCGGGTCCTCGGAAGGCATGGTTACCGCCGCATCACCTTGTTCCGAAGCCGGTGGGATTACGCGATTTGGCGCAAAGCGGTCAAGCGGGATAACCCCGAGCCGGTGCGATAGTCGGGGATAAGTCCAGGCATGTGACATCAAAGGCATCACCCGCGTCTTTTGCCGCAACTCGTCAATCCGCTTTGACCGGCTGGCGATCCGGGTCGGTTCGGGCCAACGGGGAGCCGGGCCGGACGCCTTTGGCAAGCCGCAATCCTTCGCCACCCGTTCCGCCGGACCACAGAAACTCAACGCCCGCCCGCTCGAGCGTCTCGGTGATGTCGCGTCTGGTGCGATAGCGGAGCCGTCGATCGCCGACTTCGAAATCCGCGATCGTCTTGCGCGCGACGCCAGCTTCCTCCGCCAGCCTCTTCTGGGTCCAGTTCAACAGGCCGCGAGCCGCCCGGCATTGCGTACCGGAGGCCACGGGTCGTCTGTTGTTCCGCTCGTCGCCGAAAGTTCCGGGCACTGACATGGCGCTCTCTCCCTGGGTTCTTCTTCTGGTCGCGAGCCCGCCGGTTGCCGATGGCGTCGGGTACTGAACTGATGATCACCTCATTCAAGGACTCGTGGCGTCGGTGGATGGAACGCGCGTTATCCACGGGCGGCCACTGGAGAAACTGAAAATATCGAAAGACGCTCCAGACTTTTTGAACGTGAATTTCGCGACGCAGGCTGGCTGCACAGATCCAGCGTTTTTGCGTGAACAGTGCTTTTTGGCGCGATGCGCTTAACGCTCGGAAAGCTCATTTTCACCTCGGCAGCGCAATCCTGCGATAGCTGAGCGCCTCGGCGATGTGGATGCGCGCCACGGTCGCGGCACGGTCGAGGTCGGCCAAGGTGCGCGCGACGCGCAGCACGCGGTGATAGCCGCGCGCGGTGAGCTTCAGGCGGTCGGCGGCGTCGGTGAGCAGCTTGCGGCCGGCGGACTCGGGCGCGGCCAGCTGCTCCAGGAGTTCGCCGTCGAGCTCGGCGTTGGTGCGCGGCCGGCGGTCGGCGGCCACGCTCGCCACGCGCTCGCTCCGGATTATCCGCGCTGCGGCGACCCGCGTCGCCACGTCGCTTGAGGATTCGGCGGGCGGGGGCAGGCTGAGATCGGCGGCACTCACCGCCGGCACGTCGACATGCAGGTCGATGCGGTCGAACAGCGGGCCGGAAATTTTCGACTGATACTCGATCGCGCATTTGGGGGCCCGGCCGCAGGCCTGCGACGGGTCGTCGAGGTAGCCGCAGCGGCATAGACGCGTTGCCTTCCTGCCATACGTAAAAGTCTGTTTAAAAACAGAAAGACCGCTTCCATACCCCCGGTTTCCGACCACTTTCGGAGGCCATCTCCGAAAGCGTCGATATGAGCTGGAGCTCCTACAACGGCAAGCGGCCAAGCGACTAGGCGTCGCCGTGAACACGGTCATGGAATGGGAGTTGGATCGGAAAACACCTGAACTGCGGCAATGGCGGCGGATCATCGCGTTTCTCGGATATGACCCCCAGCCAGAGCCCAAAGCCCTCGGGGAGCGCCTGCAGGCAAAATATCGCGAGTTGGGCATCCCCCGGAAGGAGGCTGCCCGCCGGCTCGGGATGGATGAGAACACCCTTCAACGCTACGAGGAGGGGAAATCGAAACCCACGACGGACCGGGCGCGGCGGTTGGTAGCGCGATTTCTTGAGAAGGCGAGTGTCCGCTAAGGCACGAGAACCGGACAGCCGATCGTCACGTTCCATTGTCGCTGCTGTGCCACGAGCGGCCGTCTTATTCGATCACCTCGTCCGCGGTGGCGAGCAAGGTCGGCGGGACGGTGATCCCGAGCGCCTTGGCGGTCTTGAGGTTGATCACGAGCTCGAATTTGGTCGGCTGCACGACGGGCAAGTCGCCGGGCTTGTCGCCGCCGAGGATGCGCGCGACGTAGAGGCCGGCCTGCCGATAGGCCTCGTTGAAATCCGTTCCGTAGCTGAGCAGGCCGCCGTCGTCGACGAACTCTCGCCGATACGAGATCGTCGCCAACTTGTGGCGCAGCGCCGCCGCAACAAGGAGCTTCCGCTGAGCAACGAAGAACGGAGACTCCGCGATCACCAGCCCGGCGGTGCCTTGTCGGACGAGATCGGCAAGCGCGCCGTCGATATCGCTAATCGCTTCCGGGGGTACGACCAGCACACGACGGCCGATCGCGGCGCCGGCCTCTTGCAGCTCGCGGCGCTGCTGCGCCGAATCCGGATAAGCCGGATGGACCAGCGCTCCGATGGCCGCACCGGCGGGCAGCAGCTTATGGAGAAATTCGAGTCGCTTCGTATCGATCTTCCGGCCGAGCATCGCGATGCCGGTGATGTTGCTGCCGGGGTGAGCGAGGCTGGTCACGACCCCGCCTTCGATCGGATCTTGGGCGGTGACAAAGACGATCGGGATCGTCGTCGTCGGCTTGATGGTGAGCGCCGGTCCGTTGTTGCCGGCTGCGACGAGCACGGCGACGCGCCGCGCAATCAATTCTTTGGCGAGGCCGGCCAGCCGCTCGGGATGTCCCTCGGCGGCACGCCTCTCCATCGTGAAATCGCGCCCTTCGACATAGCCCCCCTCAGCGAGGCCGCGCAGCAGTCCGGCCATTCCGTTCTCGGCGCTGGCGGCGTGCAGAAAGCCGATAACCGGCCGGCCATCCTGCTGCGCGGCGGCCGCGAATGACCGCCACACCGCCGCAACGCCCAATCCGATGATGAACTGACGCCGCCTCATTCTATGACCTCGTCGGCGCGAAGCAATGTGGCGGGTTCAAGTTCGAGGCCGAGCGATCGGGCGGCCTTGTTGTTGACGATGAAATCGAACTTCGTAGGCTGTTCGATTGGCAGATCGCCGGGCTTGGCACCTTTCGCGATCTTGTCAATGAACGTCGCCGCGCGACGAAACATTTCGAGAAAGTTCGGGCCGTAACCCGCTAAGCCACCCGCTTTCGCAAAATCAGGCTCGCTCATCGTCGGCAGGCGCTGCATCGCCGCAGCGCCGGCGATGGCGCCGTAGTTGGCGGTGAATAACCCGTCACTGTCCATCACCACCGCTTGGATGCGCTGCTCGGTCATTGCGGAGAAGACCTGCTCGATTTCGCGAAGAGATCTTGCCTTAAATGGCTGGACATCAAGGTTGGACAATCGGGCGAGTCGATCCATGTCGGGAATCTCGAGCTCGGAGATCGGGTTGTCCGGGTTCACCAGGAAGCCGATGCGGCCGATCCTCGGCAGTAAGTCCTTAAACAGCGACAATCGTTTCGCGTTCAGCTCCGGGCTGAAGAAGCTGGAGCCGGTGACGTTGCCGCCGGGCCGCGCGAGACTGGCCACGATTTTCATCGCTACCGCGTCTCCGCTGACCGCCATCACGATCGGCACCGTCGAGGTCGCCTGTTTCGCGGCGCTCGCCCCCGGCGTTCCGTGGGTGACGATCACGTCGACCCCACGGCGGACGAGATCGCCGGCAAGCCCGCTCAGGCGATCGTATCTCCCCTCGGCCCACACAGCGTCGAAGACCAGGTTCTTTCCCTCGACGTAGCCGAGGTCGTGTAAGCCGGCCCGCAGTGCGGCAACGCGGCCGGCATAGCCGGCCTCCGAAGCCGCGCCTAAGAATCCGACATGCAGCGAGCCCGATTGCTGCGCAACGACGCATGTCGGCCAGACGACGATCGAGGCACCGACACCGGCAATGAACTCGCGTCGCCTCATTCTATGACCTCGTCGGCGGTGGCGAGGACATTCGGCGGGATGGTCAGGCCGAGTGCTTTCGCGGTCTTGAGATTGATGATGAACTGAAACTTGGTCGGCGCCTGCACCGGCAAATCGCTGGGTTTGGCGCCCTTGAGGATGCGATCGACATAGGTGGTCGAGCGGCGGAACAGGTCAGGGATATCGAGAGCATAGGTTATCAGTGCGCCGCTCTCGGCTAGCTGACGCGTATTGGCGACGGTCGCAACTTTGTATTTGAGAGCGAGGGAGGTGATCGTTTCGCGGTGCACCTGGGTGAAGATATCACCGAGAGCTAACAGCCCGCCGCGCGGGGGAAGCGCCGCAACGACCGCCTCAATCCCGGCAGCTTCGTGGCACGGCGCGTCGCGCACCGTCACGCCGATAGAGTTGGCGGCGTCTTGCATGGCGCGGACCATGCGGCTGCCATACGGCGCGGTTGCGGGATTGTAGAGAATAGCGACAGCCGTGGCCGGCGGCGTGATCTCGGTGAGCATTTGCAGCTCTTTTGTGTAATTCGGCGGAGTATAGCTCTCGAAGCCTGTTAAGTTGCCGCCAGGACGCGCGATGCTGTCTACGTAGCCCAGCCCGACCGGGTCGCTGACGAGGACGAACACGACGGGAACAGTTTTCAATTGCTGGCGAAGCTTTTCAACTGCTGGATTTCCGCCGGCGAGGAGCACATCAGGCTTGAGCCCAATCAGTTCCGCCGCCTGGCGTTCGGCGAGCGCGGCGTCGGCGCCGTACCAGCGCCAGTCGATCTGCAAGTTGGCTCCTTCTTTCCATCCGAGCACATCAAGCCCCTGCAAGAAGGCGGCTGTATTGTTCTTGCCGAACGCGTCGTTTGGAAGACCTAAGGAGAGGAAGCCGAGGCGCCGCATCCTAGCCTGCGGTTGCGCACGCGCCGCGAGCGGCCACGCCGCTGCGCCACCGAGCAGCGTGATGAACTCGCGCCGCCTCATTCAATCACCTCGTCGGCGAGGGCGAGGAGCGATGGCGGGACCGTCACGCCCAATGCCTTGGCGGTGGCGACATTGACCGCGAGGATGAACTTCGTCGGCTGTTCGACCGGGATGTCGCCAGGCTTGGTGCCGCGCAGAATTTTGTCGACGTACTCCGCCGCTCGGCGGAACAGGTCAGGACGGCTCGGCCCGTAGGCCATCAAACCGCCCGCGGCAATCGCGGCCGTGTTGCTGAACATAGTCGGCAGGCGGGCCCTCAGGGCCAGCGACGAGATGTGACCATAGTTCGAGCCCATCAAGGCGTCGCCGACCACATAGAGTCCATCG
>DASWFO010000057.1:0-32920 GCA_036394195.1 Alphaproteobacteria bacterium | reverse complement strand
CCGCCAGCACGGCGAACAGGGCCTTAAAGCCGCCGGTGCGCTCGTAGACGAAGGCCACCAGCGGCACGGCCGTGGCGCTGGCCCCGAACGACATCACGTAGCGCAGCGCGTAAGCCCGTGCCCGCCAGCGATCGTCGATGTATTTGGCGACCATGGCATCGTTGACCGGGATCTGGCCGAAGACGAAAAACATCATCGCGGTCGCGACCACGAGCATCGCCCAGTCGCTGACCGAGCCGGCCAGGAGCAGCAGCGGCGCCTGCATCACCGCGACCAGGACGAACACGCCGCGCAACGGCCCGCGGTCGATGAGCTGGCCGACACAAAGCTGGGCGATCGCGGCGAGGACATACACCGCGCAGACGAGTGCTCCGATTCCGAACGTCGTCTGGGTCAGCGCCGCCAGACGCTCGTCGAAGACCTTCGGCATGGCGACCGTGGTCGCGTTGAAGATGATGCCGCCGCACACCGTGGCGACGACGACAACGGCGAAGACCCGCGCGAAATCGACCGACACGACGGCCTTGCCGGGGCGTCTGGCACTGCGCGCATCGGTCATCGCCCGCGGAATGGCGGCCCAGAACCACACCCCGCACAGGATCGAGATCACGCCCGGTACCACGAAGGCCGCCCGCCAGCTGAACAGGTCCGCGAGCGCACCGGAGATCAGCGCGGCGAACGCGAGGCCGAGATTCCCGGCGACGCCGTTGATGCCGAGCGTCAGGCCCAGGCGCGGCTCATCCTTCACCAGCATGGCGATGCCGACCGGATGATAGATCGCGGCGAACAGGCCGATGCCGGTGAGCCCGGCGGCGATCTCCCACTCGCTACGGGCAAAAGCGGTCACAATCGATGCCACCCCGACGCCGACGAAGAACACGATCATCATGCCGCGGCGGCTCCAGCGGTCGCCGAGCCAGCCCGCCGGCAGGGAGCCGGCGCCGAAGGCGATGAAGCCGCCGAGCGACAGCGGCAGCATCTTGGAATAGGGAAGCCCGAACGCCGGGGCCAGGACCAGCACCACGGTCGGGTAGATCAGCATGAACAGGTGGTCGAGCGTGTGCCCGATATTGAGCAGCACGATCAGGCTGAGGGGCTTTTCGAATGTCCGCATAGGTCGCACCCGCGAAGATCCAACTTTCGGAACTCTAGCCCCTGGCGCCGCCGCCGGCTCGCGCCGGAACGCCAGCCGATGCCGAGAAACAGACAATCGCCGCCGCCGGCCGACACCCTATAATAGGCACATGCCGCGCCACGGACAGATGACGGTGCTGCCGGCCCCAACCGCGCCGATCCCGGGCCGGAGCATCGATTCCGCCGACTTCCAGGCGGTGCCGCGCCCGCTCGCAGCCATGGCCAAGGACTACCCGGACGGCTGGGTCCAGCCCTGGCATCGCCATCGCCGCGCCCAGCTGGTCTATGCGTCCTCGGGCGTGATGACGATCACGACGCCGGAAGGAAGCTGGGTCGTGCCGCCCAATCGCGCGCTGTGGATTCCGGCGGGGGTGGACCATCAGATCGTGATGGCGGGCCGCGTCACCATGCGCACGCTCTACGTCGAGCCTTCCGCCAGCCCCGGTCTGCCGGCGGCGTGTCGCGTCGCGGCCGTCTCCGGCCTGCTGCGCGAGCTCATCCTGCGCGCGGTCGAGATGCCGCTGCTCTACGACGAGCACGGCGCCGACGGACGGCTCGCGGCTCTGGTCTTTGACGAGCTGCATCTTCTGCCGACCCTGCCTCTTCACCTGCCGAGCCCGACCGATCCGCGGCTGAGGCGGGTCTGCACGGCCGTCCAGCGCGACCCCGGCGACCGGCGGACGCTCGATGAATGGGGTGCCGAGGTTGGTGCCAGTGCCCGCACCCTGGCGCGGCTGTTCATCGACGAGACCGGGATGACGTTCGCCGCGTGGCGCGCCCAGGCACGGCTCCTGGCGGCGCTGTCGCGTCTGGCCGGCGGCCAGAAGGTCACCAGCGTCGCGTTGGATCTCGGCTACGAAAGCCCGAGCGCGTTCATCGCCATGTTCCGCCGGCAGCTCGGCGTGACGCCGAGCCGTTATTTCGCCGCCGACGCCGCCAAGCTGGCGGCCGACGCACGGCCATAGACCTCGGCGGGCGCAGGACACGCCTCGCTCACAGCACCGCGGCCGGCCAGGCCGTTCTTCAGCGCCACCAGAACCGCCGCGGTGTCGGCCGCGGTCCCGACGCTGATCCGGAGCGCGTTCGGCATCCCGGGCCATGTCAGGCCCATGATCAGGATCCCCTGCCGGCGCAACTCCTCGACCAGTGCGGGCGCCGGGCAATGGACCGCCGCGGTGACGAAGTTCGTCGCACTCGGCAGCGGCTTCAGGCCCAGCTGCCGCAATCCGGCGACGAGGCGAGAGCGTTCGTTCGCGTTCACGTCGAGGACGGCACGGGTATGCGCGTCATCGGCCAGCGCCGCCAAGGCGCCCGCCTGCGCCACATGGTTGATGCTGAAATTGGCCCGCCAGCCGCGGAACCGATCGGCCAGCTGCGGCGTCCCGCAGACCCCGTAGCCGATGCGGATGCCCGCCAGACCCTGCGCCTTGGAGAAGGTGCGCGTGATCAGCCAGGGACCGGCGCGGCGCGACAGCACCGGCAGATTCTCGAGGCCCCCGGCATGCCGGCCGAATTCGTAATACGCCTCATCCAGGACCAGCAGGACATCGTCGGGGACGCCGGAGGCCAGTGCCTCGACATCGGCCCCGGTCATCAGACCGCCGGTCGGATTGTTCGGCGTCGCCGCGAACACGATCTTACAACGCGGCCCGATGGCCCGGAGCATCGCCGGGACGTCGAGGGTGCCGTCGGTGCCTGTCAGGACACCGACAGCGCGGCAGCGCTGCCAGACGATGGCCTTCTCGTAGAGCGGAAAGCACGGCAGCGGGATCACCGCTTCGTCGCCGTCGCGGAGGGCCACCTGGACGGCCGCGACGAGAAGCTCGCTGCTGCCGTTGCCGAAGACGATCCGTTGCTCGGGCACGTCGAGCCGGGCCGCCAGGGCGCGGGCGAGCTCGGTCGGCTCGTGATCGGGATAGCGATGAACGCCGGCAGCGGCCGCCTGCATCGCCGAGATTGCGGCCGGCGCCGGCGGGACTGACGCTTCGTTGAGATGGAGACGCCGCACGGGCGGCGGGGGTGCAGGGCCAGGCCTCGGGCGACGGCGCCTGAGGCCTGGCCGCCTGCGGGTCCGGTCAGCCGGCGCGAAGGACGATGCGATCCATGCGGGTCCAGATGCCGTCAAGCGCCTGGGCCATCATTTTCGCATCGCGGACAGTCTCGCCGATCAGCTCGGGCCGAGCCTTCAGCACGAGCTGCGTCACCGAGAGCGATTCCTCGGCGTGACGCTCCTCGACTCCTTGAGAGAAGCATTCGGCGAAATACGGCTCTTTGGTGATGCCCGGGAAGTGAACCGACAGCGCGTCAGCGATGGCGCGCATCCAGTCGTCCGACATCACTTCGACGGCGCACCACGGCCCGAGCGAGCGGGCGTAGAGTTTTTGCACCAGGCGCACGAAGTGCGAAGTTTCTGGATCGAGGTAGCGGCACAGATCCCCAGCACCGGCGAACGCCTCATCGTCGATCAGGCACTTGGCGCCGATGTTCCGGAATGCCCGGGTCAGCTGATAGTGATGGGTGTCGCCGCCCGGCAGGCCGTCGTCGTCGACGAAGATCTGGAGCTTGCGCTTGCGCAGCGCGGGGCTGTCGAGATGCGGCAGATAGTAAACCGCCGCGCGCGTGGCATGCATCGCCGATTGATAAACCAGATGCAGCTGGCCGAGGAAGGTCGGGTCGCTCGCCGCTTCGGTCGGCATCGCCGCAAGGTGGCGGAAGAACGGCATCCGTGACGGACGATGCTCTTCGGCGATCCCCTCGATGGCGCGCGGAAATTCATCGACGGTGACATCGTCCAGTTGTGTCCATTCGGCGTCACGTTCTGCAACGCTCCTCAATGCAGTCATTATCGGGTCCTCCATTATTCTCGCCTCGGGCCGATTTGACGCCGGTGAGTGTATCCACGAGCGCCCCGGCCAGATACGCGTGACCGTAGGTAATCGGTTCTAAGATTCGGTTAAACGTGTGCTGTTAATTTTGACCTTTCGGATTCATAAAAGTTAAGGCCGCGCCAGAACGTTAACTGGTTAATCTCGGTCGACACGCGAGCCCGCGAATCACAATCTGTTCTCTCTCACAGCAAAGGCGGAATTTCAGTGCTCAAACTCGCCATTGGTTGGTTAACGCTGTTCGTGATGGGGACTGATCTCTTCGTGATCTCGCCGCTCCTGCCGGGTGTCGCCGGCGATTTCGCGATCTCACCGGCTCGCGCCGGGCTCAGCGTCACGGTTTTTTCGATCACCTACATGGCGAGCGCTCCGCTCTTCGGACGCCTCGCCGACCACTTCGGACGAAAGCGGCTGCTGATCTGGTGTCTCCTCGCCTTCGCGGCCGCCAATGTGTTAACGGCCGCGGCGGGCACGTTCGCCGCTTTGCTCGCGGCCAGGATATTCGCCGGCGCGATGGCGGCGGGCGTCTCGCCCGCGGTCTACGCGCTGGTCGGCGAGGCCGCACCGCCCGCGCGGCGCGCCACCTGGATGGGCATCGCCGTGTCTGGTCTGCTGCTCGCACTCTCCCTCGGCACGCCGCTGGGTGGCCTGGCCGGTGCCGTCTTCGGATGGGCCGTCGTGTTCGCCGGGCTTGCCGCGGCGAGCATGCTGCTGGCGCTCGCGAACCAGCTCGCCTGGCCGGGCGGCCCGCCCGCCGCGCCCGTCGCCGCACCACATCGTCCCGGCCTCACCAAGGCCGTTCTGCTGCGCCGCCTGGCCCCGACCGTGGTGTGGGCCACGGCGCTCTACAGCATGTACACGTATCTCGGCGCCGGCCTGACCGAGCTCGGCTATTCGCCCGAGCAGATTGCGCGGGTTCTGGTGTTCTACGGCTGCGGCGCGATCGCCGGGACTTTGCTGGGCGGACGCCTGGCCGACCGGCGCGGCGCCCGGTTCACGATGGGGGTCAGCCTGATCGGCCTCGCCGCCTGTTTTACGGTCCTGCAGTCGATGCTGACCGCCGGGCTCGCCATAGACCTTGTTCTCGCCGCAGCCTCGATGTCGGCGCAGCTGTTCTTTCCCGCCCAGCAGGCCGGCCTCGCCAACGATTTCCCGGCCGAGCGCGCAACGGTTCTGGCCTGGAACAACAGCGGCCTGTTCCTCGGCATCTTCCTCGGCTCGCTGGTCGGCGGAGAAGCGATGGTGCGCGGCGGGTTGGCCGCCATCCTGGTCATTGGCGCCGCGATCGCCCTGGCCGGCTTCGTCGTCACATGGGCGGCGGCGTCGCGGCGACCGGTCGTGGACGGGGCGGACCCGCGCGCCTAGAGCACGGCGTATTGCTTGGGCTCGGGCGGACGGACCACGCGATCGGCCGGGAACATGATGGTCACGACGGTGCCGTTCCCCGGCGCGCTCTGCACGTCGATCGTGCCGCCATGCGCGCCGACCATGGCCTGCACCAGGGGCAGCCCCAGTCCGGTTCCCTGATATTTCCGGATGAAGCGGTTGTCGATCTGCCGGAACGGCTCGAACGCCTTCGGGATGTCCTCGGTCTTCATGCCGATCCCGTTGTCGCGGACATGGATGGCAATCCCATCGCTCTTCTCGTGCCAAGCCGCACCCACTTCGACGGTGCCGCCCGACGGCGTGAACTTGATCGCATTGGAGAGCAGGTTGAGCAGGATCTGCCGAAGAATGCGCCCGTCGCCGGACAGCAGCGGCAGATCGGCCTGGATATTCGTCGACAGCTCGAGGCCGCCGGCACGGGCGCGCGGCGCCACGACGCGCAGCGCCGCCGCGATCGTCTCCTCGAGGTTCACTTCTTCCTCGGTCAGCTCGAGCCGACCCGCCTCGGCCTTCGACAGGTCGAGGATGTCATTGATCACCGCCAGAAGGTGGTGGCCGCTCTCGTGAATGGCCTTGAGGTATCCCTCGACACGGCTCGGATCGGTCGGCCGGATGCCCTCGTGCATGAGAAATTCGGAGAACCCGATGATGGCGTTGAGCGGCGTGCGCAGCTCGTGGCTCATCGTGGCCAGAAACTGCGACTTCGCCTTGCTCGCGGCTTCGGCGGCGGTCTTGGCGATCAGCAGCTCCTCGTACGCGGCCTTGTAGTCGTATTGCAGCTGCAGCTTCTCGAAGCAGCGCTCGAGGGCCAGCAACGGGCCGCGCGGATCCATCTGCTTCAGAAGGTAGTCATGCGCGCCGGACCGCAAGGCCTCGATGGCGGAGCTCACCTCCGCGTACGCGGTCATCATGATGAAGGTCAGCGACGGGTGCTCGTCCTTCAGCTGCGCGATCAGCCGCGTGCCGCTGGCGCCGCGCAGATGGACGTCGACCAGGACCACCTTCGCATCGAAGCTCTTGAGACGCTCGCGCGCCTCGGCCGGTGTCCGCGCGGTCGCGACGATATAGCCCTGCGGCTCGAGGATGTCGCACAGCGACTCCGCGAAGTCGGCATCGTCGTCGATGATGAGCACGCGGCGGACGAGGCGAACGTCCGTGGCAGGTTTGGCGCCGATCGCGTCCATTGCTACGCCGTGGCTTCGCGCAGCTTGTCGATTTCGTCCAGGACCATTCCGGGGTCAAACGGCTTGCTCAGGATCGCATCGGCCATCGGCTGCAGGAGGTCCATCGCCTCGATGTGCTCGCGCGCGCGATGCGTCGCGATGATCGTGGGCACGGCGCGTCCGATCCAGCTGAGGCTGAGATAGATGTCGAAGCCGCTCAGCACCGCCATCTGCTGGTCGAGGATCAGGCATTCAACATTGCCGTCCATGACCCGATCGAGCGTCTCCTGCCCGCTGTCGAGGACATCGACCTCGTAGCCCGCGCTCTGCAGGGTCGCAAGGAGACCGCTCGCGAAGCTCGACTTGCCCGCGCCGAGCACGACCCGTCGCACTCCGAAGCCATGGACGATCGGAACGATTTCGCTCTCCGCGGACGATTTGTCGACCACACGCAGCGCGCCGCGCTGGGTTGCATCGCGCAGCACCTGCTCGACGCTGAAGCCGGTCATCATCACGACGCTGGTGGTCGGCCGGAGCTTGCGGACCTTGAGATAGGTTTCAACGCCGTTCATGCCGGGCATCTTCACGTCGACGAAAACCACGTCGAAATCCTGGGCGCGAAACTTCGCCAGGCCCTCTTCGCCGCTAAAGGCGAGCCCGACGGCGTGACCGCGGGACTCGACGACATCGGCGAGGCTTTCCGCGACGTCGCGGTCGTCGTCGATGATGAGGACGCGAGCGGGCCGTTTCATGCGGCCATGTCCTGGACCCGGAACAGCGGGAGCCGCAGCGTGACCGTCGTGCCCTCGCCGATCTGGCTCGCGATCTCGATGTCGCCGCCATGCTGCTCCATGATCTGCTTGACCGTGGGCAGGCCGAGCCCGATGCCGAAACCCTTGGTGCTGAACAGGGGCTCGAAGATCTTCGGGAAGACTTCCGGCGGGATGCCCACGCCGGTGTCGGAGACGACGACCTCGAGGCGGCCGCCGCCGACGCGGCTGCGGACAGTCACCGTCGCATCCCGCGACGATGCCGCTCCCGAGGTGCGGCCGTCATTGATGGCGTCGCGCGCATTGTCGAGCAGATTGATGAAGACGCGCTGCAGCCGGCCGGCGTCGAAGGAGACCTCGGTGCCGGGCGCCTGAAGCTCGGTGCGCAGGGCGATGCCGGTCGGCATGTCATAGTCGTTCAGGATCTCCTGCAGCCACTCGTCGAACACCCGCGGCGCCGCATCGAGCTTGCGGGTCCGCGTGTAATCGAGGAGCTCGGTGATGATTTCATTGCACCGGAGCAAGTTGCGCTCGATGCGCTTCAGCGGCCGCTCGAGGTTGATCCCGCTGTTCTTCGCCGTCTCGCCGACCGCGAAGACGGTGTTGCGGATGACCGCGAGCGGATTGCGCAGCTCGTGGCTGACGGTCGCGGTGAGCTTGCCGAGCGTCGCCAGGCGGTTGGCCTTGGCCAGCTCGGCCGTGCGCTGCTCGACCCGCTCCTCGAGGGTGGCGTTGAGCTGGCGCAACAGATCCTCGGCCTTCTTCTGCGCCGCGTTGCGGGCGGCCAGCGCGTCGGCCATGCTGTTGAACGCCATGCCGAGGCGGCCGATCTCGGACCCGGTGTCTTTCAGGTGGACCCGTGCCGCGTCGTTGCCGTCGCGCCATTCCTTGGTCACCTGCAGGAGGTCCGCGATCGGACGGCGGATGAACAGGCGGCCGCCGAGCCAGGCCGCGTAGAGCGCCAGGAGGAAGCCGACGAGGATCAGGACGATGCCGCGCCGCGTCGCGTCCTCGATCGGTGCCAGAGCCTCGGTCTTCGTCTGGCCGGCGCTGAGGAACAGGTCGTAGGGCGGCAGCTGTGCCGGCACGTAGCCGAAGATCCGGGTCAGCCCGTCGACGCCACCCGCTTCTTCCCAGCCCGCGATGTCGCCGTCCATGATCCCTTCATGGCTCTTGCGCATGTTCTTGCCGACCAGCGCCTCCGGATTGGGAAGCCGGGCGATGATGTTGCCCTCACGGTCGGCGATCAGGATCGACTGCGTCGGCGACAGGCCGCGCTCCTTGAGGTGCTCGGACAACCACGCCAGGTCCAGGGCGGCGAAGACCAGACCGGCGATATGGCCTTCGCTGTCGTAGAAGCGGTGGGCAAAGTGAATGGCCTTCTCGCCTCTCGCCGGATCCGCCCAGTAATTGCCGACCGCCAGCCCGTCCTGGGCCATCGCGCGCTTGAAAAATTCCTGGTCTGCGACCGATTTCAGGAAGCCCGTGCGGCTGGCGCAAAAGACATTGCCCTGCGCATCGGCAGCACCCAGCAGATTGTAGTTGGCGAACGTGGGCTCAAGCGCCGCAAACAGCGTGGTGCAGCTATCCGCACTCCGCATCTTCACGGCCGGCAGCTGCGCCAAGGCGAGGAGCAGCTGGCGCGCGCCTTCGCGCAGCTCGCCCATCTCTTCGCCGAACTGTTTGGTAATCTGCACGACGCGCTGGCGAATGTCCGCCTCGCGGGCCTCGCGCAGATCGTACTCGTTGTAGGTCTGGATGCCGATCGCCGGCAGAACCGCGATGGAGACGAGAAAGAACAGGCGTCCGGTGAGACTCATCCGCTGCAGCCGCGATGCGGCCATCTTCGTCATCGAGCGCGCGCCCGAATCGCGGACGTGCGACGACGTGCCTGCTGGCTGCACACTCATCTCTATCTCCCTCGGCCGACAGCTCGATTTTTGCTCGGCAATCACGAATTGCCGGCAAATGGTTAATTTCGCCTGTAGAACTATGGCCCCAATTTCCTAAAAGTCTTTTAAGCGGGAGTTAATGTCGCATTCGAAGCAAATGCCCGGCTTCGGATTTTGGTGGATAACTCCCCCGCCGATGCCTCCGGTTGCACAAAATGCGGTCAGTTGCGCCGGTCAGCCCGGACCTTTAGCCTGTCGTTAACGAGGGCCCCGAATGCTGAATGGGCGGCGGATACTTCTCATCATCTCCGGCGGGATCGCAGCCTATAAGAGCCTCGATCTCATCCGCCGGCTGCGCGAGCGCGGCTGCCGCGTGCGTTGCGTGCTCACCGCCGGCGGCGCCCAGTTCGTGACCCCGCTGTCAATCGCGACGCTGTCGCGCGACAAGGTCTACCGCGACCTCTTCTCGCTGACCGACGAAAGCGAAATCGGCCATATCCGCCTCGCGCGCGAATGCGACCTGGTGGTTGTGGCTCCAGCAACCGCGGATCTTCTCGCCAAGACCGCAAACGGACTGGCCGACGATCTTGCGTCCACGGTCCTCCTTGCCACCAACCAGCCGATCCTGGTGGCGCCGGCGATGAACTTCGTCATGTGGGAGAGTGCCGCCACGCGAGCCAATCTGGAGCGGCTACGCAGCCGCGGCGTGCGCACGATTGGACCGGAAGCGGGCGAGCTCGCGGAAGGCGAAGTCGGCATGGGCCGCATGAGCGAGCCGTTGGCGATCGTCGCCGCGATCGAAGAGTTCTTCGGCGCGGCCGGGCCGCTCAAAGGGCGGCGGGCCCTGATCACCAGCGGACCGACGCACGAGCCGATCGACCCCGTACGCTTCATCGCCAACCGGTCGTCCGGAAAGCAGGGCCACGCCATCGCAGCCGCACTCGCGGGCCTGGGAGCCGACACGACCCTGGTGACCGGCCCGACGCAGCAGCCGAACCCGCCAGGGGTGAAAGTGTCGCGAATCGAAACCGCCGCCGAGATGCTCGCGGCCTGCAAGGCGACCCTTCCGGTCGATGTGGCAGTGTTCGCGGCGGCGGTGGCCGATTGGCGTACCGCCGAACGGCGCAATCAGAAGCTCAAGAAGAACGGCAAGCTGCCGGTCCTGGAGCTGGTGGAGAACCCGGATATTCTGGCCACGATCGCCGCCCCCGGATCAACACGGCCGCGCCTGGTCATCGGCTTCGCCGCCGAAACCGAGAACGTCGTGCAAAACGCCACCGCCAAGCGCCTGAAGAAGGGATGCGACTGGATCGTTGCCAACGATGTGTCGGCGGCCGCCGGGACGTTCGGCGGCGACGCCAACAGCGTGCATGTGATCGACGCCGGCGGAGCCGAATCCTGGCCGCGACTCACCAAGGACGAAGTCGCGCACCGGCTGGCCGAGCGCATCGCCGCCCATATCGGCCAAGCCTAACGAGTTGACGCCGCCGGCTGTGGCCTTAGCATGGGTCTGATCCTCGACCCCGCGACGCATGGACATCGTCTTGCTTCAGGTCCCGATCACGCGGCTGCCGCACGGTGCCGGTCTCGCCCTGCCCGCCTACGCCACCGCGGCCGCGGCCGGTCTCGACCTGCTGGCCGCGATCGCAGGCGACAGCGTCATATCGCCCGGGGAGCGCGCCCTGATCCCAACGGGAATCGCGATCGCGCTGCCGGAGGGCTATGAAGCGCAGGTGCGGCCGCGCTCCGGGCTGGCCCTGAAGCACGGCGTCACAGTCCTCAACAGCCCCGGAACCATCGATGCCGATTACCGGGGCGAGATCGGGGTCATTCTCGTCAACCTGGGCTCGGATCCGTTCACCGTCACCCGCGGCCTCCGGGTGGCCCAGCTGGTGGTCGGACCGATCGTCAGAATCACCTGGACCGAAGCCGCGTCCCTGCCCAACAGTGGGCGCGGCGGCGGCGGGTTCGGATCCACCGGAAGGTAATGCGATGGCAACTATGTCTCTGGCGGCGTATGCCGATTACGTCTTGCGCGATGCCACCATCCCGCAGCTCCCGAACCATTATCGGGGCAAGGTGCGCGACAACTACGACCTGCCGGACGGGCGGCGGATTCTCATCGCGACCGACCGGCTGAGCGCCTTCGACCAGATTTTGACCGCGATCCCGCTCAAGGGGCAGGTGCTCACCCAGACGGCGCGGTTCTGGTTCGAGGCAACGCGCGATGTGTGCCGCAACCACGTTCTCGACTATCCCGACCCGAACGTCGTGGTCTGCCGGCGCCTGAACATCATGCCGGTCGAGGTCGTGGTGCGCGACTATCTGGCTGGCACCACCGGAACCTCCATCTGGCCCATGTACAAGGCCGGCAAACGCGAAATGTACGGGATCCGCTTCCCCGACGTCCTGAAGGAGAACCAGAAGCTTCCGCACACCATCATCACGCCGACGAGCAAGGCGGCCGACGGCGCGCATGACCTTCCGCTGACCGCCGACGAGATCACAGGGCGGGGACTGCTGACCGCGGCACAGTGGCAAGAGGTGAGCGCGCTGGCGCTGGCGCTGTTCGCGCGCGGCCGCGAGATCGCGCACAAACACGGCTTGATCCTGGTCGATACCAAGTACGAATTCGGCTTCGACGACCGGGGCGCCATCGTGCTGGCGGACGAGATTCATACCCCCGACAGCAGCCGCTATTGGTTCCTGGACAGCTACGACCGGCGGTTTGCGGCCGGGCAGCGGCCGGAAAGCTTCGATAAGGATTTCGTCCGCACCTGGGTGACCGCGCGCTGCGATCCGTACAAGGACCCGATCCCGCCCATCCCGCCCGACGTGGTGCTGGCGGCGGCGAAGGTCTATATCGACGTGTACGAGCGGATCACCGGTCTCGCCCTCGACTATCCTGATCTCCAGGTCCCGGCTCTCGACCGCATCCGCAACAACCTCGGGGGGTTCATCGGAGTTGCCGCATGACGCTCACCAACCTGCAGTTCCACCGCTACGCGCGCCACCTGATCCTCGACGAGGTCGGCGAGGAGGGCCAGGAGAAGCTGATCGGGTCGCGGGTGCTCGTTGTCGGCGCCGGCGGGCTCGGCGCGCCGATTCTGATGTACCTCGCCGCCGCCGGGGTCGGCACGCTCGGCATTGTCGACGACGACGCCGTCGACCTCACGAACCTGCAGCGGCAGATCATCCATTCGACCGCCAATGTCGGCACCGCCAAGGTGAAAAGCGCCATCGAGAGCCTGGCGGCGATCAATCCCGAGGTCCGGGTGACGCCGCACCATCTGCGCCTGACCGCCGAGAACGCGCGCGGCCTGATCGCCGAATACGACCTGGTCTGCGACGGCAGCGACAATTTCGCCACGCGCTATGTGCTGAACGACGCCTGTTATTTCGAGAAGAAGCCGCTGGTCGCGGCATCGCTGCTGCGCTTCGAGGGCCAGATGTCGACGTTCAAGGCCTATGACGGCAAGACGCCGTGCTACCGCTGCCTGTTCCGCGAGCCGCCGCCGCCCGACCTCATCCCGCGTTGCGAGGAGGCGGGCATTCTGGGCTCCGTCGCCGGCGTGCTCGGCACCTTGCAGGCAACCGAAGCCCTGAAGGAGCTGCTCGGGCTCGGCCGCTCGATGGCCGGACGGCTTCTCATCTACGATGCGCTCGATGCGACGCCGCGGATGATCGCGGTGCCGCGCGACCCCGACTGCCCGCTATGCGGCACGGCGCCCACGATCCGCGACGCTACCGGCCGCGGATAGGCCGTCAATAGATCGTCGAGATCACGCGGTCGGGCGGCCGGTGGCCATCGACGAACGTCTTGATGTTGACGATGACCTTCTCGCCCATCGCGATGCGGCCGTCGATGGTCGCCGAGCCGATATGCGGCAGCAGCACGACGTTGTCGAGCTCGAGCAGCTTTGGATCGATCTGCGGCTCGCGCGCATACACATCGAGCCCCGCACCGGCGATCTCGCGCGCATAGAGAGCGCGGATCAGCGCCGGCTCGTCGATCACCTCTCCCCGCGAGGTGTTGACGACGATCGCGTGCGGTTTCAGCCGGCGCAGACGCCGCGCCGACATGAGGTGAAAGGTCGCCGGCGTATGCGGGCAGTTGATCGACACCACGTCCATGTGCCCGAGCATCTGGTCGAGGCTTTCCCAGTAGCTTGCCTCGAGCTCGCTCTCGAGCGCCGGGTCGACGCGGCGCCGGTTGTGATAGTGGATCGACAGGCCGAAGGCGCGGGCGCGGCGCGCCAGGGCCGTCCCGATCCGCCCCATGCCGATGATCCCGAGCCGCTTGCCGGACAGGCGCGCACCCAGCATCGAGGTCGGGCTCCAGCCGGTCCAGCGGCCCGAGCGCACGAAGCGCTCGCCCTCGCCAAGCCGGCGCGCGACGGCGAGGATCAGCGCCATGGTCATGTCGGCCGTGTCCTCGGTCAGCACGCCGGGCGTGTTGGTGACGATGATGCCGCGGGCCTTCGCGGCGTCGAGGTCGATGTGGTCGACGCCGGTGCCGAACGAGGCGATGAGCTTCAGGTCCGGGCCGGCCCCGTCGAGGAGCGCCTTGTCGAGACGGTCGGTCACCGTGGGCACGAGGATATGGGCCTCGGCCAAGGCCGCCTTGAGATCGGCCGCCGTCATCGGCCGGTCGTCCAGGTTGAGCCGGGCATCGAAAAGCTCCATGAGCCGCGTCTCGATGACGTCCGGGAGCTTGCGGGTGACGATGACCAGCGGGCGCTTTAAGGCCATGCCAAGAGCCTCATTGGATAAAGTATTTAACTATACCTCGTCGGCCCTTTTCTATAATCGCGCCATGTTCGCCCGAGTCGCGAGAAGCCGTCGTGTGATCGTTTTGGTCGTTGCCGCCGCCGCTGTCCTAGGCGGGCCGGCGACGGCCGGCGCGCAGACCCAGACCCTCATCGAGCGGCCCGGGGCCGGGACGGAAGGGCCGCCCGCCCCGGGCAGCAGCCTGCCGCGCTATGTGAGCCTCAGGTCCGACGAGGTCAATCTGCGGACCGGCCCCGGGGTGCGCTATCCGGTCGACTGGGTCCTGCAGCGTCGCCACATGCCGGTCGAAGTGCTGGCCGAATTCGAGAACTGGCGCAAGATCCGCGACTGGCAGGGCACCGAAGGCTGGGTGCATCAAAGCATGCTGTCGGGGCGACGCTATGCGATCGTGACCGGCGAGATCCGCGCCCTGCACCGCCAGGCCGATCCGGCGGCGCCGGCGGTGGCGCGGCTCGAGCCCGGTGTCGTCGCCCAGATCATGGAATGCAAGGACCAGTGGTGCCGGGTCGACGCGAACGGCTTCAAAGGCTGGCTGACACGGTCCGAATTCTGGGGCGTCTATCCCAGCGAAGCGGTCAAATGACACGATGACAGAGCCGAGGCCCGCCTTATAATCCCGCTTATGGCGGACGATCCCAGACCTACCGACTGGAAGCACGACGGGGTGCGGGTGATTCCCGCGGACAGTCTCGACACCAACACGCCGCAGACGCCCGGCATGTCGCGCGCGGCGGCGATCAATTTCGCCCGGGTCGGCGCCCAGAAGATCTGGGCCGGAACCGTTAAAATCAATGCCAATGCCAAGACCGGCGCCCATCACCACGGGGCCCTGGAAAGCGTGATCTACGTCCTGCGCGGCCGCGCCCGCATGCGCTGGGGCGACCGCCTGCAATTCGTCGCCGAGGCCGGACCGGGCGACTTCATCTATGTGCCGCCCTACGTGCCGCACCAGGAGATCAACGCCAGCTCCAGCGACAGCCTGGAATGCGTGGTGATTCGCAGCGACCAGGAGCCTGTCGTGGTCAATCTCGACATCACACCGGCCGAGAAGCCTGAATCGGTGCCGTGGGTCGACCCGATCCACCGGCACCCCTAAGGCCCCGCGTTAATCGAAATCCTCGGCCAGCGCCTGACGCGTGGCGGCCGGCATCACGGCCATATGCGCGTATTCGGGGTGGTCGAACCCGACGATCACCTGGGTCCCGGGGTTCCGGAAGGCGGCGACGTCGGCGTCACTGAACGTGAAATGCACGAAATGCACGGACGACGTCTTGCCGTCGGCCTTGGTGCGCTCGAGGTCGCCCTCAGGGCGGCCGCGAATCTGCTCGCCGCCGACGGACACGAACATATTGTTCTCGATGCCGCCCAGCCGCTTCAGGGTCGCGGCGCGCTGAACCGGATCCTCGATCTCGAGCATGACCGTCGCAACCAGCTCGCGTCCCTTCGGGATCAGCGGGTTGTAGGCCGACAGCTCGTCGGCGATCTGCGCCTCGCCGCCCTTTTCGATGTAGAGCATCTCATGCACTTGATGCCACATCGTCTGATAGTTCTCGAAGAAGAACGTGGCGAAGGGCCCCACCTCCATGCGCCGGCGCTGCTTCACCTCCATGACGGCCTGGCGCAGGCTCCTGCGTTCGGCGGCGTATGTGTCGGGCGGCAGGATGTCGGCGCGGGTGATCTGATGTTTTTGCGGCATGGCGGCCTTCGGGTTCGACAGGGTGGGCTTCCCGGGATTTAAGCGCGCGGAACGGCCGATCCAGGTCCGTCAGATCAGCCCGTAGGCCTTGGCGAAAAGCTCGATCGGGTGGATCGAGTGCTCGATCCGGCGCGGCAGCTCCGCCCGCTCCTCATCGTCGAGCCGCTCGATGCCCTGAACGATATGCTCGCCGGCCAGCGGGCATTCGGACGCGATATAGGCCTTGCCGTTCTTGGCGGCCGTGCGCGCGACCGGCTTGCCCACCTTCAGCGCAGCCGCGAAGTTCTGCTCCATGATTCCCCACGACCCGCCGTGACCCGAGCAGCGCTCGATCACGGCGATGTCGATGTCGGGGATCAGCCGCAGCATCTCGGCCGCCTTGGGGCCCATGTTCTGGGCCCGGGCATGACAGGCGAGGTGCATCGACACGCCGCCGTCGAGCCCCTTCAGCCCCGGCGCCAGCCCGTGGCGCTTGGCGATATCGACGACGTATTCGCTGGCATCGAATGTCGCCGCCGCCAGCTTCTTGACCAGCGGGTCGTCCGGCACGATCAGCGGCCATTCGAATTTCAGCATAAGGGCGCAAGAGGGCACCAGAGCCACCACGTCGTAGCCCTGGTCGATCAGCGGCGAAAACTCGGCGGCGACCGCCTTGGCGCTCTCCGCCACCTTTTCGAATTCGGCGTGCTCCAGCTGCGGCATGCCGCAGCAGCGCGGGTAGACGACCTGGGTCTCGACGCCGTTATGGGCGAGAACCGCCTGGATCGCTTCGCCCACGCTCGGATTATTGTAGTTGACGAAGCAGGTGGCATAGAGCGCCGCCTTGCGGCCCTTGGCGGGCCCGCTGGCGTTGACCGGCGGCGGGTTGTGCTTGGCGCGCAGCGCGAAGGTCTTGCCGTGGAACTTCGGAAGCCGCGCCTCGCGATCGATACCGGTCAGCGCCGCCAGCGGCGGGCGGGTGAGCTTGTTCTTCTCATCGCTGGCCCAGTTCGCGAGCGGCGCTACGGTGCTTGCGAGCTTGCCGTTGCGATCGGTCTTGGTGAGCTCCCGCTCGGCAAAAGGAATTCCGTTCTTCTTCGCGCCGACGGCGCGGGCGCGCAGCATCAGGTGCGGGAAATCGACATTGAACTGATGCGGCGGAACGTACGGGCATTTGGTCATGAAGCACATGTCGCAGAGCGTGCAGGCATCGACCACCGGCCCGAAAGATTCGCTCTTCACCTCCTCGACCATGCCCGACGGTGTTGCGTCGACGAGATCGAACAGGCGCGGAAAGGACTCGCAGAGATTGAAGCAGCGACGGCAGCCGTGGCAGATGTCGAACACCCGCCGCAGCTCGGCGTCGAGCCTCGCCTCGTCCCAAAAATCCGGGCTCCGCCACTCGATCGGATGGCGGACCGGCGCGTCCAGGCTGCCTTCGCGCATGATGTGATCCGGACTGATCCGCAAGGCACGCGGAGGGAGCGCCGGATTGCGGCGCGCTTCCGCGTGCTCTGCGGTCGGCCGAAGCGCTGCTTACTTCGGCAGCTCGTTCAGCGTCTTGGTGAACTTGCCGGCGTGCGACTTCTCGGCCTTCGCCAAGGTCTCAAACCAGTCGGCGATCTCGCTGAAGCCTTCGCCGCGGGCGGTCTTCGCCATGCCCGGGTACATGTCTGTGTACTCGTGCGTCTCGCCGGCGATCGCCGCCTTCAGGTTCTGCGAGGTGCTGCCGATCGGCTCACCGGTGGCGGGGTCGCCGACTTCTTCGAGGAATTCGAGATGGCCATGCGCGTGGCCGGTCTCGCCTTCGGCGGTCGAACGGAACACGGCGGCGACATCGTTGTAGCCCTCCACGTCCGCCTTTTGGGCGAAATAAAGATAGCGGCGGTTCGCCTGACTCTCGCCGGCGAATGCAGCCTTGAGATTCTCCTCGGTCTTCGTTCCCTTGAGCTTTGCCATTGTCATCTCCTCAAATCCGCAGAGCCGGGACTGGGTCTCGGGCCTGCTGTTACACCCCGTGTGGTGCACAAGGCCGGGGGAGCCCGTTTGAGGGCTCTCTCCTCCACGGAGAATATCCACCAACTCAATGCCTACGTCAATAGTCTAGAACGGTTCTAGACTACCAGACGCTACTCGACCGGGTGTGTTGAGGAAATCAGCGGCCCGAGCGGACGCGGACGATGACGTCGACGCGCGCAACCTGGGTGCCGGCGGGGGCTTCAGGAATGTCCGAGACCTTGACCTGCTCGCCGGGAATGTCCTGGAGGTCGCCCGAGCCTTCGAAGAAGAAGTGGTGGTGATCGGAGGTATTGGTGTCGAAATAGGAGCGGCCCGATTCGACCACGACCTCGCGCAGAAGGCCGGCTGTGCTGAACTGATTGAGCGTGTTGTAGACGGTGGCGAGCGAGACACGGAGCCCGGCCGCCGCCGCTTGGGCATGAAGCTGTTCAGCCGTGACGTGACGATCGCCGCCCTCGAACAGTAGGCGACCCAGGCCGAGCCGCTGCCGGGTCGGGCGGAGGCCCGCCGCCTTCAGCCCGTCCAGCGCCTTGGTATAAGGACGAATCGTCGTCATGAAGCTTGATATAGGCCAGTATGGCCGAAAATAAAAGCCTGTCTGGCAGATCGATGCGCGGTATTCTGGAACGGTTAAAATTTATGACCCGGCCCTTCAAAGCCGCCCGTTCACGCCAATGACCGATTCGATCGTCGGCCGCCTCGCTGATTACGCCGACCGGCTCGCCTTCGAGGCCCTTCCCGGGGCCGCCGTCCACGAGGCCAAGCGGCGGATCATCGATACGTTGGGGTGCGGTCTCGGGGCCTTTGACGCCGAGCCCAGCCGGATCGCCCGCGCCATCGCATCGCGTGCCCGCCTGGCCGGCGGTGCGCCGATCCTCGGTACCGCCGTCCGCACCCTGCCCGAGCTCGCAGCGCTCGCGAACGGGACCATGACCCGTTATCTCGACGCCAATGATTGCTATCCGGGCGGCGGCGGCCATCCGAGCGACGCCATCCTGCCGCTGCTGGCGCTCGCCAGCGCCGCCAAGGTCGACGGCCGGGCCGCGATCACCGCGACCGTTCTAGCCTACGAGATCCATCATGCGCTATTTCACGGCCTGCGGCTGATCGACAAAGGCCTCGACCACGTGTTTTACGTCGCGGTCGGCACGGCCGCCGCCGGCGCCAAGCTGCTGCGGCTCGACCGCACCCGGATCGCCAACGCGATCGCCATCTCGGTGGCGTCGTTTCTGCCGCTCGAGGTGGTCCGCCACGGCGAGCTCTCGATGTGGAAAGGCGCCTCGGCCGGCGAGGCCGCGCGCGCCGGTATCGCCGCCGCCGCCCTGGCAGAGGCCGGCATGACCGGCCCGACGCACGCGTTCACCGGCCGGCATGGGCTTGCCGACCTGATCGGCGCGTTCGAGCTGCCGCCGCTCGCGCCGGCCGGCGGCGCCTTCCGCATCCTGGAAGCGGACATGAAGTCGCTGGCTGCCGAGTATCACGCGCAGGGACCGATCTTCGCGGCCCTCGAGCTCCGGCGCCAGATCGATCCCACGGCGATCGAGTCGGTGACCATTCATACCTACGCCCATGCCGCGAACGGAATCGGCCGCGGGGCGGAGCGCTGGCGCCCCAAGACGCGCGAGACCGCCGATCACAGCCTGCCCTATATGGTGGCGGCGGTGCTCGCCGACGGGCGGTTCAGCGACGACATATTCGCCCCGCATCGCCTCAGCGATCCAAAAGTCCTGGCGATGGCCGACAAGATCGTGGTCCGCGAGGACCAGAGCCTGACCGCCCGCTTCCCGCGCGGATTTCCGTGCCGGATCGAAATCGCTGAGCGCGGCGGATCAACGCGGATCGCGGCTCTGGACAATCCGCCGGGTCACCACGATTGCCCGCTCGGCGACGACGCGGTGGTCGAAAAGTTTCTCGCCCTCGCCGGGGGAACGCTGGGGGCCGACAGCCTAGCCCGGGCGGCAGAGAGCATCTGGGCGCTCGACCGTTCCGCCACGGTCGATGCCATGTTCACCGCCCTGCAGATCGAAACCTGAGAGTGTGGCGCTTGGCGCTCAGTCGCCGGTCTTGATGCGGCCGACCAGTTGCCGGACCGTCGGGATAAAGCCGTTCGAATAGAACGGATCCTCGCCAAAGCGGTACGCGTTATGCCCGGCGAACATGAGCTGGGTGTCGACGTCGCCGGCATGCGCAATGTCCTGCAGCGTCTTTTGAATGCAGAACGACCGCGGGTCGGCCTTTTTGCCGGTGGTGCCTTCTTCGTTCTGCGCCCAGTTCGAGAACATGCAGGCCGACAGACAGCCCATGCACTCGACCTGATCCCGGTGGATCTGCGCCGCCTGGTCGGCTGAGACGAAGATCAGCGTGGAATCGGGCGTGCGCAGCGCTTCGGTATGGCCTTCGGCCACCCATCTCTCGGCGTGCGCTTTGTCGGTGGCGGTCAGATAGACAAGGCGCTTGCGGGCGCCGACCGGGAACGCCTCGGTATGCTCGCCCACCGGTGCCGCGGTGAAGGCGACCTGGTGCTTGGAGCGCTCCTCGAGCTCATTCAGGAACGGGTTGCGCACGGCCGAGGAGTAGAAGCCGGTCGGCGAAAACCGGTGCAGCAGCACGTCACCACTCTTCAACGTCAGCAGCCGCTTCTTCCAGGACTCCGAGATCGGACTTTCCTGGGTCAGGAGCGGCCGCGTGCCGAATTGAAACGCCACGGGACCGACATCCGGGTTGTCGATGAAGTCCTGCCATTCACGAAGGAACCACACGCCGCCGGCCATGATGATCGGCGTGTCCTTGAGGCCGAACTCGTTCATCTGGCGGCGCAGATCGAGTATCCGTGGCAGTGGCGGCTCGGGCTTCAGCGGATCCTCGGCGTTCGTGATTCCATTATGGCCGCCGGCCAGCCACGGATCCTCGTAGACCACGGCGCCCAGCCAGTCGCGGAATCTGTGATAGGCGCGCTTCCACAAAGCGCGGAAGGCGCGGGTCGAGGAGACGATCGGATAATAATGGATGCCGTAGCGCGCGCTGATCTCGGCGATACGGTAGGGCATGCCGGCGCCGCAGGTGACGCCGTGAATGAGGCCCTTGGCACCTTCGAGCACGGCGTAAAGAATGCGCTCGGCCGCCGCCATCTCCCACAGAATGTTCATGTGGATGCGGCCCTGACCGCTCGCGGTTTCCCAGGCCACGCGGGCTTGCGTAATCGCGCCCTTGATCGCAAACGCGACGAGCTCCTCGTGGCGCTCGCGCCGCGTGCGGCCCCGATACACCATCGGAATCAGGTTGCCGAAGATGTCCTTGGCGTCGGCGTTGACGCCCGAGAACGTGCCGACGCCGCCGGCCATGGCCCACGCCCCGGAGCTCTCGCCGTTGGACACGGAGATTCCCTTGCCGCCTTCGACGAGCGGCAGGACTTCGCGGCCAGACATGACAATCGCGTTGAGAGACTTCACCAGCGTTCCGTCGTATTGGTTGAGATGGGCGCGGGCCGCCGCCGGCGCCCGCGCGTTCAGGCCGCCGGGCGATTCCGTCCGCCCAGAACCGCGGCCTGAGTCATCATATAATCATTATAGACGGACGGCACCCCGACGCGAAAAGACTATTTCGCCGGGGGTGCCTCGGAAGGGTTAAAAAAGGCTGAGCCGCCGCAGGCGGTTACAAACCAGCCAGGCGGGCCGGGCAGTCGGTGATGACGCCGTCGACCCCCCAGCTCAGGAGCGCGCGCGCCCGCGGCACCTCGTTCACCGTCCACACGAGCAGAGGCAGACCCGCCGCCTTGACCGCTCGGACCTGGGTAGGGGTGAGCTTCCGCCAGCTGACGTGCACGGTCGCGCAATCGAGCTGCTCGACCTCCTGCTTCCAGGCGGCCGGCAACGCCTTGACGAGATAGCCCCGGGGCAGAGCCGGTGCGGCCGTCCGGGCGGCCATCAGCGCAGCCTCGCTAAAGCTCGAGATGACCGGCACTGGCCGATCCGCCGACCACAGCTGGCGGACCACGTCGACCGCGATTCGCGCGGTCTCGGTCTCGCGGCCCGGACAGGGTTTGATCTCAAGGTTGAACCCCAGGTCGAGCTCGGCGAAGACGGCAAGCGCTTCGACCAGGGTCGGCACGGGCTCGCCCTCCCAAGCCGGGCCAAACCGCACGCCACCGTCGAGGCGCTTGATCTCGTCGAGCGTGGCGACGCGCACCGGGCCGCGGCCGCTGGTGGTCCGGTCCAGCGTCTCGTCGTGCATTAGGACGGGATGCCCATCGGCCGTCAGCCTGACATCGATCTCGACCCAAGCCGCGCCTTCGCGCTTGGCTTGGCGGATGCCGGCCAGTGTGTTTTCCGGCGCGGTGGCCTTGGCCCCGCGATGGCCGATGATCCGCGGGATGCTCAGCCCGGGCATGACCGCGCTCTTAAGAAAAAAGCGGAGATCGCCGTTCAGGCGATCTCCGCACTCTCTCCCCTGCGGACTTTAACGTGATCAGGACGCCGCCGGCGCCTGACGCTGCTCGCGCGGCCGGTTCTCGAATTGATCCGAGATGTCCTGGCCGGTCTTCTGGTCGACCCGCTTCAGCGACAGCTTGACCTTGCCGCGGTCGTCGAAGCCGAGCAGCTTTACCTTCACCGTGTCGCCGACCTTGACGACGTCGGAGGTCTGGTTGACCCGGTGCGGCGCCAGCTCCGAGATATGAACCAGGCCGTCGCGGCTGCCCATGAAGTTCACGAAGGCGCCGAAGTCCATGATCTTCACCACCTTGCCGGTGTAGACCACGCCGACCTCCGGCTCGGCCACGATGCCCTTGATCCAATCGATGGCCTTCTGGGCCGCTTCGGCATCGACGGCGGCCACCTTGATCGTACCGTCGTCCTCGATGTCGATCTTGGCGCCGGTGGTCTCGCAGATCTCGCGGATCACCTTGCCGCCGGTCCCGATGACTTCGCGGATCTTGTCCTTGGGGATCGTCATGGTGGTGATGCGCGGCGCGTTCTTGCTTACTTCCGAGCGCGCACCCATCAGCCCCTTGGCCATCTCGCCCAGGATATGCAGCCGGCCGTCCTTCGCCTGTCCGAGGGCCTGCTTCATGATCGCCTCGTTGATCGAGGTGATCTTGAGGTCCATCTGAAGTGCTGTGACGCCTTTGTCGGTGCCGGCGACCTTGAAGTCCATGTCGCCCAGATGATCCTCATCGCCCAGGATGTCGGAGAGCACGGCGAAGCCGCGGTCCTCCTTGATCAGCCCCATGGCAATGCCGGCGACCGAACGCTGCAGCGGCACGCCGGCGTCCATCAGCGCCAGGGACGAACCGCACACCGTCGCCATCGACGACGAACCATTGGACTCCGTGACCTCGGACACAACCCGGATGGTGTAGGGGAACTGCTCCTTGGTGGGCATCAGCGGACGGATCGAGCGCCAGGCGAGCTTCCCGTGCCCGATCTCGCGGCGGCCCGGCGAGCCCATGCGCTTGGCTTCGCCGACCGAATAGGGCGGGAAGTTGTAATGCAGCATGAAATGCTCGCGATATTCGCCCTCGAGCGCGTCGATGATCTGCTCGTCCTCGCCGGTCCCCAGGGTTGCGACGGCGAGGGCCTGCGTCTCGCCGCGCGTGAACAGCGCCGAACCGTGGGCGCGCGGCAGGATGCCGACCTGACAGACGATCGGCCGGATGGTCTTGGTGTCGCGGCCGTCGATCCGCTTGCCGGTATCCAGGATGGCGTTGCGGACGATGTCGGCTTCGACCGCCGAGAACGCGTCCGGAACCAGCGCCTGGGCCTCCGGATTGTCGGCGAACAGCGCCAGGGCCTTCTTGCGGATCTCGTCGATCTTGGCGTAGCGGACCTGCTTCACCGTCTCGGAGTAGGCCTGGCGCAACTCCTGACCAAGCGTGTCACGGATCTTCGCCTTGACATCGTTGACCAGGGGCGACGCTTCCGGCATCGGCCACGGCTCCTTGGCGCACTGTTCCGCCATTTCGATGATCGCCTGGATCACCGGCTGGAACTCGCGATGGCCAAACATCACGGCCCCGAGCATGACGTCCTCGGGCAGTTCCTTGGCCTCCGATTCGACCATGAGCACGCCGTCGGCCGTGCCGGCGACTATGAGGTCGAGATCCGAGAGGTTCATCTCGTCGACTTGCGGATTGAGCTTGTACTCGCCGTTGATGTAGCCGACGCGCGCACCGCCGATCGGTCCCATGAACGGCAGACCGGAGATGGTCAGGGCCGCGGACGTGCCGACCAGTGCCACGATGTCGGGATCGTTCTCGAGATCGTGCGACAGGACGGTGCAGACCACCTGCACTTCGTTCTTGAAGCCCTCGACGAACAGCGGCCGGATCGGCCGATCGATGAGGCGGGAGGTGAGCGTTTCCTTCTCGCTCGGCCGGCCTTCGCGCTTGAAGAAGCCGCCGGGGATCTTGCCCGCGGCGAAGGTCTTCTCCTGGTAGTTGACCGTGAGCGGGAAGAAATCCTGCCCCGGCTTGGCGGCCTTGGCGCCGACGACCGTGCACAGCACGACCGTCTCGCCGTAGGTGGCCAGCACGGCCCCGTCGGCCTGGCGGGCGATGCGCCCGGTCTCGAGGGTGAGCTTGCGCCCGCCCCACATGATTTCCTTACGAGTGATCTTAAACATGCGTTTTCCTTCCTTCCACGTACGTCACCGTTTGCCCCGGATGGGAAGACGGCGTCGGCGCTGCACCTTTTTCTTCGGAATCTTGGTGAAGAAGAGGCGGAGCGCCTTGTCAGTCGCGAGACTGCCAGCGACAAGGGATGCTCGATCGGAGCGCTGGGATCGCGGGGCGTACGCAAGGCCCCGCAACCGGTTTAAACAGGCGTGCGCGGTTGTCATCTCCGATCCGCGCAACGTCAACAACGACGCCGGAGCCGCAGTTCCGCACCGGGCCACGCGGGCGCGTGACACCGGACAACGAACGGCGGGATCGTCGGCGTTAGTCACGGTCACGAGCTGGCCGGTCGAGAGCCGCGGCACTCAGCGCCGCAGATCGAGGCGATCGATCAGCTTTTCGTAGCGACCGACACTGGTGGTCTTGAGGTACTCCAGCAGGCGGCGCCGCTGCCCGACCATCATCAAGAGACCCCGGCGCGAATGGAAGTCCTTAACGTGCGACGAGAGGTGATCGGTGAGGTTCTTGATCCGCTCCGATAGAACAGCGACCTGAACTTCGGGTGACCCCGTGTCGCCGTCCTTGTTGGCGTATTCCTTGATGAGCGCGGATTTGCGCTCGGCCGAGATCGACATCGACAAACTCCTTTCAAGACCTAGAGGTTCAGGACGCGCAACGGCCGCAACAGAGCGGTCCCCGGAGCGGTACCGGCGGTGTCCGGCTCTATCCGGGCCAGGGCCACCGGCAGGCCCGCCGCGGTCGCAAGCACGACCCGGTCGGGACCAAGCTCATGGTCGAGAGAATGTTCATGAGCTGCGCGCCGTATCTGCACGGCCTGCCCCTGCCGGAGGCGGAGGCTATCGGCCTCGGTCACGGCCAGTGCCGGGATGTCGTCCAGCACGGTCTCGACCGGTCGCAGATACGTAAAACGGGCGGGACTATGCCCGAGGGAGGTCAGCTTTTCCAGCGGAATTGCGTCGCCCTCCCTGAACGGCCCGACGGCCAGCCGGCGTAGCGCGCCGAGATGCGCCTCGGTCCCCAGGGCCCTCGCTAAGTCCCTGGCGAGACTTCGAATATAGGTACCCTTGCCGCACACGACGACAAAGCTCGCGTGGTCGCGATCGATTATCTGGTCCAGTTCGAAGCGGTCGATCCGCACCCGCCGCGGCACCATCGTGACCGTCTCGCCGGCGCGCGCCCGCGCGTAGGCCGGGCGACCGGCCAGCTTCAGCGCCGAGTAGACCGGCGGCACCTGGTCGATGTCGCCGTGAAAGCGCGGCAGGACGGCGCGGATGTCCGCTTCCTCCGGCCGATGGGGACAGGTCGCCAGCACATCGCCCTCGGCGTCGTCCGTGGTCCGGCTTTCCCCCCAGCGCGCGATGAAGCGGTAGGTCTTCTGGCCGTCCATGGCGAAGGCCACGGTCTTGGTCGCTTCACCCAGTGCCAGCGGCAGAACGCCGGTCGCCAGCGGGTCGAGGGTACCGCCGTGGCCGATCTTGGCCGCATTGAAAACGCGGCGCACGGCGCCGACCGCGGCAGCCGAGGACAGGCCGGCCGGCTTGTCGAGCACCAGCCACCCGTCGACCTTATCGCCCTTACGACTCCTCGCCATCGGGAACGATGTCGCGCCGGACCGCGGGATCGCGCAACGCCTCGTCGATGCGGCTCGCATAATCGAACGAGGTGTCGGGAACGAAGCCGAGCTCAGGGGCGCGCCGCAGCTTGACCGCCTTCACCACCTGGCCGCGCAGGAATGGTGCCGCGCGATTGAGCGCCGCCACCACGCCCTCGATGGCGCCGCCGCCAAGCGGCGTCACGAAGACCGTCGCCCGCGTCAGATCGGGAGATACGCGCACTTCACTGACGGTGATGGACTGACCCGCGAGGGCCGGATCGCGCAACTCACCCCGCGCCAGCACCGCCGCCAAGGCATGGCGAATCTCCTCGCCGACGCGCAAGGGCCGCGTGCCGGGGATGGTGGATGCGCTGGGGGACGGTTTGCGTCGGGGCATCGTTTCTCATCCCGCCGGTCGGAACGCGTCCGCGCTGGACCCGCGCCGCAGGCTTACAGGGCCCGCGCGACCTGCTCGACGTCGAAGCACTCGATGATGTCGCCCTTGCGGATGTCCTGGTAGTTCTCGAACGCCATGCCGCACTCGTAGCCCTGCTGAACCTCGCGGACCTCGTCCTTGAAGCGGCGCAGCGTCTTGAGCGTCCCGGTGTGGATGACGACGTTGTCGCGCAGGAGCCGCACCTTCGCACCGCGGCGAACCTCGCCCTCGGTGACCATGCAGCCGGCGACCTTGCCGGCCTTCGAGACCTCGAACACCTCGCGGATCTCGGCGTTGCCGAGGAACCGCTCCTTGAGCGTCGGCGCCAACATGCCGGAGAGCGCCGCTTTGATCTCGTCGATCAGGTCGTAGATGATCGAGTAGTAGCGGATCTCCACGCCGTCGCGGCGCGCGGCTTCGCGGGCTTGCGGGTTGGCGCGCACGTTGAAGCCGACGATGATGCCGCCCGACGCCTTGGCCAGCACGACGTCGCCTTCGGTGATGCCGCCCACGGCCCCGTGCAGGACCCGCACCGTCACTTCGCTGGTGCCAATCTTGCCGACGGCACCGACGATCGCTTCGAGCGAGCCCTGAACGTCGGTCTTGACCACGATCCCGAGCTCTTTCGCCGCACCCTCGGTGATCTTCGAGAACATCTGCTCCAGCGTGCCGCGGGCCCCCGCGGCGGCGCGCGCATCGCGCGAGCGCCGCTGCCGGAACGCCGTGACTTCGCGGGCGCGCGCTTCGGAGTCGACGACCAGGAAGTCGTCGCCCGCGAGCGGCGTGCCGTTCAGCCCCAGCACCTCGACCGGCGACGACGGCCCCGCGTTATCCACCTGGCGCGCCTTGTCGTCGAGAAGGGCGCGCACTTTGCCCCATTCGCCGCCGGCGACGAAGATGTCGCCGACATGGAGCGTGCCTTTCTGCACCAGCACGGTCGCGACGGGGCCGCGGCCCCGCTCTAGCTTGGCCTCTACGATCACGCCGGTAGCGGCGCGGTTCGGATTGGCCTTGAGGTCGAGCACCTCCGCCTGGAGCAGGATCGCGTCTTCGAGGCGATCGAGGTTGGTCTTCTTGATCGCCGACACTTCGACGGCGAGCACGTCGCCGCCCATGCCTTCGACGGCCACATCGTGCTGCAGCAGGTCGCGGCGGACCTTTTCCACGTTGGCGTCCGGCTTGTCGACCTTGTTGATCGCCACGATCATCGGCGCGTTCGCCGCCTTGGCATGGCTGATTGCCTCGACCGTTTGCGGCTGAATGCCGTCGTCGGCGGCCACCACCAGCACGACGATGTCGGTCACCGAGGCGCCGCGGGCGCGCATGGCGGTGAACGCCTCGTGGCCGGGCGTGTCGAGGAAGGTGATCCGCTGACCGGATTTCAGCGCGACCTGATAGGCACCGATATGCTGCGTGATGCCACCGGCTTCGTGCTTGGCAACGTCGGTTTCGCGCAACGCATCCAGGAGCGAGGTCTTGCCGTGGTCGACGTGACCCATGATCGTCACCACCGGTGCCCGCGGGACGAGATCTTCCTCGACATCCGCTTCGCCGCCGAGGCCGATCTCGACGTCGGCTTCGGTCACGCGCTTGATGCGGTGGCCGAACTCGGTCACCACCAGCTCGGCGGTGTCGGCGTCGATCGTCTGGTTGATCGTCGCCATGACGCCCATTTTCATCAGCGCCTTGATGACGTCCGAGCCGCGCTCGGCCATGCGGACCGCCAGGTCCTGGACGGTGATCGCCTCTGGGATCACGACGTCGCGGACGATCTTGGGCGCGGGCCCCTGCGCCAAGAGGCGGAGCCGCTCCTTCTCGCGGGCGCGCTTCACGGCCGCCAGCGAGCGGACGCGGATCGTGTCCTCCTCGGTCAGCGCCTGGGTGACGCTGATCTTGCCGGTGTGGCGGCGCGGCTCCTCGCGCTTGCCGACCGCCGGACGGCGCGGTGCCGGATGATGTCCCGGACGGCGCGGACGGGCCTCCTCTTCCTCTTCGGGGACGGCGAGCTTGGCCGCCGCGGCCGCGGCCGGTGTCGTCGCTTTCTTGGCTTCGGCCGCCTGGCGGCGCTTCGATTCTTCTTCGGAGAGACGTTGCGTCTCCTGCTCGGCGCGCTTCTTCCCCTCTTCGTCGGCCTTCGCCTTGGCTTCGGCATCGGCCTTGGCGCGCACGCTTTCTTCAACTTTGCGGCGGCTCTCTTCCTCCTGCTGACGGCGCAGGTCGTCTTCGAAACGGCGCGCGTCGTCGTTGTCGCGGCGCTTGGCCTCGACGTCGGCGCGGATGGCGCCTTGCAGCGCACGGGTGCGCGCGGCGCGCTCTTCCTCCGTCAACGCCTTGAGCACGGCGGGCTTGGCCGACGACGTGCTGGTCATGAGCGCGGGCTGCCGTTCGGCGGCACTCGGAGACGCGGACGCGCCCGTCGTCACGGCCGGCGATTCGCCAGGCCCGGTTCCGGGCGCAAAAGTCCGCTTCTTGCGCACTTCGACCTGCACGGTCTTGGTGCGGCCATGCGGGAAGCTTTGCCGGACCTGGCCGGTCTCCACCTTCAGCTCCAGCCGCCCCGACTTCGTCAGGCCCAGCTTGCGCTTTGCCTCTTGTTCTTTCGTATCCGTCATTCGCCTATCCGGTCGTCCGTGTTCGGTTTCAATTCGATCTGTTCGCATCAGAAGCCCCGCTTCGATCAGGAGCCCCGGTTCGATCAGGAGCTAAGGGCCGAAAGCCGGCAAGCCTCGCCGTATCGGTCATGATCCGCTTCGCGATCTCCCCCGGTGCCAGCCCCACATACGTCAGCGCGTCCCGGCCGAAGGCCGATCCGAGCTCCTCGGCGCTCAGCGCCGCGGCGACCGGCAGGTCGCCGGCCAGCTTGCGCCGCCCGTCCGGCGATGCATCGGCCGCCATGACCAGGGCGGCGCAGCGGCCACGGTCCCGCCAGACGCGGACTTGCTCGAAGCCGGCGACCGCCTGTCCCGCCCGCCGGGCAAGGCCGAGCCCCTCGATGCACCGCCGCTGGAGCAGGGCCGCCACGCGATCCGGCAGGTCCGCCTCCGCGGTGACCGGCCGTTTCGCCGCCCGCGAAAACAGCCGCCGGGCGACGGCCGCGGCGACTATATCGCGCCGCGCCAGAGTCCACAAACCGCGGCCCGGCAGCCTGCCCTCGACGTCCGGCACCACGGCACCGTCCGGTCCGATGACAAAACGCACCAGCGCCGCCTTGGCCCGCTCCTCGCCGGTGACGAGGCAACGGCGCAACGGGCCCTGGGCGGGCACCTCCGGGGCCGGTCCGGCGTTCACCTGGGGATCGAGGGCGAGGGCCGCCGTCATGCCGTCTTGGCCTCACCCTCGGCGGCGTCGGTGAACCAATGGGCACGCGCCGCCATGATGATGGCGTTCGCCTGCGTCTCGTCGAGCGCATCCTTGCCGACCACGTCCATCAGCTCGTCGCTGGCGAGGTCGCCGAGGTCGTCGCGCGTTTTGACACCCTTTTCGCCGAGCTTGACCAGCATGGCCGGCGTCAGGCCGTCCAGCGAGGCGACATCGTCGGCGACCCCGAGCTCGTGGTAGCGCTCGGTGAGCTTCTTGTTCTGCGCCTCAAGCCAGGTCTCGGCGCGGCTCTTGAGCTCGCCGGCCACGGTCTCATCGAAGCCTTCGATGCCAGCCAGCTCCTCGACCGGCACCAATGCCACGTCCTCGACCTTGGTGAAGCCTTCGGTCACCAGGAGTCCGGCGATCACGTCGTCGACGTCGAGTGCCTCGACGAACAGCGCCGAGCGGCTCTTGAACTCTTCCTGCCGGCGCTCCGATTCCTCGGCCTCGGTCAGGATGTCGATGGCCCAGCCGGTGAGGAGCGATGCCAGGCGGACGTTCTGGCCACGCCGGCCGATGGCCAGCGACAGCTGATCGTCGGGGACCACGACCTCGATGCGCCGCGCCTCTTCGTCGAGCACGACCTTCGTCACCTCGGCCGGTGCCAGCGCGTTCACGACGAAGGTCGCCGGATCGGGCGACCACGGGATGATGTCGATCTTCTCGCCCTGCAGCTCGGCGACGACCGCCTGAACGCGGCTGCCGCGCATGCCGACGCACGCACCCACCGGGTCGATCGACGAATCGTTGGAGATCACCGCGATCTTGGCGCGGCTGCCCGGGTCGCGCGCCACCGCCTTGATCTCGATGATGCCGTCGTAGATCTCCGGCACTTCCTGGGCGAACAGCTTGGCCATGAACTGGGGATGGGTGCGCGAGAGGAAGATCTGCGGGCCGCGCGTCTCCTCGCGGACGTCGTAGATGTAGGCGCGCGCGCGCTCCGACGGCTTGAACACCTCGCGCGGAATGCATTCGTCGCGGCGCAGGATGGCCTCCGCCCGGCCGAGATCGACCGTCACGTTGCCGAACTCGACGCGCTTGACGAGGCCGTTCACGATCTCGCCGACGCGGTCCTTGTACTCGTTGTACTGGCGCTTGCGCTCGGCTTCGCGAACGCGCTGCACGATCACCTGCTTCGCGGTCTGGGCGGCGATGCGGCCGAAATCGATCGGCGGCAGCGGATCGATGATGAAGTCGCCGAGCTGGGCGTCGGGATTCTTCCCCTGGGCCTCGGCGAGCGTGATCTGGGTGGCTTCGTTCTCGACCGGATCGGCGGCCTGACGGTAGCGCAGCAGCTGAATCTCGCCGGTGTTCCGGTCGATCTGGGCCCGGATGTCGTGCTCGTGGCCGTACTTGGCGCGGCCGGCCTTCTGGATCGCCTGCTCCATGGCTTCGAGCACTTCTTCGCGCTCGATGCTTTTCTCACGCGCGACCGCATCGGCCACCTGCAGCATCTCGATCTTGTTGTAGGCGGTCGCGCGTTCGACCTTCGGTTCGGTTTCTGTTGCTGCTGCCTTGCGGCTCGGCTTTGCCATGATTTCAACCTTAGTTGCGGGAATGCGAGGCGATCAGCTCGTCGGTAAGCTTGAGCTTCGCCTTCGCGATGTCGGCGATCGGGATCTCGACTTCGGGCGTTCCGCCATCCGCCCCGCCCTCTTCGAGCGCGATGCGGACGTGGCTGTCGGTCGCGGCGGCGATGCGCCCGGAGAAGCGCCGGCGGCCGGCCACCGGGACGCGGGTCTCGACCTTCGCCACGTGGCCGGCAAAGCGGCGGTAATCGGCGGGGCGGACCAGCGGCCGGTCGATGCCGGGCGAGCTCACCTCCAGCATATAGGCGGATGTGATCGGATCTTCGACGTCGAGCTTTGCCGACAAGGCGCGGCTGATCGTCTCGCAATCGTCGACCGTCATCGCCTGACCGTCGGTCCGCTCGGCCATGACTTGCAGCGTCGCGCGCGGACTGCCGGCGATGCGCACGCGCACCAGCCCATAGCCCATGGCGGCGATGGTCGGTTCAATCAGGGCCTCGAGTCCGGCCTGGTCCATAGCGACGGCGTGCGCTCCACTACAACGCGAGTTCGAAATCCCCGAGGGTCAGCAGCCCTCACGAGCAAAAAAAAGTGGGCCGTTTCGGCCCACTTTTTTGTTTACCGGCCCGGTATCAAGCCGAGCCTTTATTTCGAGCGAAATATAGCCAAGTTGCGCGGAAATTCAAGGTCTAAAGCACGCTAAGGCCGCCTCCGATACCGCCAGTAAAGGGGCAGTCTTCCGGCACTCAGAGCCTTCGCTTCATACCGCGTGGGGAGCCAATCCGCCGGGCGGTCGGGCCGGGCCGCCGCCCCTTCGAACGCCGCCGCAGCGGCGAGATGCTCGCCGATCCATACCTGGTAGTCCGGATCGTCGGTGGCGATCCTAAGCTCGGCCCCGGAAGACATCACCCGCGCCAATTCGGCGAGGAGCGGCGGGGCGATCAGCCGCCGCTTGTGGTGGCGCGCCTTCGGCCACGGGTCGGAGAACAGGATGAAGACCCGCTCGAGCGAGGCCGATCGCAGTGCTGGCAACAGGATCCGGATATCGTCCGGCCAGAGCCGGAGGTTGTCGAGCCCGGCGTCGCGCGCCCGTGCGAGCAGCCCCCCGATGCCGTTGACATAGGGCTCGGCGCCTATGAAGCCGATCCGACGGTGGGCTTCCGCCTGGGCGGCGAGGTGCTCGCCGCCGCCGAACCCGATTTCCAGCCACACCGCATCGGGCCGAGTGGCGAACAGCGTTTTCGGATCGATGACGGCACCAAGCTGTGGCGTCGGTATGGCCAGCTTCGGAAGGAGCTCGGCGATGAGCGACGCGCGGCCGCTGCGCAGCGGCCGCCCACGCCGCCGCCCGTAGCTCTGGATGAGACGGCTGTCGCTGTTCATGGCGATACTCTAGCCTAGGGCACGCCACACCGCGCTTTGGCGCCAAAAACAAAAAGGGCGCCGGGATCCCGGCGCCCTTTCGTGTTCCCGCAGCCGGCGTTCAGGCAAACGCGGCTTTGAGATCCTTCACGAGGTCGGTCTTCTCCCAGGAGAAGCCGCCGTCCTTGCCGGGGGTGCGCCCGAAATGCCCGTAGGCCGAGGTGCGGGCGTAGATCGGCTTGTTGAGGCCGAGATGCTCGCGAATCCCGCGCGGGCTGAGGTTCACCAGCTCC
>DASWFO010000056.1:0-51329 GCA_036394195.1 Alphaproteobacteria bacterium | reverse complement strand
AAGCCGGTGCGATCGGCGCGCCACCTGCCGTTGTCAACGCGATCGTGGATGCGCTGGCGGACTTCGGCGTGACGCACATGGATATGCCGGTCACCCCGGAAAAGATCTGGCGGGTCATCCAGTCCGGCGGCGGGCGGCAGGCAGCCGAGTGAATGCCGTGATGGCGCCCAACGAGCTTTCCGCCAGCGCCGCCGCAGCCGCCATTGCCGCCGGCAAGCTGAGTGCGACCGCGCTGGCCGAAGCCTGCCTCGTCCACATCGATGAGCGCGAGCCCGTGGTCAAGGCATGGGAGCATATCGACCGGGCGCAGGTGCTGGCGCAGGCGAAGGCGCGCGATGCCGAGCCGCCGCGCGGGCCGCTGCACGGCGTGCCGGTCGCGATCAAGGACATCATCGACACCGCGGACCTGCCGACGGAGTACGGGTCGCCGATCTATGCCGGCCATCGGCCGACCATCGACGCCGCCTGCGTGGCCCTGGTCCGCCGCGCCGGCGGGATCATTCTCGGCAAGACCGTCACCACAGAGTTCGCCGCGTTTCAGCCGAACAAGACGACCAATCCGCACAACCCGAAACACACGCCTGGCGGCTCCTCCAGCGGCTCGGCCGCGGCCGTCGCCGATTTCCACGCCCCGCTGGCGTTCGGCACGCAGACCGCCGCGTCGATCACCCGGCCCGCCGCGTTCTGCGGCGTGGTCGGCTTCAAGCCGAGCTTCGGCACCTACCCGATCGCCGGCATCAAGCCGTTCGCCTGGAGCTTCGACACCCTCGGCACGTTCACCCGGACCGTCGACGACGCGCTGTTGATGTGGCGCGCTTTGCAGGCCGGCGATGCGCCAACGGTCGCACCGGCGCCGAAACATCCGCGGGTTGGCGTCTGCCAAACACCGTACTGGAGTGCGGCAGCGCCCGAGGCGCGCGACGCGCTCGGCCTGGCCGGCCGCAAACTGGCGGCGGCCGGCGTGGCGCTCGAATCGGTCGAGCTCCCGGGCTGGTTCGACACGCTTCAGGAGACCCACAAAGTCATTCTCGAATACGAGGGGACGCGCAACCTGGCGTATGAGGCCGAGCCGCCACGGGCGAGCAAGCTCAGCCCGGGCTTGAAGGCGATGGTGGAGGCCGGCTGGCGCCGGCCGCCGGGGGACTATCTCGACGCACGGCGGGCGATGGCGCGCGCACAGCAGGAATTCGCGGCTCTGATCGGTCGCTTTGATGCGCTGATGGCGCCGGCGGCACCCGGCGAAGCTCCGGCCGGCCTCGGCTCGACCGGCGATCCGATCTTCAGCCGTTTGTGGGCGCTCTTGCACGTGCCGACGCTCAACCTGACCGCCACGAAAGGACCCAACGGGCTGCCGGTCGGCGTTCAGTTCATAGGCGCATTTGACGGGGATCTCGGCCTCCTGCAGCTGGGCCGGACGTTCTCCGAGGCGCTGGCGTGACAGCGCCGGACCCAAAGTCGCTATTGCCCGAGATCGTCTCCCTGTCGCGCCAGGCGGGAGACACCGTCATGCAGGTCTATGGGGGAAATTTCGCCGTCCGCGCCAAGGCCGACGCCAGCCCGGTGACGGTTGCCGACGAGCGGTCGGAACAGCTGATCCTGCGCCGACTGAGCGAGCTCACCCCCGATATCCCCGCCGCTTCGGAGGAGGCGATCTCGCAAGCCGGCGTCGGCGACTGGCACGCGCAGCCGCTGTTCTGGCTCGTCGATCCCCTGGACGGCACGCGTGAGTTTGCGTCGCGCAACGGCGAGTTTTCGATCAACATCGCCCTGGTGAGCGACCGCCGCCCGATCTTGGGCGTGGTGCATGCGCCGGCGGTGGGATTGACCTGGTGGGGGGCAGCCCCTGGAACCGCGATGATGCAGCGTCGCGACGAGCCCGCCATCGCGATCCATGCCCGCCGTCCGCCCCCCGCTGGCATGGTGGCGCTCGAGAGCCGCAGCCATGGTGATCGCGCCGCGCTCGATGCGTTCCTCGGCGAGCATAAGATCGCGGCGCGGCGGCAATCCGGCAGCGCGCTCAAGTTCGGTCTGCTGGCGCAAGGCGAAGCGGACATCTATCCGCGCTTCGGGCCGACCATGGAATGGGACACCGCCGCCGGCCACGCCGTCCTCAATGCCGCGGGCGGACATATCGAGACCCTGGCCGGCGCCCCGCTGCTTTACGGCAAGCCGGGCTTGCGCAATCCGGACTTCGTCGCGTGGGGTGCGGCCTGAGGCTGTTATTGCACGCAGGCCTCCTCAGGCTTTCGCGTTGGCCGTCGCCAAGGCTGTCTCCCGCCGTTCGGGTTGCCACAGTCCGGCGGCAGCGCCCAGGAGCGACAAGACGGCGCAGACAGCCACCGAGGACGAGAAGCCGGTACTGAACGCCTGCGGCGAGGTAAAGCCGCCGGTGCCGGCGAACACCGCCACGACGATGGCGATACCGGAGACGCCGCCGAGGAAACGGAACATGTTGAACACGCCGGACGCTTTGCCGACCTCCGGTCTGGCGACGGCGCTCAAGACGGCGTTCTGCGCCGCGGGCATCGCCATCGACACGCCGGCTCCGGCGATGATCAGGGGTATGACGAGCCGGTCGTAGGCCAAATCGGGGGCTGCGAGGGCGGCGATCCAGGCCATTCCCGCCGCCTGCAGCGTGAGTCCGACAACGATCAGCCGCCGCTCGCCGATGCGGTTCACCACGCGGCCGGCAATGGGAGCGACCACGAACAGCGTCGCGGTCCAGGGAAGCAGCCGCAAGCCCGCGGCGAGCGGCCCGTGGCCCTGGGCTGTCTGAAGGAACTGGGGCAGCAGGAACAGGACGCCGTACATCCCGGCGCAGAACAGGTAATTCGCACCGATCCCGGACGAGAAGGCGCGCTGGCGGAAGAGCCGCATCGGGACCATGGGATCGCGGGCGCGCCGCTCCCAGGCCACGAACCCGATGGCGAGCGCGAGCCCGGCGGCCAATGCGGCGACGACCTCCGCACTCGTCCACCCCGTCTCATTGCCGCGCATCACCCCCCACACCAAGCCGAGGGCGGCACCCGTCACGAGGGCTATGCCTGGGACATCGAACGCGGCAGGAGGTCCGAAGCTTTCCGGGATACGACGGTACGCAAGCGGAACGAGGACGAGTCCGATCGGGAGATTGATCCAAAAAATCCACTGCCAGGGCGCACCCTGGGCGATGGCACCACCGACCACCGGACCGATAATGAGGGCCAGCCCCGTGACGCCGCTGAAGATCCCCAACGCCTTGGCGCGCTCCTCCGGCGGGAACGCCGCACTCAGGAGCGCCATGGCCAACGGCATCACGAGCGCGGCCCCGGCCCCCTGAAGGGTTCGCGCCGCGATCAACCAAGCCGCACTTCCCGCCAGCGCACACGCGACCGATGCCGCGACAAACACGCCGACGCCGAGGATGAAGATACGCCGGCGGCCGAACCGGTCGCCGAGAGCCGCACCGGTGAGCAGCAGCACCGCGAAGCTCAGATTGTAGGCGTTCATCGTCCATTCCAGCGTCTCGATTGAGGCGCCAAGGTCCACCCGAATCGTGCCCAAGACCGTCGCGACGACCATGGCGTCGAGCACGGCCATAAACGACCCGGCCGAGGTCAGCGCCAGGACCCAGGATTTCATTGCCTTGTTGCCCGTCTCAGTCATGGTTCGATCTCCCATCACAGCTAGGTATGGTGTGTCCCCAAGACGAACCGGCATGCCCAAAGGATTCGCGGCCCGGAATTTCTTCGGTCTGCCGAATCCTTTTGGAGTCCCGGAACGTCTAGGAGAGGGCGGCCATCATCCGCCTCTGAATAGGAGTGAGCTCATGAAACGCACCCTCGTGCGCTACAGGACCAAGCCCGATCGGACGGACGAGAATCAGCGCTTGATCGAAAGCGTTTTTCAGGAATTGCGCTTAAAGGCGCCGCCGGGCGTGCGATATGCCGCGCTGAAGCTCGCCGACGGTACCTTCATCCATTTTGCCGCGGCCGAGGATGGCGACAGCGGCAACCCTATCGTCACGCTGGAGGCGTTTCGCACGTTTCAAAGCGGGGTCAAGGACCGCTGCATCGAAGCGCCGCAGGCCGTAGAGCCGACCGTCATCGGGAATTATCGCATGCTCGATGAACAGTAACGGCGCTATGCTTCCGTTTCTGGCGTCACGCTAGGAGGCGCATGAACGAGACCACCACCGGCAATTCCGAGCCGCGGGACGCGTTCAACCGGCTGCTCGGTGAGTTGCGGCCGAAGCTGCATCGCTATTGTGCCCGCATGACCGGCTCGGTTGTCGACGGGGAAGACGTCGTCCAGGAAGCTCTGATCAAGGCCATCGCGGCGTTTCCCGGGACCGGCCAAGTCGCTAACCAGGAGGGGTGGATGTTCCGCATCGCCCACAACGCGGCATTGGATTTTCTGCGCCGCCGCGCCCGGCACGACGCGCGTCACGCCGACCAGGAGCTGGACATGATCGCCGACCCCGGGGCCGCCGCGGACGATCGCGATATCGCGGCCGTCAGCCTCCGCACCTTCATGCGCCTTCCGGTCGCCCAACGCAGCAGCGTCATTTTGATGGATGTCCTGGGCTACACCGCCCAGGAAATCGGCGGGATCATGAACAGCACCCTTCCCGCGGTGAAGGCTGCGCTGCATCGGGGTCGCACGCAGCTTCGCGAATTCGCGAAGGAGCCCGACGATCAGCCGGTTCCTGTCCTCGACGGCCCGGAGCGCCTCCGTCTGGCCCGGTATGTCGAGCGATTCAATGCGCGCGACTTCGACACGCTCCGCGACATGCTCGCCGACGAGGTCCGGCTGGAACTCGTCAACCGGCTGCGGCTCAGCGGCCGCTCCGAGGTGGGCAACTACTTTCACAATTATTCCCGGGTTCACGACTGGCAGCTGGTTCCGGGCCTCGTGGACCGTCACCCCGCCGTCCTCGTCCGCGACCCGGACGACGTCTCCGGAAAGCCGAGATATTTCGTGCTGCTGGACTGGACGGAGGACCGGGTCGTCGCCATCCGCGATTTCCGCTACGCCCGCTATGCGGCCGAGGGCGCCGAATTCATCGCGCTGGGTTGAGAGGCTTTTCGGTCAGGGGCTGCCGGCGGTGTGGTCCCAGATTTCCTGGCCGAGTGCCGAGATTTCCTGGGCCGCGGGCGAACCGGGCTCAACTTCCGAGACCCCCTTGCCGAACGCCAATGTCTCCGCAAATGCGACGCGATTGCCGAGCGTCGAGCGGGCCACCCCGATGTTGAGGGCGGTGAGCTTCTCGACCATGTCGGTGGCGAGCCGCGAGCGCGCCGGCATGCGGTTCACGACAAGAAATACCGGACGGCGCTCGGACCACGCGAGTTCCAGGGTCGGCTTGGTCGCCCACAGATCCATCGGCGACGGCTGAACCGGGACGATGACCAGCGAGGCCGCCCGCACCGCGATCCGTGCCTCGGTCGCGGCGTGCGGCGGAGAATCGATCAGCACTGCGTCGTGCTCGCGGGCCAGCCGGTCGACTTCCGCAGCCAGACGCCATCCGGTGATCTGGGAGAACGTGAAGCCGAGATCCTCGCCATTTTGGGCGCCCCGGCGCTGCTGAACCCATAGGCTGAGGCTTCCCTGCGGATCGATATCGATCAGCGCCACGCTCCGGCCCTGACTGCTCCACGATACCGCAAGGTGGGCCACCAAAGTCGTTTTGCCGGCGCCGCCTTTCTGCTGGGCAACCGTGAAGATCCTGGCCGTCAAAAGAATTCTCCGCTGTTGCCGCCGCGCCTCCCAACCCTGGCATAGTGACCGCCACGAGCCACTATCGCAAGGTTCACCGGTCCTTATCCTCCGCCGCCCGCGTGTTGCGGTGAGCATATTGCAGGCGTAGCATTCCTCTCGTGACTGCCACGCAGCCACGTTAAAGCCGCCGCAATGCGTTTGCGGTGACTGCGGATCCCAGGCCTCCGCGGATGTCTGGTTTCCGCTGCAAAAACCCCAGAGCCGCCGCCTTCGGGCGACGGCTCTTTTCTTCCGGTACCTCTTTCCATTTCACGGGTTCGTTGCTAGACGGGCGCGATGGCCCTTCGCGTCAGTCCCCTGAAACCGACCCGCGCCGCTATGCGACGCGCCGCGGCATTGCTCCGGCGCGGCCGGCTGGTCTCGTTTCCTACCGAAACCGTCTATGGCCTCGGTGCGGATGCGACATCTGACCGCGCGGTCGCCGCGATCTACGCGGCCAAGCGCCGGCCGCCGTTCAATCCCCTCATCGTGCATGTCGCGGACCTGACGAGCGCGCGGCGGCTCGCCGTCTTCGATGCCCGGGCCGAGCGGTTGGCGCGGCGATTCTGGCCGGGACCGCTGACGCTTGTTCTGAAGCGGCGGCCGGGAGCGCGCCTCTCGCGGCTGCTCGGCCGCGGCCTGCCCACGGTCGCGTTGCGCATGCCGGCCGATCCCGTGGCGCTGACCCTTATTCGCCGTGCCGGACGGCCGCTCGCCGCACCCAGCGCCAACCGCTCCGGCCGGGTCAGCCCGACCCGGGCCGGACATGTCCGCGCCTCGCTCGGCGGTCGCGTGGCCATGGTGCTCGACGGCGGCGCCTGTCGCGTCGGCCTGGAGTCGACGATTGTCGATGTCTCGGCAACGCCGGCGCGCCTGCTCCGCCCCGGCGGTGTGCCGCTCGAAGCGCTGCGCGGCCTCTTGAAACCGATTGCGACTGCGCCCGGCCTGGCGGGCCGGCGGCCGGTCGCACCCGGGCTTCTGCCCAGCCACTACGCCCCGCGCCGCGCCGTGCGGCTCAACGCGACCGCGCCGCGCCCCGGCGAAGCCTATCTGGCGTTCGGCCGGCCGCCGCCGGCGACGCGCAACGGCGCCATGCTCAATTTGAGCGGGGGGCGCGACCTGGACGAGGCGGCGAGCAATCTGTTTGCGATGCTGCAGGCGCTCGATCGAGCGGAATTCACCGCGATTGCAGTGGCGCCGATCCCAAGCCACGGCATCGGCCGCGCCATCAACGATCGCCTCCGCCGCGCCGCGGCAGCGCGCCGCTAGGGCAGCCGCCCGGTAGCTTCGATCAGGACGCGCGGATCTTGGTCAGGAAGCGGTTGACCCGCTGATTCAGGCTTTCCGCCTGCTGGCTGAGGCTTTGGGCCGCCGCCAGCACGTGGCTCGCGACTTGCCCGGTCTCACCGGCGGACTGCGTGACGCCGGCAATGTTCGCCGAGACCTCATTGGTGCCGGCTGAGGCTTGCTGCACGTTGCGGGCGATCTCCTTCGTGGCCGCCCCCTGCTCTTCCACGGCCGACGCGATGGTGGTCGCGATCTCGCTGATCTGCCGGATCGTGCCGCTGATCTCCTTGATCGCCTGCACGGCGCCGCCGGTCGCCGCCTGGATCGAGGTGACCTGGGCTGCGATGTCCTCTGTCGCCTTGGCGGTCTGGGTGGCCAGGCTTTTCACTTCCGACGCGACGACGGCAAAGCCCTTGCCGGCCTCGCCGGCGCGTGCCGCTTCGATCGTGGCGTTCAGCGCCAGCAGGTTCGTCTGGCCGGCGATGTCGTTGATCAGCTTCACCACGTCGCCGATCTTCTGGGCTGCGGACGCAAGCCCTTCGACCGAAGCATTGGTGCGCGCCGCCTCGTCGACGGCCGTGCTGGCGATCTGCGCCGACTGGGTAACCTGACGGCTGATTTCGGCAATCGAGGCGGAGAGCTCTTCCGCGGCCGAAGCGACCGTCTGAACATTGGTCGAGGCCTCTTCGGAGGCGGACGCCACCGCAACCGCCTGACGATTGGTCTCCTCGGCCGTCGTCGACATCGCCTGGGCATCGGTCTGCATCCCCGTCGCGGCATCCGCCAGCTCGCGGACGACACCGTCGATTTCGCCGCCGAACTCCGTGGTCAACGTCGCGATCGCGGCGCTGCGCGCGACTTTCGCCTCCTCGTCGGCGCGCCTCACTCGGTCGAGTTCTGCGGCTTTCAACATGCTTTCCTTGAACACCTCGACCGCGCGCGACATGTCGCCCAGCTCGTCGCCGCGCGTCGTCCCCGGGATGGCCACCGTGCTGTCGCCGCCCGCGAGCGTCTTCATGACGCGGGTCAGCGCGCCGATCGGCCGGCGGATGAATTTCGTCGAGACAAACACCGCGAGCAGCAGGGAGCCGAGAATTCCGACCGCGGCGACGCCAATCATCATGTGCAGCCGGCTGGCGTAGTATTGGTCGAGCTTCTGCGACAACTCGGCGATGGTCTTGTTGTTGAGGTCCGCAAGCGTCTGGATCTCCTTGTTAAGGGCGGAGCGGTTCGCGCGGTTGGCGTCGTTATCGCCGTACTCCCGCGCCGTCGGGTTGCCCACCTCGAGGCCGAGCCGGACGAGCTCGGTGCGGAATTGGACGAATTGCCTCGCGTTGCGCTCCGCTTTGTCAAACGCCGCGACCTGATCTTGCGGCAACAGCGCCCGCCACTCCACCAAGGTCTTCTCCATGCCCCGCAGGATCTCGAGAAGCGGCTTGCCGAACTTCTCGGCCTCGGCTCGGTCGCGCGCCATGTAGATGCCGCGGGAATCCATGACCACCGAGAGGATCGCCGAGTTCACGCGCTCACCGAGCACGGCGCGTTTCGAGGCCTGCGTAATCGTCTGGACCTGGGAGTCATAGGTGCGGATGGCGTCGATTCCCATCCAGCCGATGACCGCAGCCACCAGCGAGAGAAGCCCGACGACCGCGTAGATTTTCGTACCGGTGCGAAGATTGGCGAACCAGTCCATGTTCCGCGCTCTCTTTAATTCGTTGGTGCGGGTCGGCCCGCACCTCTTGGCGAATTTATGACAGCGTAGTCACTAATTTTCCGTAATGGTGGCCCCCCTACTTAAGGACCTCGCGCCGGCGAGTTCCATATTCGCAAGAATTCGCGGCCCGTCCGCCGCGCCGCTGCCGGAATGCCCCTAATTTTAGGCAACTTTATCGGTGCCTTAATTTTTTCGGTTTAAAGATCGGGGAAACATATCGATCAAGGATCCGCGGCAGCGCGGATCAAGCCCGGATATGCAAATCGCCACACCGTTGGTGCCCACCGCACCCGCCGCATCGCTCGGCCGGACTCGGCTGAGTTGGATCGCCTTTGGCGCAGCCGCGGTTGCCGCCCTTGCCTTCACGCTCGCCGCGAATCTCTGGTTGGAGCGTGAGCGGATCGTCGAGGCCACGCAGACCTCGGCGACCAAGCTGGCGCTGGCCCTCGATGCCCATACGCGTTCGGTGTTCGAGACGGTGGACAACGTGCTTCGATCCACGCAGCGGGAATTGGAAGTCGGTGCCGTCCGCGGGGATATCGATACCGCGACGGCCCGTGCGATCCTCGAGCGCAACGCCGAAGACCAGCGCGTCATCCACAGCCTCAGCCTGCGCGACCGGGACGGGCGCATGACGCTGATCACGCTGCTGTCGCGATCGCCGATGAACGATACATCGCGCAGCGACTATTTCCGCGTTCACCGGGACGATCCGGCCAAAGGGACCTATATCGGCACGCCGATTCGCAGCATTGTCACCGGAGAATGGATGATCCCGGTCTCTCGTCGCCTCAAGGACGGGCGGGGGAACTTCGCCGGGGTGCTCGTGGCGGCGGTCCCGCTGCGCTTCTTCGCCGATTTCTTCCGCTCCCTGCAGGTCGGCGACCGGGCGATTGTCACGTTGTTGCGCAATGACCGTGTCATGCTCGTGCGCGAGCCGGCCGAGAACCATATCGGCGAGCGCATCCCGGAAGGCCCGCTCTTCAACCGCTATCTGCCGCAATCGCCGACCGGGACTTTTCGTGCCAATACGGTCAGCGACGGAATCGACAGGATCTTCGCGTATCGGGCCGTGACGGATCTGCCGCTTGTGGTCACCATCGGGATCGCGCTCGATGACGCGCTGGCATCCTGGTCCGCCGACGTGCGCGTCTATATTGCCGTCTGGCTCGGCTGCTCGGCCCTTCTCGCCGTTTTCACGATCCTGATGTTCCGGAGCGCCGGCCGCCGCGAGGCCGCCGAGCGTCTTGTGCGCGAGGCCGAGGGCCGCTTTCGCCGGCTGGTGGCGAACGTGCCGGGCGTGGTCTTCCAGCGCGCGCTCAAAGCCGACGGCACGATCACCTATAACTACCTCAGCAGCAATGCGCAAAAAGTGTTCGGTTATCCTGCTGAAGCCATGATGCGGAATCCGTCGCTCTTGATCGACCGGATTCATCCCGAAGACCAGGAGCGGTTCGAGGCGGCGCTGGCCGAGTCTGCGGCGTCCATATCCACGCTCATGGTGGAGCAACGGATCATCGGAGCTGACGGCGTGACGCGCTGGGTTCAGACCACATCGACGCCGAGCCGCCTGCCCACCGGCGACGTGGTTTGGGACGGGCTGATGATCGACATTACCGACCGCAAGGAGACGGAGATTGCACTGAAGCGCAGCGAGGCCGAAGCGGCGCGCTCCAAGGTTCTGCTGACGGACGCCATCGAAAGCATCAACGGCGGCTTCGTCCTCTACGACGCCGAAGACCGCCTTGTGCTGGTGAACCGCAATGCGCGCGACTGGCATCCGGACTTCGCCGCCGCGGCCGTGCCCGGCGTGACGTTCGAGGAGCTTCTCCGCGTTGCCGCCAAGACCGGGCGGATCGTCGGGGGCGGCGACGACATCGAGACCATGGTCAACAGGCGTATGGCCGTTCATCGCAAGGCGTATGGGCAGCCGATCGAACGGCGCGTCGACGGCCGCTGGTATCAGATCACCGAATATCCCACCAGCGACGGCGGCGTTGTCGTGCTGCGCACCGACGTGACCGTCCTGAAGGAGGCCAATCTGCGCCTCGAGGAGGCCCGCCTTTTGGCGGATCAGGCGAACCGGGCGAAATCCGAGTTCCTGGCCATGATGAGCCACGAGCTGCGCACGCCGTTGAACGCTGTTCTGGGGTTTGCGGAGATCCTGCGCGATCACGCGGCGAAGCTTCGACCCGAAAAGATCACCGAATACGTCGGCGACATCCATTCGTCCGGAACGCACCTGCTCACGCTGATCAATGACGTTCTCGACCTGTCGAAGGCCGAGGCCGGCAAGATGGAGCTCTATCGCGCCCCGATGGACGTGACGGAGATCGTCGACCGCTGCGTGCGCATGGTCAGGGAGCGCGCCGTCCGCCAGAACGTCCAATTGATGAGCGAGATCGTGCCGGGTCTGCCGGAGCTGTGGGCGGACGAACGAAAGGTGATGCAGATCCTGCTCAACGTCCTGTCCAACGCGGTGAAGTTCACGCCGGAGAACGGCCGGGTGACGATGTCGGCGTTCAAGAGTTCCGATTGGCTCGTCATCCGGATCGCCGACACCGGGGTCGGGATCGCGGCCGAGAACATCGCGAAAGTCTTGTCTCCGTTCGGGCAGGTCGACAACCTGTTCACCCGTCAGCATGCCGGCACCGGCCTCGGCCTGCCCTTGGCCAAACGTTTGGCCGAGCTTCACGGCGCCGTGTTCGACCTCACGAGCGAGGTGGGCGTCGGAACGGTGGTCACCATACGATTTCCCGTCGCGGAGCGGATCGCAGCGTAGGCCCTAGGCTCGATCCGCCCGCTCGCGTTCCCAAAAGCTTAACCAATTCTCTCTAGGCTCCAATTCTGGTATGCCGATGGGAGTCGAATGGGGCGCGCACAACCTTTGGTACCCTCGGCACCTTGGCTCGCCAGCCGATGAATAAGCAGCGAACAACGACACTCCGGTATGTAGCCGCCGTCGGCGGCCTGGCAGCGCTGTACTACGTGTCGGCTCGGTTCGGACTGACCTGGGCGACGGTTCAAGAGAACGTGACGGCGATCTGGCCGCCCAGCGGCATCTCGCTGGCCATGCTGCTGTATTTCGGCCGCCGGTTATGGCCCGGCGTGTTCCTCGGCGCGCTGCTGGCCAACCTCGCGACCGACGCGTCGTTTGCCAGCGCCGCGGCCATCGCCTCGGGTGACACGCTCGAAGGCGTTGCCGCCGCCGCGATGCTCACGTCGCTGGGATTCGACAAACGACTCGGGCATCTCACCGACCTGCTGCGGTTGGTGGTGGTCGGAGTCCTCGCCGCACCGCTGCTGGCGGCCACCAACGGTGCGCTGCAGGTGTGCATCGCGGACTTGGCGCCTTGGTCCGATTTCCCGGCCATCTGGACCGCATGGTGGCTGGGCGATGGCCTCAGCATCCTGGTGCTCACCCCGTTTCTGCTCGCCTGGATGCCGACAGCCGCCGGGCGACGGGTGTCCTGGCGGAGGGTCGCGGAGGGCGTGGCCATCGGCGCGATCGTGATCGCAACCAACATCTTTGCGTTCGGCTTCAGCGGCAGCGCGATCCGGCCGGTGCTCGCCTATGCCGTCTTCCCGGTGGTGCTGTTCGCCGCGATGCGGTTTGGCATGCGTGGCGCCACGGCGGCGGTTTTGCTGTCGACCGTCCTGCCGATCTGGGCCGCCTCGCACAATCCCGACCTCTTCATCCTGACCGGCTCGGCCGAAGGATTGTTGATCCTCCAGGTCTTCGTCGGCGCGCTGGCCCTGTCCAGCCTTGCCCTCGCCGCCGCCCTGGCGGAACGGGAGAACGCGCTGACAGCGCTCCGGCAGAGCGAAGCAGAAGCGTCACGGGCCCGCGCCCGTCTCACCGATGCCGTGCAGAGCATCCGCGACCACTTCATCTTGTATGACGCCGATGACCGCCTCGTCCTCATCAATGACGTCGCCCGCAACTGGCATCCCGACTTTGCCGCAGCCGCGGAGCCAGGGGTCCGCTTCATTGACCTTCTCCGGGTGGGCGCCAAAACCGGCCTGATGGGCCGGCCCGGACCCGATGTCGAAGATATCGTCCGCGACCGCCTGGAGGCGCATCGCAAGAACTACGGCACCGTGCTCGAACGCCTGGTCCATGGCCGCTGGATGCACATACGCGAGTTCCCGACGAGCGACGGCGGCGTTGTGATCCTGCGGACCGACGTCACCGATCTGAAGCAGGCCATGGCGGCTCTGCAGGACAGCGAGCAAAGGGCGTTCCGCGCCCATGCGTTGCTCGTGGATGCTATCGAGAGCCTCGACGACGGAATTCTGCTTTGGGATGCCCAAGACCGGCTGGTCCTGTTCAACGCCGCCATCAAGCGCATGATTCCGGAACAGAGCCGCTTCATCGGTCCCGGCATCAGCTTCGCCGAGCTGATCGAAAAACGCATCCGGGCGGGCCTGGTCGCCGAGGCTGCCGGCCACGAGGACGAAATCATCCGCGACCGCGTCGCCCAGCACCAGAAGGCGAATGGCGAGTCCATCGAGCAGCATTTTGCAAACGGCACGTGGACGCGCTTGCGCGAGCGCCGCACGCGCGAGGGCGGCGTGGTCGCCATCCGCACCGACATCACGACGCTCAAGCAGCGCGAGGCGGAGCTGATCGCGGCGCGCTCCGACGCCATCAGCGCCAGCCGCGCCAAATCGGATTTCCTGGCGATGATGAGCCACGAGCTCAGAACACCGCTCAACGTGGTGATCGGATTCGCCGAGATCCTCAAGACGCAGACCCATCGTCTCGACACCGCCAAGATCGTGAGCTACGCCGACAACGTGCACGAAGCCGCGCGTCACCTCCTCGATCTCCTGAACGACCTTCTCGATCTGTCCAAAGCCGAGGCTGGCAAGATGGAGCTGCTGACGGGACCGGTCGACGTCGCGGACGTCATCGAGCGGTCCGTGCGCATGATCAAGGAGCGCGCGACCAAACGCCGTTTGGCACTGGATGAGCGGATCGACCGGGGCCTGCCGATTATCGAAGCGGATGAGCGCAAGCTGATGCAGATTCTCCTGAACCTGCTGTCGAACGCCGTGAAGTTCACGCCGGAGGGTGGTCAGGTGGCGATTGCCGCCCGCCGGGACGGCCCGGACCGCCTCATCATCCAGGTCATCGATAACGGCATCGGCATCGCACCCGAAAACATAGAAAAGGCGCTGACCGCGTTCGGCCAGGTGCAAAACCTGATGACCCGCGAGCAGTCCGGCACCGGGCTCGGCTTGCCGCTGGCCAAGCGCCTGACCGAGCTGCATGGCGCGACGCTCGACATCGAGAGTGCGGTCGGGGTGGGAACCACGGTCACCTTGCGCTTCCCGGTGACGCGGGTGGATACCATCGCGGTCGCCTGAAGGCGGCAGCGACTTGCCCCCGCCCGATGCGTGCGATACGTCTTTGACGTATGGCAACCAGCATCTCTGCCCGGCAGGCGACGGCCATCGAGCGCGTGCAGGCGGTCGTGGGCCCGAAGGGCTGGACCACCGATCCGGCTGAGCTCGCGCCGCACCTGCTCGAAGAGCGCGGCCTGTATCGCGGCCGCACCGCGATGATGGTGCGGCCCGCGTCCACCGCCGAAGCCGCCGCGGTGGTCGCGATCTGCGCCGAGATGGGAACGCCGATCGTGCCGCAGGGCGGCAATACCGGCATGATGGGGGGCGCCACCCCATTCGAGGGCGGCCACGAGATCCTGCTGTCGATGTCGCGGATGAATCGCATCCGCGCGCTCGATCCCCTCAACTACACAATCACCGTCGAGGCCGGCTGCATTCTCGCCAACATCCAGAAGACGGCCGAGGATGCGGACCGTCTCTTCCCCTTGAGCCTCGGCGCCGAGGGCACCTGCCAGATCGGAGGCAATCTCTCGACCAATGCCGGCGGCGTCCAGGTGCTCCGCTACGGCATGGCCCGGGATCTCGTCCTGGGGCTCGAGGTCGTGCTGCCCGACGGCCGCGTGCTCGACAGCCTGCGCGGCCTGCGCAAGGACAACACCGGCTACGACCTGAAGCAGCTGTTCCTCGGCGCCGAAGGCACGCTCGGCATCATCACCGCCGCCGTGCTCAAGCTCTTTCCGCGACCGCGCGAGGTGGAGACCGCGTTTGTCGCGGTGCGCGATCCCGCGGCGGCGATCGAGCTCCTGGCGCGCATCCGCAACGGCACCGGAGATGCGGTGACGGCGTTCGAGCTGATCTCGCGCACGGCTCTCGACATGGTCTTCGCCCATATCCCGGGCAGCGCGGATCCGCTCGCCAACCGTTTTGAGTGGTATGTCCTCACCGACGGTTCGTCGGGCGACAGCGGGGGCAGCCTGCGCACGGCGCTCGAAGAGACGCTCGCCGACGCGATGGAAGCGGGCCTTGCATTCGACGCGACCCTCGCTGCCAGCGCGCAGCAATCGAAGGCGATGTGGCGCCTGCGCGACAGCATCACCGAGGCGCAAAAGCCCGAAGGCGGCAGCATCAAACACGACGTATCCGTCCCGGTCTCATCCGTGGCCGACTTCATCGCCGAAGCGACCGCGGTCTGCGCGCGCGCCATTCCGGGCAGCCGCCCGGTGGCCTTCGGGCATGTCGGCGACGGCAACATCCATTTCAATCTGAGCCAGCCGGCGAACGAGCCGCGGCAGGGTGCGGCGCGCGACGCGTTCATCGCACGCTGGGGCGAGATCAACCGGCTGGTGCATGACATCGTGAAACGGATGAACGGCAGCATTTCGGCCGAACACGGCATCGGCCGCCGCAAGCTGGACGAACTCGTGCATTACAAGTCCGCGGTCGAGATCGAGCTCATGCGCACGCTGAAGCGTGCGCTCGACCCGAAGAACATCATGAACCCGGGCAAGGTAGTGGTGCCGTGACGGAAGGTCCGGGTCGCTGCGCCACGGGACGTCGATGACCAATTGGGTCAAGTTCGGGGTGCCACGGGTGGCCGTCGTACGCCGGCCCAACGGCGCGATGCTGCTCCGGGCGCAAGATCGCCTCGCCGAGTATCCGCCCCGGATGGGCGACGTCTTTCTGGGGCAGGCCGAGAAGACTCCCGACCGGCTCTACATGGCGAGCCGCGATCCTTCCGGGGCGTGGCGCAAGGTCACCTATGCCGAGATGGGCCGGCTGGTACGGGCGATCGGTCAAGCCGTCCTCGACCGCAAGCTCGATCGCGACCGCCCGGTCATGATCGTCGCCGAGAACGGCGTCGACCACGCGCTGATGTCCATCGGCTGCCTCATCGTCGGCGTCCCGTTCACGGCGGTCTCCGCCGCCTACGCCCGGCCGGGTCAGGGCTTCACCAAGCTCAAGTACATTCTCGATCTGATCCGCCCCGGCCTGATCTTCGTCGATAACGGAACGCGCTATGCCGGTGCGCGCGATGCGCTCGCCACGGCCAACGCGGAGGTCACTGTGGCCGGCGATCTGCCGCCGGGCGCCGACGTGACGCCATTCGCCGCCCTCACCAGGACCACGCCGACGGCGGCGGTCGAGGCCGCGTCACGCACCGTCGGGCCCGACACGGTCGCCAAGATCCTGTTCACGTCCGGCTCGACCGATATGCCGAAGGGCGTCATCAACACGCATCGGATGTTGTGCTCGAACCAGGCGATGATCGCGTTCCAATGGCCGTTCTTGCACGCCGAGGCGCCGGTGCTGTGCGACTGGCTGCCGTGGAGCCACACCTTCGCCGGCAACCACAACTTCCACCTCGTGCCGTGGCACGGCGGCACCTACTACGTCGATGACGGCAAGCCGGCGCCCGGCCTGATCGACAAGACCGTCGCCAATCTGCGCGACGTCTCGCCGACCATGTACCTGAACGTGCCGCGCGGGTACGCGCTGCTCCTCGATTATCTCGAGCGTGACGCGGCACTTCGCGAGCGGTTCTTCGCCAAGCTGCAATTCGTGTTCTACGCCGGCGCCGCCATGGCGGACAGCCTGCAGGCCCGGCTCCGCGCGCTCGCCGAGCAGGTCACGGGCGAGCCGGTGCCGCTGGTATGCGCCTGGGGTGCGACGGAAACCGCGCCGCAAGCGACGAGCGTCAACTATCCCAATCGTTATCCCGCCTGCATCGGCCTGCCCTCACCCGGTGTCGAGATCAAGCTGGCGCCGGTCGGCGACAAGCACGAGATCCGGGTCCGCGGGCCCAATGTGACGCCGGGCTATTGGCGTCGTCCGGACGCAACGGCCGCGGCCTTTGACGAAGAGGGGTTCTATCGGTCCGGCGATGCGGCGGCGTTCTGCGATCCGGGCGACCCCGCGAAGGGCCTCATGTTCGACGGCCGCATTGCCGAGAATTTCAAGCTGTCCACCGGCACCTGGGTTCACGTGGGCGCGGTCCGTCTCGCCGCCATCGCCGCCTGCGCGCCGGTGATCGAAGACTGCGTCATTACCGGCCATGATCGCGACGACGTCGGCGCCCTGGTGTTTCCGAGCCTCGCCGGCTGCCGCAGCCTCTGCCCACGTGTGCCGGCGGATGCCCCGGCCCGGACATTGATCGTCGAGCCGGCGGTTCGCCAGGCGCTCGCCGCGGGCCTGGCACGACTGGCCACCGAAGGCGGCGGCAGCTCGATGCGCATCGGCCGGGCCCTGCTCGTCGCCGAGCCGCCGACCATCGACGCCAACGAAATCACCGACAAGGGTTACATCAACCAGCGCGCCGTGCTGGCGAACCGGGCGGCCCTGGTCGACAAGCTCTATGCAGAGCCGCCGCCGGCCGATGTGGTCCGGCTGAGGCTCTGACCCTGGCGAGCGGCGGAGCGCAACGATGACCGGCTACACGCCCCCCACCCGCGAGATGATGTTTGCACTCGACGCCGTGGCCGGCTTGCCGGATGTGGCACCGCATTTCGGCGACCGCGCGGCACCGGACCTCGTGGCCCAGATCTTCGAGGAAGCCGGAAAGCTCGCCTCGGAGGTTCTAGCGCCGCTGAATGCGCCGGGCGATCGTGCCGGCTCAGCACTCGAGAACGGTGTCGTCCGCACACCCGAGGGCTTCAAGGACGCCTATCGGACCTATGTCGACGGCGGTTGGAACGGCCTTCCCTTTGCGCCGGAGTTCGGCGGGCAGGACCTGCCGTGGGTCGTGACCATGGCCGTCCAGGAGATGTGGCAGTCCGCCAACCTGTCGTGGACGCTCGGTCCCCTGCTGACCACCGCCGCCGTCGAGGCGCTGCAGACCCATGGGACGGAGGAGCAGAAGCGGCTCTATCTCCCCAAGCTCGTCTCCGGCGAATGGATGGGGACGATGAACCTGACCGAGCCGCAGGCGGGCTCGGATGTGGGGGCATTGCGGACCCGCGCCGTGCGCGACGGCGGCCGGTACAAGATTACCGGGCAGAAGATCTTCATCACCTATGGTGACCACGACTGGACCGAGAACATCGTCCATCTCGTCCTCGCCCGCCTGCCGGATGCGCCGCCGGGCAGCAAGGGGATCTCCCTGTTCCTTGTCCCTAAATTCCTGGTCGAGGCGGACGGACGGCTGGGCGCCCGCAATGACCTCCGGGTGGTCTCGCTCGAGCACAAGCTGGGCATCAGCGCCTCGCCGACCTGTGTCATGGCCTATGGCGATCATGACGGCGCGATTGGCTACCTGATCGGCCAGGAGAACGAGGGCCTCGCCTGCATGTTCACGATGATGAACAACGCGCGACTCCAGGTCGGGCTCCAGGGCGTTGCCATCGCCGAGCGCGCCTATCAGCAGGCCCGCGACTATGCGCGCACCCGGCTGCAGAGCCGGGAGCTTGGAACGCGCGGCGCGCAGCCGGTGCCGATCATCCGGCATCCCGACGTGCGGCGGATGCTGCTCACCATGCGGGCTCTGACCGAGGCGGCGCGCGCCTTGACCTATACGGCCGCCGCATCGCTCGATCTGGCCCGGCGCCATCCGGACGAAGCGGCTCGCCAGCATCATCAGGCGCGGGTCGATCTCCTGACCCCGGTGGTCAAGGCGTGGAGCACCGATATCGGCGTCGAGGTGGCCTCGCTCGGGATCCAGGTCCACGGCGGGATGGGCTTCATCGAAGAGACCGGTGCGGCGCAGCATTATCGCGACGCGCGCATCACGCCGATCTACGAGGGCACCAACGGCATCCAGGCCAACGACCTGGTCTTCCGCAAGCTCGGACGTGACAACGGCGCCGCGGCCCGCGAGTTTCTCACCGAGATCGCCGGATTTGACACGGTCCTGGCCGGTGCCGAGGGCGATGCGTTCCCGCTGCTGCGGCGCGGGCTCGCCGACGGTCGCGCCGCGCTCGAACAGGCGACCGCGAGCCTCGTCGGCTTGCTCGAGAGCGATCCGCGCGCCGCGGCCGCCGCCGCGGTGCCCTACCTGCGCCTCTTCGGCACGGTCGCGGGCGGTTATCTGCTCGCTCGCGGCGCGTTGGCGGCGGCGCTGGCATTGCGGCGCAAAGATGCAGACTCGGGCTTTTTCACGGCCAGGATCGCCGTCGCACGGTTTTATGCCGATCACATTCTCAACCAGGCGCCGTCGCTGCATCACACGGTTCGCGACGGAGCCGCCAGCGTTCTGGGCTTCGCCGAAGATCAGTTTTGAGCCGTTGAACGCCCGTCGACGCGCCTCAGACGCGTCATAAAACTTCCCGAGTTAAAGAATTTTTAGCCTCATCGTGCTTTTTTTCTTGCATTGCTAGTCGATTGGTCCCAAATACCGAAATCCGCATTTTCGCGGATGTTCAAGGAGGTGTGGACAAGGAATGGGAACGAAGGCGACGGTCACGAAATCGGGCGTACGATTGGGGGTCGTGTCTGGAGGGCGTCGCACAGACGCCGCAATGCTGAAAGTGGCAAAGCCCGCCACGATCACTGAGCCGGTTCTGGTTCCTGAGGCCAACACCAACGCGCCGGTTCAGGCCGACGTCGTTTCCAAGGACCATTTCGTCGAACGCAACGGCGTCAAGTTCGCCGGCACGCACCTTCTTATCGAGCTGTGGAACGCCAAGAACCTTGGCGACATGACGCTCACGGATCAGATGCTCCGCGACGCGACCACCGCGGCCGGTGCCACCCTGCTCCACATCCACCTGCACCATTTCGGCCCCAACGCCGGCCTGTCCGGCGTCGCCGTTCTCGCCGAGAGCCACATCTCGATCCACACGTGGCCGGAGCGCGGCTATGCCGCTCTCGATATCTTCATGTGCGGCTCCTGCGACCCGTACAAGGCGATCCCGGTCTTGCGCCGCGCCTATGAGCCCGGCGTCGTTCAGCTGTCGGAGCAGAAGCGCGGAGTCATCGCGTGAACGAACCCGCCGCGGGCGGGTGGTTCGAAGAAAAGCTCTACAAAAACGTCCGTCAGACCTACGAAATCACGCGGGTCCTCTACCGCGAGAAGACGGAACACCAGGACCTCGTCATCTTCGAGACACCGGTCTACGGGCGGGTCCTGGCGCTCGACAACATCGTCCAGGTCACCGAGAAGGACGAATACGTCTATCACGAGATGCTGACCCATGTGCCGATCCTGGCGCACGGCAAAGCGAGGCGCGTGCTGATCATCGGCGGCGGCGACGGCGGCATCCTGCGCGAATGCCTCCAACATAAGGCGCTCCAGCGCGTCACAATGGTCGAGATCGATCGCGCCGTCGTGGATATGTGCCTAAAATATATGCCGTCGATCCCGGGCCGCTCGTTCCACGACAAGCGCACCGATCTCGTCATCGCCGACGGCGCCAAGTTCGTCGCCGAAACCGCCGACCGCTTTGACGTCATCATCGTCGACTCGACGGACCCGATCGGGCCGGGCGAGGTGCTGTTCACCGAGAGCTTCTACGCCCACTGCCGCCGGTCTCTGACCGCCGATGGAATCCTCGTCAACCAGAACGGCGTCCCGTTCATGCAGGCGGGCGAGGTCACCATGACTTACCGTCGCAGGAACAAATTCTTCAACGATGCCGGGTTCTATGTGGCGGCGATTCCCAGCTATTACGGCGGGTTCATGGCGCTCGGCTGGGCGAGCAACAACAAGAAGACGCGCGCGGTGCCGCCAGCGACCCTTCGCAAGCGGTTCCAGGCCGCCAGGCTGAAGACCACGTATTACACGCCGGAGATCCACACCGCGGCCTTCGCCCTTCCGCGGTTCATCCAGGATCACATCCACTAAGGCGGTTGCGTCCTAATTGCTGACCCGCTGAGATGGCGCAAATGACCTGGACCCGTCGCGGCGTTCTCTCAACAGGCTTGGCTGCCTTGTTCTGTCGCCCCACCTTGGCGGCGGATGCCTATCCCGCGCACCCGCTCCGCTTCATCGTTCCGCAACCGCCGGGCGGCGGCAATGATGCGCTCGCCCGTGTGATCGCGCAGAAGCTCGCCGAGCAGCTGGGTCAGCAGGTCGTGGTGGATAATCGCGGCGGCGCCAGCGGCATGATCGCGGCCCAGATGGCGGCGAAATCGCCGCCGGACGGCTACACGCTCTTTCTCGGCCAGACCCAGACGCTGGCCGTCAACCCGCATCTCTATTCCGACATCGCTTACGATCCGCAGCGCGATTTCGCGCCGATCAGCCTGATCGCGTCCATTCCGCTGGTGCTGCTCGTTCATCCATCGGTGCCGGCCCGCAGCGTCACCGAGCTGGTGAGCTTGGCCATGGCCAGCCCCGGGCGGATCAATTTCGCGTCCGCAGGCAACGGGTCCGGCGCGCACCTGGCCGGCGAGCTGTTCAAGCTCATGACCCGGACCGACATCACCCATGTTCCGTACAAGGGGACCGGGCCGGCCCTGACCGATCTTTTGGCCGGTCAGGTCCAGATGTTTTTCAGCACGCTGCCGTCCGCCGTGCCCCACATCCAGGCGGGGACAGTCAGGGCGCTGGCCGTGACCGGGCCGACCCGTTCACCCGCCCTCCCCGATATCCCGACCGTCGCCGAGGCGGGAGTTCCCGGCTTCGCGGTGGCGCTCCACTACGGAATCCTGACCACCGCCGGGACGCCGCAACCAGTCGTGGCCCGGCTCAATCAGGAGATCCGCCGTGTACTGCAGGACCCCACGGTTGAAAACCGGTTGGCCGGCGAAGGTGCCGAGCCCTTGACCAGCACGCCCGAGGAGTTCGCGGCCGACATCGCGGCGGAGCTGGCGAAATGGGGCCAAGTGGTGCGCGAGTCCGGCGCGCATATCGACTGAGCGCCGGTCGACGGTTGCCTCGTGACCTCGCGCGGGGTCAAATAGCGCAATGACCGCGCCTGCCCAAGAGGCCTCGAAAGTCATTGTGATCACCGGTGCGAGCCGCGGCATCGGGCGGGCCACCGCGCGGCTGGCCGGAGCCAGAGGCTGGTCGGTGGCGGTGAATTACCTTGGAAACGCCGATGCTGCATCACGCACGGTCGGCGAGGTGGAGGCCGCCGGGGGCCGCGCCGTAGCGATCGCCGGCGACGTATCGGTCGAAGCCAACGTGATCGGATTGTTCGACCGGGCGATCGAAGAATTCGGCCGCCTCGACGGCCTCGTCAACAATGCCGGGATCGTGGCGCCGCCACAGATGCTCGCCGATATGAGCGCCGACCGTCTGCGCCGCATATTCGACGTCAATGCACTCGGGCCCTATCTCTGCGCCCGCGAAGCGGCCCGGCGGCTGTCGCGGTCGCGCGGCGGAAACGGAGGCGCCATCGTGAATGTGTCTTCCGGCGCGGCGCGGATCGGCTCGCCCAACGAGTACGTCGACTATGCCGGGACCAAGGGTGCCGTCGAAAGCTTGACCCTCGGCTTGGCCAAGGAGCTCGGCCCCGAAGGAATCCGTGTAAACGCGGTGCGTCCCGGTCATATCGACACGGAAATTCATGCCAGCGGCGGACGGCCCGACCGGGGTGTGAAGCTGGGTGCCGCCACGCCGGTCGGGCGCGTCGGCAAAGCGGACGAAGTCGCAGAAGCCGTGATCTGGCTGCTGAGCGATGCCGCATCCTATGTGACGGGCGCCATCCTCGACGTGACAGGCGGACGCTGACATGCGCCTGTCCTTCTTCACCGTCCAGGACCACTATCCCGGCCGGCCGCGCAGCGTTCCCGAGCTCTACAAGGCCGTGGTCGCATTGGCCGAGCGCGCCGACGAGCTGGGGTACGACGCGTTCTTTTCCGCCGAGCATCATTTTCACGAATACGGCGTGGTGCCGAACCCGGCGGTGCTGCTGTCGGCGATCGCCCAGCGCACGACGAAGCTGCGCCTGGGCTCGGCCATCGCCACCCTGCCGTTCCACAACCCGGTGAACGTCGCCGAGGCGTACGCGATGGTCGACGTGCTCTCGGGCGGCCGGCTGGTGCTCGGCGTCGGCTCCGGCTATCTCAAGCACGAATTCGCCGGATACGGCATCGACGGTGCCGAGAAACGTGAGCGCTTCGACGAGGCGCTGGCCGTGCTGCGCCGGCTGCTCGCCGGCGAACGGGTGACGTTCGACGGCAAATTCGTCAAGCTCACAGACGTGGCGATCAACGTCGTGCCGGTGCAGACGCGCGTGCCCATCTACGTCGCGGTGCTGAACAAGGACGCCATGATCCATGTCGGCCGGCACGGGCACGACGTGATGTGCGTTCCCTATGCTTCGGTCGACCGCCTCGACGAGGTCGCCGGCATGGTCGAGGCTTACCGCCAGGGCCGGCGCGAGGCCGGGCTCGATCCGGCCGAGACCGGCTTATGGACCTTCCACACCCACGTCGCGGCGAGCGACGCGGCGTGCCGGCGCGAGGCCGAAGCCGCGTTCAATCTCTACGTCGCCACCCGCCTCTACGCGAAGCAGCAGGTCTATGACGATGCGCTGCGCAGCGGATTGGTCCTGTTCGGATCGGTCGAAACCGTCGCTGACAAGCTGGTTCGGCTGCACGGCATGGGCATCCGCCACGTCGTTGCGCTGCAGAATTTCGGCCTGATGCCGCAGGACCAGGTCGAAGCCGCGATGCGCCTCATGGCGCACGAGGTGATGCCGCGGGTGCGTGCGCGGATCGGCAGCTAGTCAGCGCGGCTCGAACTTCAGCGCGACGCCGTTCATGCAGTAGCGCAGGCCAGTGGGCTTCGGCCCGTCTTCGAAGACGTGGCCGAGATGTCCGCCGCAATTCGCGCAATGGACCTCGGTCCGGGTCATGAAGAACGACTTGTCGACGGTGGTGTCGATCGCCTGCTCGAGCGGCTGGTAGAAGCTCGGCCAGCCCGTGCCGCTGTTGAACTTCGTCTCGGAGCCGAACAGCGGTTGTCCGCAGCCGGCGCAGAAGAACGTGCCGGTGCGCTTCTCCTTGTCGAGCGCGCTGGTTCCCGCCCGCTCAGTGCCATGCCGCCGCAGCACCTGGTACTGCTCGGGGCTCAGGCGGGCGCGCCATTCGTCTTCGCTCAACGCGAACGGGAATGTCTGTGTGGTCGTGGTCATCGCGATGTCCTATGCCGGTGGCTTGCGGGATCCCTTCGGCATCGTCCCTCCCGCGGCGATGGGAGTCCAGTGCTCCGCGTGGGCGTCGCGGTCAGGTGCCGGTGGCCGCGTCATCCACGGGCGCGGGCGCCGGCATCTTGGCACCGTCGGTCTTGGTGCCGTCGAGATTCGCATTCTCGAGGTTGGCGCCGAGCAAGTTGGCCGCCCCCAGATTGGCGCCGGCGAGCGACGCGTCCTTAAGGTTGGCGTTGGTGAATGTGGCCCCGGTCATATTGGCGGCGGTGAGGTCGGCGCCGGCGAGATTGGCCGGCCAGAGACGTCCCGTCGGTTTGCCATCCGGGCCCTTCAGGTCGACGGCGGCGGCGCTCGCCTGGGCGAGATTGGCCTTGATCAGCTTCGCCGTCGACAGGTTCGCACCGTCGAGGGTGGCACCGGCCAGATCGGCGCCGGTCATGTCGGCGCCGAACATGTCGCACATGATCAGCTGGGCGCCAGCGAGCCTCGCCCCGGACAGCTTGGCATTGCGCAGCGTGGCGCCGCTGAGGTTTATGCCCTTGAGGTCTATCTGGGTCATTTCGGCGCCGGTCAGGTTCGCGCGAGCTCCTTGCTTGCCGTCGGTTTTCACCCACACCATGTGGGCCTTCAGCGTCGCCTGCACCGTGTCGGAGAACGATTCCGCCGGCTTGCTGGTGTTGGCGCCAATGGTATTGGCGCGCGACAGGTCCGTGCCCTCGAGCTTGGCGCCCACGAGATTGGCCCCTTCGAGATTGGCACCGTCGACGATCGCTCCCGACAGATCGGCTCCCTTCAGGTTGGCCCCGACAAGGCTGGCCCCCTCGAAATTGGTACCCTTGAGATCGGCCCCCGTGAAATTGGCCTTGTTGAGTGTCGCCTTGACGAAGGTGGCGCCGGCCATGCGCGCACCCGAGCAATCCGCGTCGCTGAGGGTGCAATACGAGAGATCGGCGCCCGAGATATTCGCCTTGGCTGGCGTCGCTTCAGCACCGGGTGCTGCGATCTCGGAAGTCTGCAACTTGGGGCCGGTCTTGGAATCGCTCATCATCAGCGTCCCGCCGCGCAAGTCGGCTTGGCGAAGATTGGCCCCGCGCATCTTGGTACCGCGCAGATACGCGCCGCGCAGATCGGCTTTGATGCACGTCGCATTGCTGAGATCGGCGCGGTCGAGATTGGCGGCGAAGAGGTCGGCTTCGGTCAGATCGGCGCCGGTCAGAACGGCCCGGGCGAGATTGGCCCCGGACAACTTGGCGCCGCGTAAATTTGCGTTCGGCAGCGTGATCCCCTGAAGATCCGCCATCGCCAGATTTGCCCGCACCCCGCCCGGCTTGCGCGTCAGCCAGCGCTCGTGCAGCGACAGGACCTTCATCAATTCCTGGGGCGTCATTGGGCGCAGTCTAGCGCAGAATTAGTCTGATATGGAATGATGCTAACAGCACACTAGGAAGATGTTCGGCGCACTTTTGCGGCTCTCCTCGAGCCGTTCAGCGCAATTTCAGAACACCTGACGATAGGTGACCACATCGACCGTAAACTGCGGGTTAACGATGCTTGCCTGAACCGCGGCTGAGGCCGAGGCCGCGGCCAAGCCCGATGCTCTCGTCGCCGAAGCGCTCGCGCACCTTGTCGATCGCGTGCTCGATGGCGCTGCGTCGGCCCTTCCCGTCGTCAAACAGCTCGAGGGTCGGGGCCGCCTCCGCGGCCGCCAGATCACCCATGCCGACGCCGATCAGGCGAAAGCGCCGGTTCGCCTTGCGGGCGACCTCGCGATCCAGCAGCGGCCCGGCGACGCCATAGAGATCGTCGGCCAGCTGCGTGGGCGAACTCACCTGGCGCCGCCGCGTCAGGATCTGGAACGAGGCCGTCTTCAGCTTGAGCACGACCGTCCGGCCCGCGAGCCCGCCGTGCTTGAGCCGCCGCGCCACCTTCTCGCAGAGCGGCCACAGCTCGGCTCGCAGCGCCGCCGCGTCGGCGAGATCGACGTCGAACGTCGTCTCGGCCGAGACCGTCTTGGCGTCGCGGTCGGGCGTCACCTCGCGCTCGTCGCGGCCGCGCGCCAGAGCCGCCAGGTGGCTCCCATGCGCGCCATAGCGGCGGGCAAGCTCGGCCGGCGAGACCTTCTGCAGGTCGCCGACCAGCGTGACGCCCTCGGCTTCCAGGCGCGCCGCCATCACCTTGCCGACCCCCGGCAGGGCGCGGACCGGGCGCGCCGCGAGGAAGCCGGCGGCCTCGGCCTCGCCGATCACGCCGAAGCCGCGCGGTTTGTCCATTTCCGAAGCCAGCTTCGCCAGCAGCTTGTTGAAGCTGAGGCCGATCGAGACGGTGATGCCGATCTCGCGCTCGACCCGGCGCGCCAGGTCGGCCAGGGTCACGGCGGGGCTGTGCCGGTGGAGGCTTTCGGTCCCGGACAGGTCCAGATACGCCTCATCCAGCGACACCGGCTCGACCAGCGGTGTCGCGTCGAGAAAAATCGCCCGGACGTGCCGGCTGACCTCGGCGTAGTGGTCCATCCGGGGACGGATCACGACCGCCTCGGGGCAGAGCTTCAACGCTTTGAACATCGGCATCGCCGAGTGCACGCCGTAGCGCCGGGCGATATAGCACGCCGTCATCGCGACGCCGCGGCGGCCGCCGCCGACGATCACCGGCTTGTCGGCCAGCGCCGGATTGTCGCGTTTCTCGACTGTCGCGTAGAACGCGTCGCAGTCGACATGGGCCAGCCTCAGCCCGTCAAGTTCGGGGTGGCGCAGCAGCCGGGCCGACCCGCATTTCGGGCAGTGCTCTTCGGCGCCGTCGGCCGGCAGGCGCGACAGGCAATCACGGCACAGCGCTGGGACCGACTCTTCGCGCGCAGACATGGGCCTGCGCGTATTCTCCCGCACTCGCGGCCGTTTTCAAACTGTCCTTACGCGAGGACGCCGTTCGCCGGCGCCAGGCCCGGCCGGACCAGATGCCCGCGCGTCTCGCCCGGCTTGCGTTCGATCGCGATATGATCGGCGTGAAAGTCGCGCAAGGTCGAGCGGTGGCCGATGCTGACCACGGTGGTGCGCGGCATCAGCTTGGCGAGCTTGGTATAGAGATCGCGCTCGGTCGCCTCGTCGAGAGCGGCGGTCGCTTCGTCGACGAACAGCCAATCTGGCCGCTGCAGGAAGGCGCGCGCGAAGGCGAGCCGCTGCTGCTCACCCGGCGACAGGCTCAACGCCCAGTGCCGCGTTTCATCCAGGCGACCGTCGAGATCCGGCAGATCGCACAGCCGCAAGACCTCGCGCAACCGCCCGTCGTCGATGCTGGCGGCGGCCTGCGGATAGGTCAGCACCTCGCGCAGCGTGCCGACCGGGAGATACGGCCGCTGCGGGAGGAACATGAGCTTGGCGCCAGCCGGCAGGCGGACCGTCCCGCGCCCGAACGGCCAGATCCCGGCGATGGCCCGGAACAGCGTGCTCTTGCCGGTTCCCGACGGGCCAGTGACCAGCACGGAACGGTGCGGCTCGAGATCGAGCTTGTCGGCCACCAACAGCGGCTCCTTGGTCGGCAGGTCGATCCGCAGGGCCTCGAGAGCGATGCCCGGGTCGTCGCCGCGGCGCACGTCGAGCCCGGCGGCGGCCGCCTGGTCATTAGCGGTGGCCATCGTGGTGCGGAACTGCGCCAGACGATCAACGACCGAGGTCCACTGCGCCAACTCGGCATAGGCGTTGATGATGAAGCTGAGCGAGCTCTGCACCTGACCGAAGGCCGAGGCGGTCTGCATCAGCCCGCCGAGCTGCAGGCTGCCGAAGAAATACTGCGGGCTCGCCACCGCGAACGGAAACACGATGGCGATCTGGTTGTAGCCGGCGGTGAACCAGGTGAGGCGCTTCTGGGCGCGCATGATGCCCCACCAGTTGGTGGCCACGGCGACGAACCGCTGGACGAGCCCGCGCTTCTCGCTCGCCTCGCCGGAATCGAGCGCGATGGCGTCGGCGTTCTCGCGCACGCGGACCAGGCTGAAGCGGAAATCGGCTTCGTAGCGCTGCTGGTCGAAATTGAGGCGCACCAGACGATGGCCGATCTTGCTGGTTAGCCAAGTCCCGACGACAGCATAGCCCAAGGCGAACCACACCATGTAGCCGGGGATCACGATGGCGTGCCCGAACAGCGTCACGCTATAGCTACCGGACAACGCCCAGAGGATGCCGAGGAAGGACACGAGGGTGACCACGGCGCTCAACAGCCCGAGCGAGAGGCCGAGCGTTTGCGAGACGAAGAGCCGCAGGTCGTCGGCGATACGCTGGTCGGGGTTGTCGGTCGTGCCGTTGGCCAGCTGCATCCGGTAGTACGCGCGGCGGTCGAGCCAGGAATCGAGATAACGGCGCGTCAGCCACTGGCGCCAACGGATCTGCAGCATCTGGTTGAAATAGAGATGATAGACGGCGGCGATGATGAACAGCGCCGCCAGCCAGCAGAAGCGGATCATCTGATGGATGAACGTCGCCCAGTCCTTGTCCTGAAGCGCCGTGTAGAAGACGTTGTTCCACTCGTTGAACAGCACGCTGAGAAAGACCTGTCCGAGATTGAGCCCGACCAGGATGGCGAGGAGCGCCAGGGCCGGCCAGCGGTCCTCCGAAGTGAAATATGGCCTGGTCAACCACCAGGCATCGCGCAGCAGCTGGGACAAGCGTGTCATGATCGGTTCCGGGAGCAGGAGGTGAGCGAGCCTATGGGAGGCGCGGGCGAAGCGCCAAGCTGACCCACGTTCATATAGGGCTGGGTATGCGGAAAACGACGGCTTAATTTCACAGGAATGAGGCTATATTCAGGCGGGATTTGGAGGACAACGCCGGGTGAGCACGCCCACGACGACCAAGCGCAAGACGCCGGCCGATATCCGCGCCCATAAGGGCAAGGTGCCGGTGGTCTGCCTGACTGCCTATACCGCGCCGCTGGCGCGGCTTCTCGACCCGCATGTCGACCTGCTGCTGGTCGGAGATTCGCTGGGCATGGTGCTCTACGGCTTCGAGAGCACCCTGCCCGTCACCCTCGACATGATGATCGCGCATGGCGGTGCCGTCATGCGCGGCTCCAAGCAGGCCTGCGTCATCGTCGACATGCCGTTCGGCAGCTATCAGGCGTCGCCGGCCGACGCCTTCCGCAGCTCGGCGCGGGTGATGGCCGAGACCGGCTGCGCCGGGGTCAAGATCGAAGGCGGCGTCGAGATGGCGGACACGATCCGCTTCCTGGTCGAGCGCGGTGTTCCCGTTCTTGCGCATATCGGCCTGCAGCCGCAATCGGTGAACGCGCTCGGCGGATTCAAGGTCCAGGGCAAGACCGACCAGAGCCAGGCGAAGGTCCTGGCCGACGCGAAAGCCGTCTCCGAATCCGGCGCTTTCGCCGTCGTCGTCGAGGGCACGGCCGAGCCGGCCGCGCGCGCGGCCACCGCCGCGATCAGCATTCCGACCATCGGCATCGGCGCGTCGGCGGCCTGCGACGGCCAGGTGCTGGTGACCGAGGACATCCTCGGCCTGGTGAGCGACCTCAAGCCGCGCTTCGTCAAGCGTTACGCCGAGCTGGCGCCCGCGATCACCGCCGCCGCCAAGGCCTATGCCGACGAGGTCCGGGCGCGGAAATTCCCCGGGTCCGAGCACACCTATCCCGCGTCCTAAGCCCCCTACTCCGTCATGCCCCGGCCAGTCTTGATTCGCGCCCGTCCGCGGCCTTGAAGGCCGCGAACGCAGCGCAAGGACCGGGACATCCATTACGCCGGTTGAACCACGGATGCCCCGCATAAAGCGCATAAAGCGGGGCATGACGAAGAGAAGATAGGAAGGCATCAGATCGCGCCACTGGTGCGGAGCCCGACGATCTCGGCCGAGCTATAGCCGAGCTCGCCCAGGATGGCGTCGCTGTGCGCCCCGACCTCGGGGACGGGCCCGAACTCCGGCGTCAGGCCGGCGATGTCGACCGGCGGCTGCAGCGCCCAGAGCCGCCCGGCCGGACTGTCCATCTCGCCCCAGCGCTGACGGGCGGCGAGCTGCGGATGTTCCAGGAACTCCTCGACGCTGCGCATCCGCCCATAGGCGATGCGGGCGCGCTCGAGACGTTCGACGACCTGGTCGACGGTGAGCCGATGGAACACCTCGCCGATTCGGCGGTGCAGCTCGTCGCGGTTCCGCACCCGGTCCGAATTACTGGCGAACTTCGGATCTTTTGTCATTTCGGGCTTTTCGAGCACGCTCGTACAAAACCACTCCCATTCGCGCTCGTTCTGGATCGACAGCAGGACGCTCTTGCCATCGCCGGCCGAGAACGGACCGTAGGGCGCCACCGCGGCATGATAGGAGCCGCTGCGCGCCGGCGCGGTGCCGCCATAATCCGTGTAGTAGGCCGGATAGCCCATCCATTCGGCCAAGGCATCGAGCAGCGACACGTCGAGCGTCGCCCCCTCGCCGGTCCGCTCGCGCGCGAAGAGGGCGCCGAGGATGCCGCTATAGGCGTACATGCCGGCGGCGATATCGGCGACCGGGATGCCGCACTTCGCCGGCTCGTCCGCGGTCCCGGTGATCGCCAGCACGCCAGCCTCGGCCTGGACCAGCAGGTCGTAGGCCTTCTTGTCGCGATACGGACCGTCAGGCCCGTAGCCTGACACATTGCAGACGATCAGCCGCTTGTGCTCCGCCCGCAGCGCCGCGGCGCCGAAGCCGAGCCGCTCGGCCGCACCCGGCGCCAGGTTCTGGATGAACACATCGGCACGCGCGACCAGCCGCCGCATCACGCCTTTCGCCTCGCCGAGCTTGAGATCGAGGGTCAGCGATTGCTTGGAGCGGTTGAGCCACACGAAATGGCTCGACAGCCCGTTGACCGTGCGGTCGTAGTCGCGGGCAAAGTCGCCGCTGCCCGGCCGCTCGATCTTGATCACCCGGGCGCCGAGATCGGCGAGCTGCCGCGTGGCAAACGGTGCCGCGACCGCCTGCTCCAGGGCGACGACGGTGATCCCGGCCAGCGGCTTCACGTCGGCGCCTTGAGCTGATCCCGCTTCTTCTCGATCCGGGCTTTCGACTTGGCGGTCTCGACCACGAAGCGCTCGTGAAAGCCGCGGCCGAGCTCCTCGATCCGGTCGCGCACCGACGCCTGGAAGCGGAGGCGGCGGCCATTGACCTCGACGAGGCGCACCGAGACGGTCACCTCGGTGCCGGGCAAGGTGGGGGCGAGATGCTCGACCTCGACCTTCACGCCGACGCTGCCCTCGCCGGGATCGGCATGCTGCATGATGAGATCATGGCAGGCGCGCTCGATGTCGAGGATCATGAACGGCGTCGCGTAGACCCTGAGAGCGGGCCCCAGAACCGCCGTGGTCCGGCCTTCGTCAACCGTGTGCTTCACCTCGGCGGTGAGGCCGGGGCGCAAAGAGTCTTTCATACACTGCTCCTAGGCTGGACGGCGCGCGCTCTTGTACCAGTCGAGGACCTGCTCGCCGGTCCAGAACATCACGCCAGGATGGCGCTGCATGTAGTCGAACAGCTGCTCGACATATTTGATCCGGTGCGGCGCGCCGCTGATATAGGGATGCAGGCTGACGCACATCACGCGCGTGATCGCCGCACTTTCCTGATACAGGCGGTCGAACTGGTCGACCGAGCGCTTCAGCATCTCGTCCGACGAGTGATGCTGCACCGCCATCATCGAGATGTCGTTGGTCTCGACCGTATACGGGATCGAGACGATCGGCCCCCTGGTGGTCTGGATCTCGCATGGCTGGTCGTCGAGCACCCAGTCGCAGACATATTCGATCCCCTCTTCCGCGAGGTAGTCGATCGTCTCGTAGGTCTCGGTGAGGCCGGGGCTTTCCCAGCCGCGCGGCGGCTTGCCGGTGAACTCGCGGATGGCCGTGATGGTGTCGCGGATGGCGGCGCGCTGGTCCTCGACCTTGTGCATGGGTGCCTGGACGTAGCCGTGGCCGAGGAATTCCCAGCCGGCGTCGAGGGCCGCCTTGGCGACGCGCGGATAGGACTTGCAGACCGCGCCGTTGATCGCGAGCGTTGGGACGATGCTCCGGCTGCGGAAGCAGTCCAGGAATCGCCAGAAGCCTACCCGCATCCCGTACTCGTGCCATGCCCAGTTCGGCAGATCGGGCAGCAGCGGCTGGCCCATCGGCGGCGGCAGAACTGTGCGCGGCATCGGCCGCTCGATCCCCCACTCCTCGATGTTGACCATGGTCCACACGACCATGCGGGCACCGCCCGGCAGCTTCAGCGGCGGCCGGTCGATGATCGCGGAATACGGAAGACGCTCGCGGGGTAGCTTGGTCATGTCGGGACGCTGCGTAGAAAATCGAGCACGACGCTGTTCCAACGCTCGACGGTCGTTTGATAGCTGGAATGCCCGCCGCTGGCGAGCATCTCCAGCCTGGCACCGGGGATACGCCTGGCAAGGTCGCGCGAGAAATAGGCCGGCGTGATGCTGTCGTCCTCGCTGCCGAAGATCAGGGTGGGCGACTTGATCCGCGAGAGACCGTCGCGGCGGTCGAAGGCGCAGATCGCATCGATGCGCGAAACTACCACAAGCGGGTCGGGGAAGTTGTCGCGCATCATCTTCTCTTCCCGCTCGACGCGCTCGATATTCGCCGCAATCCACTCCGCCGGCCATAGCAGCAACGACGTGCCACTGGCATAGGCATCGACCAGGCCGCGCTCCAGAAGGCCGCGCCGATAGCGGAACACATAGCGGAAGAACGGATCGCAATGCGTCCAGGTGTTGGCGCCGACGAACCCGGCGATGCGATCGGGATGATCGATCGCCAGGGCCTGGCCGATGGCGCCACCGGTGGAATGTCCCACGACATGCGCGCGCTCGATCTTCAGGCCGTCCATCAGCCGCAGCACATCCGCCGTCATCTGCTCGACGGAATACGCCATCAGCGGCCGGGCGCTGCGTCCCGTCCCCCGGTGGTCGTGAATGACGACGCGAAACTCGCGCGCGAACACCGGCACCTGCGCGGCGAAACAGGTGCAAACGCCGCCCAGGCCCGGAATCAGCAGGACCGGAAAGCCGGCGCCGTGATCTTCGTAATAGAGGGCATCATCGCCTTGACCGACGACTGGCATGGTCCCTACCCGGCCAGATCTTCCAGGCGGATCTTCGCCCGCCGCAGGAGCGCGTCGAAGAACATCTGGCCGCGACGGTTTTCCTTGTCCATCGCCGCGCACTGCGCCGGGATCGCCCGCAGCACCTCATCCGGCACAACGCGATTGGGCCCGGCCATCGAATCCGACGCCAGCTGCACGTCGCAGGCACGCTGCAAGGTCCACATGAGGTTGATCGCCTCGGGGACGTGTGCGCCGACCACCAACAGCCCGTGATTACGCAGGATGAACACCCGTTTGTCGCCGAGGCTCTTCACCAGGCGCGGCCCCTCGTCCGGGTTGGTCGTCACACCCTCGAAGTCGTGATAGGCGACCTGGCCGTGCAGCATCGCGCTGTAGAAATTGTCGGCGCGCAGGCCGCCCTCCTTGCAGGCGACGGCGACCCCGGCGGTGGTGTGCGTGTGCATGACGCAATGCGCGTCCGGCCGCGCCGAATGAATGGCGCTGTGGATGACGAAGCCGGCGAGGTTCACCGGGTAGGGCGAGCCGTCCAGCACGTCGCCGCGGGTGTTGATCTTCACCAGGTTGCGCGCCGTGACCTCCTCATAATTGAGGCCGAACGGATTGATCAGATATTGCGGCTCCGGCCCGGGTACGCGCACGGTGATGTGGTTGAAGATCATCTCGAACCAGCCGAGGAACGCAAACGCCCGGTAGCAGGCGGCAAGCTCCAGGCGGAGCTGCCACTCCTCTTCCGACATCGCCGGCGGCGTCCGCCGTGCCAAAACTTCGACCGCCATCTCGCCCTCCACCTACGGCCTCAGCCGGTCCTAGAATTTCAACATTGGGACAGAATGTCTATAGAGGGCGGGCGCCGGCCCGGGGGGCCCCCAAACGGTGCAATACTGCAAATGTTTTGGTAAGTCGTTGCGGCGCCGCCAGAATTCGCCCGAAAAGAATTGCATCGGTGATTTTTTGGCACTGCAATTCCGCCGCGCCGGCGGTTCCCTGCCGGGTTGTCGAGTGCGATAGCGCTGGCGCGGACATACGTGTCGTTGTTCATCTGACTGTCAACGACCAGGTCCGCCGCTGGTTTCGGCCGGGCGTGACGGTCAGCGGCGGGGCCGGCTGAAGATCGTTTCGTAGACGGTCGGCGAGCCGTCGCCACCGATCGCAAGCGAGGGTGCGTGCCGGACGACGTCTGAGAACGCCGCGCGCACGGCCGGTGCATCGAGCCCCTCGATCACCAAAAGCCCGTCGAACGAGCTATCCCCGGCCCGCAGGTCTTTTTCGCGCGTCTGAATGGACGTCCGGCCGTGATCCGTCGCCAGCACTCGGGCCGCGGCGATCCGGTCGCTGTTTGCCGCCACGGCAGCAAGACCGGACGGGTCCGCCATCGCCGCGCGTTTCAGGGTCTGTGCCGTGAGGAAGCCGCCGTGGCCCGTCCCGACCACGGCTTCGATATGCCCACCGCCGCGAATGAAGTTGCTCACCCGCGCCATCGTCCGCTGGGTCCATGCCGTCGGATGATTGAGCCTGGCGAGATAGGCGTCACTGGCCACCACGCCAGCATGCTCGAGCTCGTACAGAATGAAGTAGCGCCTCATCTCCACATCGAGGGCGCGGAACATGCGCATCGCAATGAAGCCCGGGATACCGAGCCGTTCCAGTGCATGCTCGCGCGTCATCCAGTGGAGGTAATCGGTCTCCGCCGGCGCGTCGACATCGCTCCAGATCGCGAGAAACCCCGGACGGGGATCAGTGGCTGACATCAGAAACCGCCTTTGACGTGACTGTCATCGGATGGGTGCATGAAAAGCAGATCGAATATGCCAGATCGCAGCCGAAAGGCGTTGCAAAGGCGCGTCCCGGACGGGTCCCATCGGGCCACCGTTTGATCACGGGCCAGGTACGCACGCCGACGACCCCGGCTGGGGTGTAAGCCTATGACGCGTGGGCCGCCTTGGCCCAGGTCGTTGGCACCTGACGCCCGCCCGCCGGCCTAGCGGCCAAGCCATTCCGTGCTGCAGTGCAGGGAACTCCCGGTGGCCGGCGTCGTTTTCACCTTATGAACGTTCTAGAAGACCTGTGGCGCGCAGGCATCGGTTTCAGCGTTAAAGGGGAAGCCCATACTGGATTTTCGGCCGAGCTGTGCGATGAGGGCGGCACCGTCCTGGTCGCGACCGCCGAACCGCTCAAAAGCTGGGACGAGCTGCGTGACTGGCTGGTCCATCAGGTCAAGCTCCACCGGCCCCAAAGCGACTTCGCCAAAGCGCACGCCGTGGACAAGGTCTAGGCCCGGCTGCCGGCCGCAGGGCCGGCAGGCGTGCGGGATTGCCTTTTTTCCTCGATTCTTCCCTTCAAATTCGGAGCGACCGCGGTGATGCGCCCGGCGCCCGACCCCCGATGAGCGAAAGGTGACCCTCCCCCAGGCCCTCTGCCTTGCCATCATCGGCGGCATGCTGGTCCTGTTCCTCTGGGACCGGCTGCGCTTCGACCTGGTCGCCCTGCTGACGCTTCTCACAGCGCTGGCGGCGGGCATCATCCCGGTCGAAAAGGCATTCGACGGGTTCAAAAATTCACTCTTGCCGCTGATCGCGTCGGCGCTGGTCCTGAGCACGGCGGTCCGCAATTCGGGACTGATCGAGACCGCGCTGCGGCCCATCCGGCCGTACCTGACCTCGGCGACGGCACAGGTCGCCTTTCTCGTCACCTGTGTCGCATTCCTGTCGGCGGTCATGAAGAACATCGGGGCGCTGGCGATCTTCCTTCCCGTCGCCATGCAGCTTGCGCGACATGCGAAGCGATCGATGTCGGAGCTGCTCATGCCGATGTCGTTCGCATCCCTGGTCGGCGGCATGATGACCCTGATCGGCACCTCGCCCAACCTCATCATCTCGACGGTACGCCAGCAGATCCTCGGCCAGCCGTACGAAATGTTCGATTTCCTGCCGGTCGGACTTGGATTGACCCTGGTGGCCATCGCCTTCCTGTCGGTGGGATGGCGCCTGATACCGATCCGGCCCGGGCAAGGCCGGACCGACGCCGCTCTCCGCATCGAAGATTATGTCAGCGAAGCCAAGCTGCCCGCCACCTCCCCGCTGGTCAATAAGACCGTCGCCGATCTGGAAGCCCTGGCCGACAACGACGTCAGCGTGGTTGCGATCTTGCGCGAAGGAAACCGCCGCTACGTCCCCGCCGCGCACTGGCATCTTTACGCGAACGATATCCTGGTGCTGCGCGCCGATCCGGAGGATCTCCACAAGCTGCTCACCGCCGCCAAGCTGGAGCTCGTCGGTCAGGAGGACGCTGCCGCGGGCAAGCCGCCGACAAGCGACAGTGAGACCGACGTGGAGACCATCGAGGCGGTCATTGCCACCGGCTCGCCGCTGATCGGCCAGTCGCCCGCGAGCTTCCGCCTGCGCCAGCGCTACGACGTCAGCGTGCTCGCGGTCCGGCGCGGCGGCGGCCCGATCCTGGCGCGCCTGCGGGACGTGGTGCTCAAGGAGGGCGACGTGATCGTCATCCAGGGACCGGCGCAGGCGATCAACGACGCGATCGCCAACCTCGGGACCCTGCCCCTGATGGAGCGGAATCTCCGTCTCGGCCAGCGGCGCAACGCGATCCTTCCCGCGGTCATCCTTCTCACCTGTGTCGCGGTGGCCGCGAGCGAGATCGTCCCGCCGGCCATCGCCTTCACCGCGGGGGCCGTCGCGATCGGTGTGTTCCGCGTCCTGTCATTGAAGGAAATCTACGACAGCATCGACTGGCCGATCCTGATCCTCCTCGGCGCCCTGATTCCGGTCGGCGAGGCGGCCCGCTCAACCGGCACGGCCGACCTCATCGCCGGCTGGTTTTCGACGGTCGCGGTGCATCTGCCCGCCTACATCACGCTGGGGCTGCTGCTGGCGATCACGATGCTGGTCACCCCGCTCCTGCACCACGCCGCGGCGGTGATCGTCATGGGACCGGTGGCCGCGAGCGTGGCCAAGACTCTCGGTCTCAATGTCGATCCGTTCCTGATCGCGGTCGCAGTCGGGGCCGGCAGCGACTTCCTGTCGCCGATCGGTCATCAGTGCAACACCCTGGTGATGGGACCCGGGGGCTACCGGTTCTCGGACTACTGGCGGCTCGGCCTGCCGCTGTCGATCCTCGTCGTGCTGTGCGGGGTCCCGCTCATCCTGTGGGCCTGGCCTATAAGGTAAACTCAGATCTGGATGGCGAAGATCGCTTCGTAGACGGTCAGCGCGGCGTCGCCACCGCTCGCAACCGACGGTGCGCGTCGGACGACGGCTGAGAAGGCCGCGCGCACCGCCCCGCTGGCCGAGGCGGCCACGGTCGGTCAGAGCGTGCACTTATAAATCGAGATTGAGGAGCGCACGCTATCCGAGTTCCGCGTTGCGGCAACTTCCGGACCTAAGTCGGACGGCACAGGATGTCCGAGATGTGCCATAAACGGCCATCTCCGGCGGATCGTGCCCGGTCCTGGGCATCGCCTGTGAACCGAGACCGCGCCCTGCCACTCATCGAAGCGTATGTGTGAAACGAACGGGATGGGAGGCGGTCTGGAATAACGCCGTGCAGGTTTGCCGCAGCCATCGATTTGCTGGATCATCGTGATAGCGCTCGTGCCAGAACTGCTTGATCGCCAGCTTCGGGAACGGGATTGGGTGGGCCACGGTGGTGATATCCAGGGCGGCTAGAGACGCCGCGGCGAGCGGCTCTTCGTGAGTAATGTAGCTGGCCGAGAACCAGCTTGTCGTAAAGGCGACAAAGCTCGTCAGCACAACCAGGGCCACATTCAAATCGTCGATGAAGACGAAACTGCGAACCTCCGGACGATATCTGAGAAGAGAAATCGATACGCCGAACGTCGCGAGGCTGGCCATAGCATTCAGGATCGCGGACACGCGATGCCAGGGCAAAGCGATGAGGATCGCCGCCGCCGCAAGCGGAATCGCCAGGAGGACATAGACAATATTAAGCTCCGTCACGGCCGGTCCGTCTGTCGATCACCGCGGAAGCTCTCGTCGGGTTTCGGACGGCGGAGTTGACCCCTCGATCCGCTTCTGAGGCGGCTTCGGATTCATCAGCGAGCCCAGGATCTGGCGGATTGCCTCGTCCGTCATGCCGCCGCCTTCGACCATCTCTAGGATGATCGGATTCGACAAAAGCTGCGAGAGGCTGGGGCGCTGCTGAACCAAGCTAAAGGCCCCTCATCGGCTTCTGCAGCCGACGAGCCGCAAGAGGGGGCAACACGCTGCGGCACCTGTGCCGGCGAGGCGCTGCTCCCTCGTGGGTTACGATCCGATTCATGAGGATGTCGAGAGCGAGGACCCGTGCGGTTCGACTACACGGGAACGCCACGGTCGGAAGCGCAGGCGTGCCAGATCCTCGATGATCTCGTCACATCCTACGTCCGGCTTGACGAGAAGCCTGGGGGGCACGACCCCGAGGACGGGTCCGCCCATGACAATCGCGTTTCGATGCGGCTTTCCCGGCGCATCGAGCAAACACGCGTGAAGCCCGGCCTCAGCCATGTTCGCTGCGATCAGCCTCGCTCGAGCGTCGAGATCATCACGGAGCATGACATTGGAGACAATACAGCCGTAAGCAGTAAGTTTTTGTTGAGCGGATCGGAAAAATTGAACCGAACGGAGATGCGGCGGAATTATATCGCCGATGAAGGCGTCGACGACAATGGCGTCGTAACGACCATCGTCCTGTTCGAGGAAGCGCTGTCCATCGCGGACATGACAGACAATTTCCGCCGATAGAAAAAAATGCTCCCGAGCGATCTGGAAGGACGTCGGATTGACATCGACGACGGTCACAGACCTGCCGGCCCGAGCGAGCATCGTCGCCAACGTTCCGCCGCCGCATCCGATCATGAGGATGTGACGCGCGTTCGTCTGCGTGAGGAGGCCGTAGATCGCGTGGATGTACGACGACAGGCTGATACCGTCGCCATCGACCTCGCTCTGACAGTAGCCGCCCTGGAGATACGTGTACGACCCGTCGGCACGACTCCTGACAACCAGGATGTCCCCGTACCTGGTCGGCTTTCTCACAATCGTGACCATCGCCACGTCAGCAATCGTACCGGCCTTTTGGATCACGACGTTGGCGGGGACCATCGCCGATCGCCGTCGGCTGTGGCCGTTCCGGCGCGCGCCCACACGACGGGAAGACAGCAGCTGCGGCGAAGTTTCCGACGGTTTCGACGAGTCAGGCATCTGGACAACGCTCCAAACACATATACTTATAGCTCGACCGTGCAAGATAATGCTTGATACAAGACTATGTATGTCTTATACGTGTACTCTCGCATTTGATCAATGATTGCTCGAACACGATCACGCCAGCTCGGTTGCGCGCGGCGCAGGACCGCTTGGGATCGAACCGTTCCAGCCTGGCAGCGCTGTCAGGTGCTTCTCCAGCCACGCCGCGGCAGATGAAAGCGAGCGATAGCGTCATCGGAGACAAGATTCGGGGCTCGCTTGATGCTGGTCGCCGCCTTGGGCCGTGCCGGGATTGATTTTGTCGACGCGGGTGTCGCGAGCTTCGACGGCGGTCGCGGAGCGCGCCTAAAGGTCCGCGTCCGCGGTTCGCGATCGACGATCGCAAACGATCGGCAAGGTCCGGGGTCATGGTCGTCGGCCGACTGCTTTGCGAAGCGTGCGCGGCCGAGATTTCACGGTCAGAAACTCCTGTCGGCAAGACCGTGAACCGGCTCAAAACGACCGTCCTTGCGAAGGGCCTTTCCTTTTTGGCTGCGGCGCGCTGGCACGACGGCGCGCGTCCCCAAATTAGGACACGACCGAACCAGGGAGGACCCATTTGAGCGACAAGCTCCCGACCGTTGAGGACCTCCTGGCCGAGCCCGTGATCCAAAGACTTATGGAAAGGGACCACGTCAGCGCCAAAGAGATACGGGACATGTTCGAGCGGCTGACGCGTCGAACACCGCCGGTTCCGACGCGGTCCGACAAATAAACCTCGGCGCGTTCGACAGTCGGCCCGGATGAGCCGGCTCGCCGCCAAATTTGAGTGACGGCACCAGGTTTCGGAGCACCCATCATGACGTCGGATCCGATTCGTGTTGGCGATACCTACGTCGACGTCAACCCGCCGCGCCGCAAATGGCGGATCGTCGAGCAGCGGCGGCGCGAGCAGTTCACGCTTGAGCGCGTTGATAAGCCGAGAGTACTTCGATTTCTTGACACAGCGGCCCTCCGGGATCGAACCCGCTATGTTCCAGGGCGAGCGATCAGTGGATAATTCGCGAAGGCCGCGGGCGGCAGATCGGGCCCACCGGCCAGATTGACAATCCTGCGGTGCGATCTCTTGAAAACGTCGTCGAGCGCAGCATGTTTGATTGTTGAAAGCTTATTATGTACGCGCAGTACATTATCCTTGTGGATGCGCGCGGGAGGCGCGCGTGTGGGTCGTGTGCCCTATCTCACAAGAAATGGCTGCCAACTTTAGGGAGGAGCGGAACATGCGCGGTCTACAGCTCTATGCGCGGTACCGATCGGCCATCAGGAATTTGGCCGAGTCGCCGACAAGCCGCGAACATTGGCAGAAAGAAATACAGACGCTAGTGCGGCAGGCCGCGACGGACCTCGCCACCTTAGAGCCGCAGAGCGCTCAGCAGTTGCGCGACGAACTGTGCGGGCAACTTGAGCAGGAAGCGCTGCGGGCGACAACGCCCCATCGGAGCGCGGTCCTCCTGGCGGCGGTGAATGGTCTTGAATCGATATCGGTGCCGGTGGCAAATCGATGACCGACCCGCATGCCGCGTGGCGCTCCGGCATCTGCGGCATGAGACATCGCCGCGTGATGCTCTGTGTCAGCCGCGGGATCGAGGAATAGGCGCACCGCAGGCAAGCTCCAGATCCCGGTAGGCCGTTTGCCAGTTGCGCGTGGTCTTGAGCTGTGCGCCGGTCAGGAATTGGGCCCCGGTGAGATCCGCGCTGGCAACATCGGCACGATCGAGGATGGCCTTGAAGAAATTGGCGCCTCCGAGGTGGGCGCCGGCCAAAATCGCATCGCTCAGATTCGCGCCGCGCAAATCCGCCTTGCGGAGATCGGCCTCCGCCAGGTTGGCGCCGATCAAATCTACGCCGCACAGATGCGCTCCCGGAAGCGCGGCCGTCGTATCCGGATGCGCGCCGCGCCACTCGTTCCACACGTTCACGCCGCTCTTGAGCATCGCCTCCAGTGCTTTGTCGACCATGGGCATTGCCTCCACCAACGGGTCCGCTGGTCGCGGACGCTTTGTTCGACGTGGAACGATGGTCGGTCGGACGCCACCGGATCATTTTGCAGTGAACCGTGTCGCCGCCGACGGGTCGCCGTTCCAAAGCTCGTTCTCTCGAATTGGATCTCGCTATCGCGCATGGTCGCCAGCTTTGTTTTGCACAAGCGCAAGCAGGCCTTTGATCAGGTCCACCGGGCGCGGGGGGCATCCCCGGATGTGCAGATCGACCGGCACCACCGCGGACACGGCGCCGACACAGGCATAGCTGCCGGCGAACATACCGCCGTCGGCCGCGCAGTCGCCGACCGCCACCACCCATTTCGGATCGGGCGTCGCCTGGTAGGTCCGCTCGAGGGCCTCGCGCATGTTCTTGGTGACCGGCCCCGTCACCAGGAGCACGTCGGCGTGGCGCGGCGATGCGACGAAGCGCAGCCCGAACCGCTCGATGTCGTAGAATGCATTGTTGAGAGCGTGGATCTCAAGCTCGCACCCATTGCACGAGCCGGCGTCGACTTCCCGGATGGCCAGCGAACGGCCGAAGCGCCGCCGCGCCACGCGCTCGAGTGCGGCCCCGAATTCGGCGAGGGCCGCGTCGTCGGCGCCGGGCGATGGTTCAGTCAACGGACCGCGTACCAGGCTTTCAAAGATGATCCTACGCATGCCGGCCGTTCCTACAGATCGTGACCCGAATACGAGCAATTGAAGGACTTATTGCAGAGCGGGAAGTCCGCGACGATGTTGCCCTCGATGGCCGCCTCGAGGAGCGGCCATTGAAACCAGGAGGGGTCGCGCAGGTGACAGCGTTCGACCCGTCCGTCCCGGTCGAGACGCAGCCAGACCAAGATGTCGCCGCGGAAGCTTTCGACGAGCGCGATCCCCTCGCGCGACACCTCACTGGATATCGAAGCCTCGATCTGGAGGCTTCCGTCCGGCAGCTGCTCCAAGATCTGCTCGATAAGCGAGAGGCTCTGCTCGACCTCGCGAATCCGAATCCACACACGCGCGTTGACGTCGCCGGCCTCGAGGAGGGGGACCTCGAAGCGGAGCCTATCGTAGGGCGGATAACCCGGGCTGCGCCGGGCGTCGAAATTCCGTCCGGAGGCTCGTCCGACATAGCCGCCACACGCATATTGGCGGGCCAACGCCGGCTGAAGCACGCCGGTGCCGACCGTGCGATCCTGGAGAGAGGCGGTGTTGTCGTAGAGCTCGACCAGGGCGGGAAACCGGCTTCGAATCTCGCCGATGAGCGCCCGCAAGGACACGGTGCCGTTGCCGCCGAGGTCGACGATCACGCCGCCCGGCACGACTTTGTCGCGCATCAGACGATGGCCGAAGCAGAGGTCGGCCACCCGCAGCACGCGCTCGCGCAGGATAGCGCAATGGGCGTGCATGAGCGAGAACGCGGCATCGTTGCAGATCGCGCCGATATCGCCGAAATGGTTTGCCAGCCGCTCGAGCTCGGCCATGAGGGCGCGCAGCCACACGGCGCGGGCCGGCACCTCTATCTCGAGAGCAGCTTCGGCGGCATGGGCGAAGGCGAGGCCGTACGCGACGGTGCTGTCCCCGGAGGTCCGGCCGGCCAAGCGCGCCGCCCGCGCGAGATCGGCACCGGCCATGAGTCCCTCGATGCCCTTGTGAACATAGCCCAGGCGCTCCTCAAGGCGGACCACGGTTTCGCCGCTGGCGGTGAAGCGGAAATGCCCGGGCTCGATGATTCCGGCATGCACCGGACCGACGGCGATCTCGTGCAGGCTCTCCCCCTCCGCCGGCAGGAAGACGTAGGGCTGAGCCTCGGGCAGGCATTCGAGGCGGCCGAGCGGATAACGGATTCCCCACCGCCCATGATCGAGCCACTGCCTTGGGTCCGGCGACCCGTCCGGCTGAAACCCAAACAGGTCGCGGATGGCCGCTTCAAGATGGAGGGCTGGCGGATGCACCTGCGCGACCGACGGGAACTGGCCGTTGGGGCATTCCAGGCTCACGGTTCCGATCTCGCCGGCCCGTTCGTCGCGCAGCGCCATATGGACGCTCTCCTCGTCGCCCCACAAGCCGAGCAAGGACGATGTCTGCGCGCCAAGCTGCCGGGCTGCCTCGCGCCAGAGATCGGGTGTGACGGCGGCGCGCGGCCACGGGCGATGGTGTGGGATGCGCCGGCCCTGCGCGATCAATTCGGCGGTGGTCAGGTTCGGCATTGTCTACCCCAGCAAGCCAGCCACGTGCTGAAACCATACCACCAGCGGCGGCGGCAGATAGAGGCCGGCGCCGAGCACCAGCGCTAGATGCGCATAGAGCGGCACGTAGGATGCTTCGGCGGGCTTCGTGCTGCCCAGCGGGTCGCCGAAGGCGAGGCTGTTGACGCGGAGAAGCAGCGCGCCAAAGGCGACCAGGAGCCCGAAGACAAGCGGAATCGCCAGCAACGGCTCACGCGCGAACGTCGAGCTGACGACCAGGAACTCGCTCATGAAAATGCCGAGCGGCGGCATGCCGGCGATCGCAAAGATGCCGACGACGAGTCCCCATCCGAGCAAGGGGTGGGTTTCGGTCAGCCCGCGGATTTCGGCGATCTTCTGGGTCCCTTTCACCTGCGCGATGTGGCCGACCGCATAGAAGATCGCGGACTTGGTCAGGCTGTGCATGGTCATATGCAACAGGCCGGCGAAGTTGGCGAGTGGGCCGCCCATGCCGAACGCGAACGTGATGATCCCCATATGCTCGATCGAGGAGTAGGCGAACATGCGCTTGACGTCGCGCCGGCGGTACAGCATGAACGCGGCGAAGATCAGCGAGCCCAATCCCATCGTGATCATGAGGGGTCCGGGCGCAATCGCCTTAGGGTTGGCCGCCAACAGCATCTTGAATCTCAATACGGCGTAAAGTGCCACGTTGAGGAGAAGCCCGGAGAGCACAGCCGAAATCGGGGTGGGACCCTCAGCATGGGCATCGGGAAGCCATGCGTGTAACGGTGCCAAGCCGACCTTGGTTCCATAGCCGAGCAGAAGGAAGACGAAGGCGACGTCAAGGAGCGCTGGATCGAAGCGGGCGACGTGCTCGATCAGCAGCGTCCAGACCATGGCGTCCAGGCCGCCGCCCATCACCGGTTGCGCCGCAAGATAGATCAAGATCGTACCGAACAACGCGAGCGCGATGCCGACGCTCCCGAGGATAAAGTATTTCCAGGCGGCCTCGATCGCCTCGTGGGTCCGGTAGATGCCAACCATCAGGATGGTGGTGAGTGTGGCGAGCTCGATGGCCACCCACATCAGCCCGATATTGTTGGCGCTGAGCGCCAGGTTCATGGCGAACATGAGGACCTGATACATGGCGTGATAGAAGCGGAGGTAGGTCGGCGTCAGCCGGCCGATCTCGAGCTCGTGCGCGATATAGCTGGCGCTGAAGACGCTGGTCGTGAATCCGACGAACGTGTTGAGCGCAATGAAGACGACGTTGAGATCGTCGATCAGCAGATATGGCCCTGCCTCCGGCCGCTGGAAGAAGAACAGCGATAGAGCTGCAGCCAAGGTCAGGAACGTCGCCAGAACATTGAGTCGCGCGGTGAGCCGATAGCCAGGCAGCAGCGCCAGCAGGGCCGCGGCCCCCAGTGGGATCAGCAGGATGGCGCTCAGCATGTCGAAGACCGGGGCATCGAGGGCGAGGCCGCTCATCGTTGGTCTCCGCGGAATCGATCGAGGGCCTGGACATCAACGGTGTCGAAGCGCTCGCGGATGCGGAACAGGAAGATACCGATAACGATAAAGGCAACGAGGATCGAGAAGGCCACGCTCATCTCGACGACCAGCGGCATGCCTTTGGCGCCGGTGGCGGCCAGGACAAGGCCGTTCTCCAGCGACATGAAGCCGACCACTTGGCTCACCGCGTTGCGCCGCGTCACCATCATGAGGAGGCCGAGGAGAACCACCGACAGCGCGAGAGCGACGTCTTCGCGAGCGAGGCGGTCGGCGTCGGCGGTGACGCGCAGCATGACCGCCATGGACAGGGCGACGAGGCCGATGCCGAACAGCATCGTGGGCCCGATGCCAACGACCGTCTCGATCTCGCGGTGGATGCCGAGGCGCTGGATGATCCGGTGGAGCGCCACCGGGATGATGATGCCTTTGAAGACGATCGCGATCGCCGTGGTGATATATAGGTGAGGTGCATCCTGGACATGCGCTTGCCAGCCGACCGAAAAGGCCAGCACGAAGGCGTGGAGCGCAAACACGTTGAGCAATGCGTAGAGCCGGTCCTGGTAGATCATCATGAAGCTCACCAGCACCAGACCGCCGGCGAAGAGATGCGCGATATCGAAGTTGAGTCCGTCCATCTAAAGCCCCTGCGAGACAAACAAGAGGAGCGTGCCGAGGAGGCCGAGCATCAGGGCGGCCCCGAGAAAAACCGGCACGCGGAACACCCGCATCTTGGCGATCACAGTCTCGAACAGGGCGAGCAGAACGCCGCCAAGCGCGAGCTTCGCGACATACGAGGCGAGGCCCGTGACATAGGCGGCGGGTCCGGCGTCGGCCGGTGCGAGGCCCCAGGGCAAGAAGATACAGGCAATGAGCGAGACATAGAGCAGCAGTTTCAGGAAAGCCGCCAGCTCGATCACCGCGAGATGCCGTCCGGAATATTCGAGGATCATGGCCTCGTGAACCATCGTCAGCTCCAGGTGCGTCGCTGGATTGTCGACCGGGATGCGGGCGTTCTCGGCGATCGCGACGACGATCAAGCCGACGAGCACGAGACCCAGCGAGATGCGCAGGCCCACATGCCCGGACAGCATGACGTTGGAGATCGTGGAGAGCTGGGTCGACTTGGCGACGAGCGCCAGGGTGAAGACGATCATCAGCATCGCGGGTTCGGCGACGGAGGCGATCATCACCTCGCGGCTGGAGCCGATGCCGCCGAAACTGGTGCCCACGTCCATGCCCGCGATCGCCAGGAAGAAGCGTGCGCTTCCGAGAAGGGCAGTGATCGCGATGAGATCGGCCATCCAGCTGAACAGCAGGCCGGTCGCGAAGGTCGGCACGAGGGCGGCTGCCACCCACGTCGCGGCGAAGATGAGATAGGGAGCGAGCCGGAACAGCCAGGACGCGTTCTCGGCCAGCACGACGTCCTTGTGCAGCAGCCGGGCAAGATCTCGATAGGGCTGGACGACGGGCGGCCCCTGGCGGCGCAGAAGGCGTGCTTTGACCTTGCGCACGAATCCGGTCAGCAGCGGTGCCAGCAAGAGGACCAGCAACATCTGGCCACCCTGAACGGCGAAGTCGAGGATCACGGCCATATTCCGAGCACCAACAAGAGAAGGATCAGGGCCGCGAAGACCAGGCTCAGATAGCGTCGGATGGTCTGGAACTGCAGGACGTTGAGGCGTCCGGCCACCGTATCGACGGCGTCCGCCACCGGCGCGTAGAGCACCTCCCACACGAGATCGCGGAGATCGACATGCAAGCGTGCCGGACGGCGATCGCCGGGCGGCGGCATGTGCACCGCCTCGCGGGCGCGGAACACGCTGGTGCCAAAAACCCGGCGGATCGGCTGGGCAAAGCTCCCTGCGGTGTACTGCGTGATCGGGCTGGTATTCGGAAAGCCGCAATCCCACGGTGGGGCACGCCGGAGTGCGTGCGACGCCAGACGATGAATCGCGTAGATCGCGAGCGAGGCCGAGATGCCGATGAAGATGAAAACGAGCAGCCCATTGTAGGAACTGCGCGCCTCGGCAATGGGCACGATCGAGAGCCATGGGACCCCGAGTTGGACCGGCATGCGATCGCCGACGAGCCCGTGGACGACGGGGGTCAACGCGTCGATGACGAGGCCGGGCAGAATGCCGGCCAGCAGGCACAGCAACGCGAAGGCAAACATGGCGGTAAGCGAAAAGCGATCGACTTCGTGCGCGCCCGCGGCGGCGGGCGTTCGCGGCCGACCAAGAAAGGTGACCCCGAATGCCTTGACGAAGCAGGCGGCCGCGAGGGCCGCCGACAGCGCCAAGAGCGCGCCGACCGCCGGAATGAGGACTTTGAGTCCCCATTGGGGCAGATCGGGGCTCTGCAGGATCGCCTGGAACGTCAGCCACTCCGACACGAATCCGTTGAGCGGCGGCAACGCCGAGATCGCGACACACCCAACGAGAAACGCGAACGCCGTGAATGGCATCCGGTGAATGAGCCCGCCCAGATGCTCCATGTCGCGCTCGCCGGTGGCCGTCAGGACGGCGCCCGAGCCGAAGAACAGCAGGCTCTTGAAGAGCGAATGATTGAGGACATGAAACAGCGCCGCGGTCAGGGCGAGAGCGGCGGCCCAGGTGACGTGGTTGGCCTCAAACGCGAGCGCCAGGCCGAGGCCGATATAGATGATGCCGATGTTTTCGACAGTGTGATACGCCAGCAGCCGCTTGAGGTCGTGCTGCATGAGCGCGTAAAGCACGCCCATCACAGAGGTGATGCCGCCGAGAGCCAGCACGACCATCGCCCACCACCACTCCGGCGGGCCGAGCAAGTCCAGGACAATGCGGATGAAGCCATAGACGGCAACCTTCGTCATGACGCCGCTCATCAACGCGGACACATGGCTGGGCGCGGCCGGATGGGCGAGTGGCAGCCAGACATGCAGCGGCACCAAACCGGCCTTCGAGCCTGCGCCGAGCAGAACCAGTCCCAAAACGAGGGCCGTGAACAAAGGCCGCACATGATTCGTCCGCATCGCTGCAAAGCCGTAGGCACCATCCGGCCCGGCCAGCAGGGCGAAGGCGAGCAGCAGGCACAGCGTGCCGAAACTCGCCATGATGAGATAGATGTAGCCCGCCCGCGCGTTGTCGCTGACCCGATGATAGGCCATGACGAGCGCCCAGGACGTGAGCGACATGAACTCCCACGACAGGAGGAACGTGAACGCATCGTCGGCCAGGACCACAAGGTTCATGCCGGCCAGGAACGCCGGAAAAAATGGGAGCACACGGTGCGGCGCCGGTTCATGGCGGCCATAGCCGAGCGCAAACAGGCTCGCGGCCGCACCGCCGAGATTGACGACGACCAGGAAGAAGGCCGCGAGCGCGTCGATGCGGAAATGGGCGCCCAGCCATGGGAGGCCGAGCGGCAGAATGGCCGCCGCCGGCGGCTCCGCCGTGTCGATGAGGCCGGCGAGTCCACCGGCCAAGGCGACCAGCGAAGCGGCGAGGCTTGCGCCGTAGACGACCGGCGTGGCGGAGGCATGCCGGGCGACTGTCACGGCGACGATGGCCAGTGCGAGGAACGCGGTCACGCACCAGAGCACAATCGTCGCCAACATCCGGACCTACCGTCTTGACGCGCGGAGCGCTGGAACTTCGGGCGGCGGTTGCGAAGGAACAGCCATGATGGCCTATGTCCCTTTCAGCCGGACGCCGCGGCCGCCCGCCATGCTGGCGACGTTGTCCTCGATAAAGGCGAGTCCCGCTTCGTCGAACGCGGCGACGAGCTTCACCAACGAATCGACGTTTCCTCGAATGACCCCGTCGCTCGCCTCCATGCGCTGGATGGTCGGGGCGGAAAGGCCCGACCGGCTGGCCAGCTCGCTCTGGTCGAGCCCGAGCAAAGCGCGCGCGGCGCGAAGTTGGCTTGAGGTGATCATGGTTGGAACATTATATATGACGTTTAGAATGAAAGATATTGGGCGTGCCGCATTGCTTATGCCATTTCAACTCGTATATTGCGGAAGCGGCCTAATACGACCTTGCCGCGGACCCGCAGGATTGTCGGCGCGGCGGTCTTAGGATCAACGCGGTCGAGAACATGTTGTAGGGAGGATCGATCATGCGTGCCACAGACCTATACGGACGCTACCGCCAGGCGATCGAGCGGTTGGCGCAGCAACCGAGCTTGCCTGATCGGTGGCGGAAAGAGCTCGACGATCTCATCCGGCGGCTCGAGGCGGAGGCTGGCGAGATGGACGCGAAGACTACCCGGTCGCTCTGCGATGAATTGTGCGAACAGCTTGAGCAGGAAGCCCTGCGAGCCACCGGCGCGCATCGCGGCGCTGTTTTGTTGGCGGCGGTGAAGGGTCTCGAATCGATATCGCTGCCAGCGCAGAAATAGTCAACGACGTGCACGTCGTGGCGGCGGCCAGCACGTGCTTCTGCGAAGACGTATCGCCGCCTCGGGCACGACGCCCCTCTGGCCACAGCACATAGGGTGGCCAGGGAATGCGCAGCCCGCTTGAACAGCATCGGACAAGACCGCGAAATCGCAGGGGCGCTGAATGATCATTGTCGCGAAGGAACCTTCGAAATTCGGAGAGATTACGATTCTCAGGTACCGCGGCACCAGCTCTCACGTCTATATGCAGGGCGGTCATTTTCAGAGCGAAGCGGACTGCAACGGCATCAGCTTAACGCCGTACATCCACGCGATGTATGGACTGCTTGCGCAAACGGCCGCCCGTCGGGTGCTCATGATCGGATGCGGTGGCGGAACACTCGCAACGATGCTCACCAAAGCGAACCGACGCGTCACGATCGTTGAGATCAATCCTGTATCCATCGTTTTAGCCCAACGATATTTTTCGCTGCCACCGGGGATCACCTGCCACATCGACGATGGATCGACTTTTCTTAAGCGGAGCCGTAAGTCCTATGATGCGATTATCGTCGATGCATTCATCGGCGACGAAACGCCTCCGGAACTTTCCTCCGTTGATTTCTTTCGACTCGCACGCCAACGCCTGAGGACCCCCGGATTTATCTTCGTGAATGTCGTGGCAGAGCGGGACACGGAGACTCGCGCTGATGTTGTCGGGGCCCGGATCGCCAGAGCCGGTCTCGAAGCTCGTGTCCTCGACGCACCCGGAGGTGTCAGCGGCAATTCAATCGTCATCGGGGGAGCGGCGGTGAATCTGGCGCCGCCGACTCTCTTGCTTCGACCCAACGGACCCTACGTTTCGCTCAGTGAGGAACTTCAGGGCATGCGACTAAGGAGGTGGCGACCTGATCTCCGCTGTTGAGGCGCGCAGCCGAACAGGGCGGGATTGTGGCTCGACGTCCACGACAACGTCGATGGCCGCGACGGACGTGGGTGCAGCCGCACGTGCGGGATGTCACTGCCGCATCATAAGGAGTCGTTTGATCTGGAAGATTGCTTTCGCTGGATTCAGGCCTTTTGGGCAAGCTTGCGTGCAATTCATGATCGTATGGCACCGGTACAACTTGAACGGATCCTGCAGCTCGTCCAAGCGTTCGCCAGTCATCTCATCACGGCTGTCCGCGATCCAGCGGAAGGCCTGAAGAAGGACGGCTGGCCCGAGATAACGGTCCGAGTTCCACCAGTAACTCGGGCACGAGGTCGCGCAGCAGGCGCAGAGAATGCATTCGTACAGCCCATCCAGTTTCGCCCGCTCGTCGGGCGACTGACGCCGCTCCCGAACCGGCTGCGGCGACGCGGTCTGCATCCATGGCTTGATCGAAGTGTACTGCGCGAAAAAGCCGGTCAGGTTCACCACCAGGTCCTTGATGACCGTCAAGTGCGGCAGCGGATAGACCGTGATGTCGCCCGCGTCCTCGCCGCAGGGCTTGGTACAAGCCAGGGTGTTTACGCCGTTGATGTTCATGGCGCAGGAGCCGCATACGCCTTCGCGGCATGACCGCCGAAACGTGAGTGTCGGATCGATCTGGTCCTTGATTCGGATCAGGACATCCAGAACCATCGGCCCACAGGACTTGGCATCGAGGACGTAGGTGTCGAGCTGCGGGTTCGTCCCATGGTCGGGATTCCAGCGGTAGATGCGAACGCGCCTCGTCGCGGTGTCCGTCGTATTTCCAAGCCAGGTATGGCCGGGTTTGACCCTCGAATTCTTCGGCAAACGAAACGCGACCATCTCTGACGATGCCTTCGTTCAATAGACCCGGACTTGCGGCGGGATCG
>DASWFO010000055.1:0-3039 GCA_036394195.1 Alphaproteobacteria bacterium | reverse complement strand
GCGCAGCCGGCGCTCGCTAAGCACGTCGTCCCGCACGGCGGCGCCCTTGCAGCAGTGCGAGCCGCGATTGATCGGGCTGTCCCAATCCGGCTCTTGACCCGTCCAGACGCCGTTGGCCACCTCGGCGATGACCGAGCAGCCGACCGAGCAGTGCGTGCACACGTTCTTGCGCCGCGTCACCGTGGCGCCGGGAGGAGGTGGAGGGCCGGCTTCGGCCTTGCGCACGGCACCGACCGACAAGCTTCCGAGCGCAGCAAGGCTGCCGGCAGCGAGCCCGGAGCGGCGCAGAAAGCTGCGACGATCGAAACCGCCACCCGCTTCGGGTGGGAGCGCTGCGCCGATCGTGCCGCGGCGAACTTGTTGTGCCCTCTTGATCAGCACGATCGAACCCCCTCACTTCGCCGGATAGCGATTGACGCGGTAGAAGGCTTGCACGTTGGCAGAGTTGGCGCGATAGCGGGCCTTGCGCTTGTCCGGGAAGTCGCCCGCGTGCGCCGAATCGCAAGCGGCCGTGGTCGTCGCGGCGGCGGCACCGACCGCCAGCACCCGAAGCAAATCGCGGCGCCCGATCTCGGCGTTGAGGCGATTTTTCACGGCGACTGCCTCAATTGACGTGTGGCCTTCAACGCGCCGTCAGGCTCGAGCTCGCCCGATCGCGCGTTTGAGAGAAGAAACTAATGAGCAGCAGGCCCAGTGTGCTTTAGCAATCTTGCCTGAAGTATTGGGATCTTGCGCAGACGGCCGCGTCCATGACCCAGGCTCCGCGATTTATCTGCCGCACGCGCCCCCTATCCACGAGGCCGCACACCCTGCTGTTTTGTGCGGCGTCTCCGGTGGTCTAACGGTTGAGCGCGGCGAGCCCTGCTCGAGCGATCTGTACGTCGTGTTCCGGAGTATCGAAGCTTGCGCCGATGCCGCCGATTACTTGGCCATCGACCACGATCGGCAGCCCGCCTTGCATTTCGATATAGCCGTGCGCCGTCACTGCTGCGATGCGGCCGTCATTGATGGCATCCTCCAGTGCCTGGCTCGGCTTTTTGAATAGCGCGGCGGTTCGTGCCTTGCCGGGTGCGAGTTCCACGCTGGCGATATAGGCGAGCTATCGGTGTTTCCTCAGCATTTTCCATCGCTAGTAAAGCGGCACGAGGCGCACGCGTGCGGTCGGTCAGGCCGACACGGCTCGGGAGCCGCCTGGGCCTTGGCCATTGCGCGCCCGCTCGACCCGCGGCTTACGACCGGGGGGGCATGCCGTTGGCCGCCGCGACCCGGGTGCCCCACTCGCGCAGGTTGGGGCTGCAATCCTGCGAATCGATGGCTACCTCGATCATGCACGGCCCGTCGTGGGTCATCGCTCTGGCTAAGGCCGCCTTCATCTCGCCGGCGGTCTTGGCGTGGAGGCCCAGGCCCTTGCCTTCGCCGTTGGTCCAGACATTCATGAGACCCGCGTAGTCCCAGTTCTTGATCTTGTTGTACGGGCCCTGATGGATTGCGTCCTCGATGATGTAGCCGCGGTTGTTGACCAGGATGATGATCGGCCGCGTGTTGTGGCGGATCATCGTCGAAACCTCCTGCGCGGTCATTTGGAACGACCCGTCGCCGATCATCGCGATCACCCGCGTCGGGGTCGTGAAGCCCATCTGGTAGCCGAGCGTGGCGGGGACCGACCAACCGATCGAGCCGGCCTGGAACTGGATCTCGAAGCGAGAGCCTTCGGGCAGGCGCATCCCTATGCCGTGGAACCACGAGTCGCCGGTCTCGACCAAGAGCGCCGTGTCCTTGCCGAGGGCGTCGTGAACCTGGCGCGAGACCTCGGCGATTGTGAGTTTGTCCCCCGGCGCGGCGGCGGCGGGCGGCCCCTCCTTCGTCCGGCTGCGGGCGAACTCCACGAGCGAGGCGTCGTTGCGCCGGACCTTGCTTGCCAACGCTCCAAGGAAATCGGCGAGGTCGACACCGGCGTAGGTGGCCCCTGGCAGGCGGACCTCGCCGGGCATGGCCAGCAATAGCTTTTTCGGATCGATCGCCGCGGTAAAGCCGGTCGTGGCGTAATCCGACAGCAGGGTTCCGGCGAAGAGGTAGGCGTCCGCCGACTCGACAACCGAGGCGACGCCCGGCCAACTGACGGGGCCCCAGTAAATCCCGGCGTAGGCGGAGTGGGTCTCGGGGAACATCCCCTTGCCGGCCGGGACGGAGGCGACGGCGTAGCCCGATGCGTCGGCCAACTTGAGGAACGCCTCGCGCGACGCCGGTGGTCGCAGCTTCGACCCGGCCACGAGCACCGGCCGCGATGCTTTGTTCAGCAGCTCGGCGGCGTGGTCCGCGGCGTCGGCCAAAGCGGCGGCGTCGCTCGCTGGCGCCGCGCCGAAGCGCCGGGGACGCGGCGCTGGGACCGGCATCGAAGCGAGGTTACAGGCGATCTCCAGCATCACGGGCTTGCGACGCCGCAACGCCAGGTCGATCGCCCCGTCGATCAGCGCCGGGGCGTCGGCCGCGTGCCGCACCGAGAAGGCCCCGGCTGTGACCTGTGCATAGATCTCCCGCTGATAGTCGTATCGCACCTCGCCCAGGGCGTGGTGGATGATCTTGTCTTGCCACTCCGAGTCGCTGTTGATCCCGCCCACAATGACGATGACCGGCAAATCCTCGGCGTACGCACACGTCACGGCGTTCAGGGCGCTCAGGCCGCCAACGCTGTAAGTGACGACCATTGCCGCGACACCATTCGAACGCGCGTATCCGTCGGCGGCGTACCCGGCGTTCAACTCGTTGCAGCAACCGATCATTCTCAGGCGCGGATTCTCGAGGATCTGGTCGAGGAGAATGAGGTTGAAGTCGCCGGGCACCACGAAATAGTCGCGGACCCCGACCTGCTCCAGCCGGGTCGCCAGATAGGTGCCGACGGTCCTCCCGGTCGCTCCGCTCGACGCCGCGTTCGCGGCGGTGCTCGCGGGAGCCCCGCCCTCCGCCGCGATCGCGACGGGCTTGGATTCCTGCTCGCCCAGGATCGCCGTCCCGGCGGCCCCGATGATCGCTGTCGTGCCT
>DASWFO010000054.1:0-3428 GCA_036394195.1 Alphaproteobacteria bacterium | reverse complement strand
CAAAATTACAGCCTCACAGGATATCTTAAATTACAGTGCAGGCAAGGCCGTCGTTGCCGGTAGGCGAACATTTCTCGTTAATGATGAATGTTTACCCAGCTGGTTAATCGGCACCTAATCGGTTTGACAACGGTAATTTTTTTTGTAATCTAAAATTACATGCTGTCCAGAGCGCCTCAGGGAGTAACCCATGCCCTTCGATCTGTCGCTGCCGCTCTTCGCCGCCTCCGGCCTCGCGCTGGCCGCCGTCGTCACCTATTTCGGCTGGCCGCACATCCGCGTACGGACTTATAACAAGACCCACGGGGACTTGCGCGTCATCGAGGTCGCCCTCATGCTGTCACGGTCCGCCCGCCCGCTCCTGCCGGCAGCCCAGCCGAACCATGGCAAGTCCGCCAACCGGGTCCCGGGTGCGGAGTTCGTCATTTACATGACCCTTAAGACCGGTAATCTTTAGTTTCATAAAAAGCAATAGGTGCGTCCCGCGTCGGGCCGGTCACCGCTCCTCGGTTGAATCGCTCGGCGCCCAGCCTGCGATGTCGCCCCCAGGCGACACCGCCGCCAAGGTCGGCCGCTCCCGCACCGTGGCATGGACGCTCTCGCAATCCGTCGGTGGCGCTCCGGTCGGCGAGTGAAAATCGGAGGCGTCCCGCCGCAGGGGCGCCCCTCCCCCGACCCTCGTAGTCGCGCGGCCTTGGGGCCGTCCCTGGGCACCGCCCGGTATCAACCGCGCCGCGATCAGGCCATCTTAGACTGCTCTTTGGATCCGCCGCCGATAGGCGACGCCTGATGCGGCGACGGGCGCACGATCGCCACCGCACCGGGCCCCGACGACACACCCGTTGACGGCAGGACGTGGGCGGAGTACTCGCTCGCTCATAACGCGCGTTGGCGACAACGGCGCGATTTTTTGTTTGGGGGGTATCCATGCATGCGTTGTTGTCGGCGATCCTCGCGGCGGCGTGTTTTGTAGCAAGCTGCGAGATTGGATTGGCTTCTCCGGTGGGCCTGTGGCTTGCGAAGGACGGCGCAAAAATACGGATAAGCCCGTGCGGCCGCAATTTATGCGGCTTTATCGTGCAGTCTAGCCCCCAGATCGATCCTGAGACCGGTCGACCGATGACGGACAAGCGCAACGTCGATCCGGCAAAACGCAACCGACCGCTGGTCGGGGTCGAAGTTTTGATCTCGATGCATCACGACGGCCCCACCAAGTGGTCCGGGCAGCTCTACAATGACGACGACGGCAAGATCTATTCCGGAAACCTGATCGAAAACGGCCCGTCGAGCATCCGAATTGAAGGCTGCTGGCTCGGAATCTGCGGCGGCGACGACCTCACGCGCGTCAAGTAACCGTCATCGCCCGCGGGCTCTTGATGAAGTCGATGAAGGCGCGCAGCGGCGCCGGAATATGACGCCGGCCGGCATAGTAAAGGAAGGGCCCGGAGAAGCTCTGCCACCAGTCTTCCAGCACTGGCACGAGCGCGCCGCTTGCGAGGGCGGGCGCAAGATAACCCTCGAAACACTTGATCACGCCCAGCCCGGCAACGGCGGCGGATATTTCCAAGTCGATGGCGGTGGCGACGAGCGATCCGGGCGGGCTGATCCGCACGATCTCACCGTTGCGTTCGAACTCCCAGGCGATGGTGACGCCGCTCGCAAAGCGATGGCGGATGCAGGCATGGCCGAGCAGATCCTTGGGGTGATCGGGCCAGCCATGCGCGGCCAAATAGGCCGGCGCGGGCCGCCGCCGCATAGCGCTGGATTCGCGGGCCGATCGGCACCGCGATCATGTCCTGCTCCAACCGCTCCTCGTAGCGGATGCCGGCGTCGAAGCCTGCGGCCAGCACATCGATGAAGCTGTCCTCGGTGCTGATCTCGATGGTGATGCCGGGATTCGCCTTCAGGAAGCCCTCCACGATCGGGGGCAGAATGAGCCGGGCGACGGCAGTCGGCACGTTAAGCCTGAGCGTGCCGGTGAGGCTGTCGCGGAAGCCGTTCACCGCATCGACCGCCGCCGCAACCTCGCTCAACGCCGGGACGAGGCGTTCCAGCAGCCGGGCGCCCGCTTCGGTCGGCGTCACGCTGCGTGTCGTCCGGTTGAGGAGACGCACGCCTAGCCGCGTCTCCAACCGGCGTACGGCCTCGCTCAGGGTCGAGGCAGAGGTGCCGCGCACGGTCGCGGCGCCGCGAAAGCTGCGATGTCGCGCGACCGCCGTAAAGGCGTCGAGGTCGGCAAGGTCCGGTTCGGTCATTGTTCTGTATTCCGCACAAGCTGTTTCAGTAATGACGGATTATCGAACGCGAGACCAGCACGTATTTCTCCCGCATCGCGCCCGTGAACCCCGATCCACGATTTGGAGAATGTCACATGCAATATCGCCGCCTCGGAACGAATGGCCCCACCGTCTCCGTCCTCGGCCTCGGCTGTATGGGCATGTCGGGCATGTACGGCCCGTCGGATCGGCACGAGAGCGTTGCCACCATTCACGCCTCGCTCGACGCCGGCATCACGCTTATCGACACCGGCGACTTCTACGGCATGGGCCACAACGAGATGCTGATCGGCGAGGCGCTCAAAGGGGTGCCGCGCCAACAGGTGATCGTCAGCGTGAAATTCGGCGCGCTGCGCGATCCGGCCGGCGGCTGGCTGGGAAATGATGGGCGGCCGGCAGCGGTGAAGAGCTTTCTCGCCTATTCGCTGCAGCGCCTGGGGCTCGACTACATCGATATCTACCGGCCGGCGCGGCTTGATCCGGGCGTGCCGATCGAGGAGACCGTGGGGGCGATCGCCGACATGGTGAAGGCCGGCTATGTCCGTCACATCGGCCTCTCGGAGGTCGGCGTCGAAACGATCCGGCGCGCCGCCGCTGTCCATCCGATCAGCGACCTGCAAATCGAGTATTCGCTGATCTCGCGCGGTATCGAGGAGGCGATCCTGCCCGCGGTCCGCGAACGCGGCATCGCGATCACGGCCTATGGCGTGCTCTCGCGTGGCCTCATCAGCGGCCATTGGCAGAAGGGCGCCGCGTCCGGTCGCGATTTTCGCGCCTTCAGCCCACGATTCCAGGGCGACAACGTCGATGCGAACCTCGCTCTGGTCGAAGCGCTGCGCAAGGTCGCCGGCGCCAAAGGCATCAGCGTGGCGCAGGCGGCGATTGCCTGGGTGGCGGCGCAAGGCGCCGATATCGTACCCGTCGTCGGCGCCCGCCGCCGCGATCGGCTCGCCGAGGCGCTCGACGCCATCGGTGTGACGCTGAGCCCGCAGGACATCGCCGCGATCGAACGCGCTGTACCGAAGGGCGCAGCCGCCGGCTCCCGCTATGCCGCCGCCGCGATGGCTGACCTCGACAGCGAGAAGTGACGAAGGATGATCAGCCGCCCGTGATCGCCGCCGCGATTGTGTCGAGCGCAGCTTGCGCCTTGGC
>DASWFO010000053.1:0-4552 GCA_036394195.1 Alphaproteobacteria bacterium | reverse complement strand
CGCTTGAAGTGGGCGATGTGGTCGAGGCAGAGCCGGTCGAGTTCTGCCGCGGTGACAATGCTGCCGGGCCGTCCCCACAACGAAGGCGACGACCTCCTCGCCCCACTCGGCGTATGCGGCGCCGACAACGCTCGCCTCGGTGACGCGCGGATCGAGCAGCAGCAGCACCTCCTCGATCTCGCGCGGATAGATGTTGGAGCCGCCGCTGATGACGAGGTCCTTGGAGCGCCCTCTTGGTCATTGCACCTCTCCTCTCCTCGCCTCACCCCTCGTTGCCGACCCCGGAGCATTGCGGCGGCAGAACTTGAAGTATAATCTATTCGTCGTAAGCGCTACTCTATGGCGCGTGGTCAAATAAATCAGCCGGCGCCAGACCGGCATCGTCGGGGGAAACGTTACGCATGCACGGTTGCGGCGCGCTCGTCTGCTCGCAAGCCTCCCTCTCGTCACCACCAACTTTCGCGGCGTGTCCGCCGCCATGACACCGATGCCTCCAGCCGCGCGGAGCAACGCATCGGCGATTGAAAACGCGCGGCCACAGAGAGCTTCCTGGCCACCCGGCCCGACGCGCCGCGATCGGGCTCATTTGCGAACCTTGGAGGAACACGCATGAACACGCATCTCTCGCGAGGGCTGCTGTCCGCTGCCTTCGCCCTTTCCGTCGCTGCGGGCGCGAGCCCAGCAGCAGCGGCGCCCTGCACAAGTCTGGCCGGCCTCTCCCTGCCGCACGTCACGGTCACCGCGGCACAATCGGTGCCGGCCGGAACCTTCACGGCGGCCAACGGCCAAGTCTTCCAGAACCTGCCCGCCTTTTGCCGCGTCGCCGCCTTCGCCACGCCAACCCCGGCGTCGCACATCAATTTCGAGGTCTGGATGCCGGCTGCGGGATGGAACGGCAAGTTCCGTGGCGAAGGCTCGGGCGGCTCCGCCGGCGCCATCGGCTTCGGCGCGATGGTGAATGGTCTCACGCACAATTATGCCACCATGGCCAACGACAACGGGCATATCGGCAGCAATTGGAGCTTCTCGCAACCGGGCGAGCGCGTTGTCGATTTCGGCCACCGCGCCCAGCATGTGACGACCGTCGCCGGCAAGGCCGTCGTCGCTGCCTTCTACGGGACCGGGCCGCAGCACTCGTATTTCGTCGGCTGCTCGCAGGGCGGGCACCACGCCCTGATGGAGGCGCAGCGCTATCCGGAAGATTATGACGGCATCATCGCCGGCGACCCCGCCAATGACTGGAATCACCTCATGTTCGGCGAGCTGTGGACCGGCGTGCAGTCGAGCGTCAAGGGCGCTGGCTTCGATCTGCCGCAGGCGAAGCTCGATCTCGTCACCAACGCGGCGCTCGCGCAATGCCTCCGGCAGGACAGCGGCGTCCCCGGCGACGCCTTCCTCAACGATCCGCGCGACTGCCATTTCAACCCCGCCGTGCTGCAGTGCAAGGGCGCCGACGCTCCCAACTGCCTGACGGCGGAGCAGCTGCAGGCGGTCCAGGCAGTCTATCAGGGGCCGGTCAACCCGCGCACCCACAAGCAGATCTTCCCGGGCTTCGTGCGCGGCAGCGAGACCTTCTGGCGCCAGGTGCTCGTCGGCTTGGCGATCCCCGGCGGCAGCTCGGCCTCGTTCTTCCGTGACGGCGTCTTCGCGGGACAGGCGGGCTTCAACTTCCTCAACATCAACTTCGACAGCGACGTCGCCTTCACCGACGCGAAAGCGGCGGCCGGCGGCGAGACCTGGAGCATCGCGCTCGACGCCAACAACGCGGATCTGACGCCTTTCAGGCGGCGCGGCGGCAAGCTCATCATGTATCACGGCTTCGCCGATCCGTTCATCACGCCGCTGGTTGGCCTCGACTACTACACCGCGGTGTCCGAAGCGACGGCGCATGACGGGGATCGCGACGACCGCCACGGCCACGGCGAGGGCGCCTTCGCCGAGACGCGCGAGTTCGCCCGTCTCTTCATGGTACCCGGCATGAACCACTGCGCCGGCGGACCGGGCGCCAACGTCTTCAATGGCCCGGCCAATCTCGGAGGGCCCGAGGATCCCGATCACGATGTGGTGATGTCGCTCGACCGCTGGGTCACGCAGGGTGTTGCGCCGGAGAAGATCATCGCCACCAAGTTCGTCAACGACAAGCCGGCGAATGGCGTCGCCTTCACGCGTCCGCTCTGCCCTTATCCGGAGGTGGCGCGCTACAAGGGTGTCGGCGATCCGACCAATGCCGCCAACTTCACCTGCGTTGCCGACGAGCATGACAGCAACGGTCCGCGTTTCACCGATTTCGATACGGATCGCGACGATCGCGACGGCGAGCGCGAGTAATACTTGATCGACTACTTGAGGCCGAGGGCGCGTCGTCGGCGATGCGCCCTCGGCTCCTCTGCGCCACACATCTCCTTCCTTGCGAAAGCGCTCGTCACGCATCGCTGCGCGCGTCATAGCGCGCATCCGCGTCCGATCCGCGGCGAAATCGCCCCCCAAAGGAACGAGACGCGCGGCGCGATCGAGTGTGATCCCGATCACATGCCCTGCTTCGGTGCTGGATTAGTCCTTGCGCATATCACCATTTTGGCTAAAAATTACAAATAATTTAGCTAAAAATTAACCATTCGTCAGAATGGCGCGGCGCGAGAACTTTACCCGTGGGCCCCCGCAGCATGTTCCTTGGTGTCCGTCGCAACAAACTCCTGCGTGACTTCGCGTTTGTACTCGCCCTTGAAGTCGCGGCGGCGGGCCTTTTCTCATCAATGCTTAACCATGCTGCGCTGGCGCAGGCGGCGGCGACGCCCGTAGCGCCGCTGACGACGTCGCCGATCGAGCGCGCCCTGCCCGAGCCGCAACCGCGCGCGGTGCCGCCGTTGCTGCCGGCGCCGGCGCCGGGCGCGCCGGAAGTCCCGGCCGGGCCGCCGGTGACCATCCAAGCGGTCGAGATCCAGGGCGCGACCGCCTACAAGCCCGACGAGATCGAGCCCTACTACAGCGGCATCGTCGGCAAGAGCGTCCCGCTCGGCCAGATCTCCACCGTCCTGCAGCAGATCCAGACCAAGTACCGCAATGACGGCTATGTGCTGACGGTGGTGCGCGGCACGGTCGAGCCGGTCGACGGCCGCTCGACCCTGCGCATCCGCGTCGTCGAAGGCTTCATCAGCGACGTCAAGATCGACGGCGACATCGGCCCGGCCGGAATCCTCGTCTACAATTTCCTCAACAAGCTCACGAGCATCCGCCCCGTCAACATCGCCGATATCGAGCGCGCGCTGCTGCTGGCGCAGGATGTGCCCGGCATCTCCGTGCGCGCGGTGCTGCGCCCCGGCACGGGCGAGGCCGGCGCGGTCGAGCTGATCGGCCAGGTCGGGCGCAAGCCCTTCGGCGGCTTCGTGCAGTATGACAACCGCGGCCCACCCTTTGCCGGACCGCATGAATTGCTGGTCGGCGCCCAGGCCAACTCCTTCACCAGCGTCGGCGAGCGCACCGAAATCATCCTCTACGACACGCCCTTCAACAAGGAGCAGATGTTCGGCCAGGCCGGGATCGAGGGTTTCGTCGGCGCCAACGGGCTCAAGCTGCGCGCCTATGGCGGCTATGGCCCCTCCGAGCCCAGCGGCGCGCTCGGCCAGGTCGGCTTCCGCTCGCGCCTCCTCATTGCCGGCGCCTCCGCCGCCTATCCCGTCATCCGCACGCGGCCGGTGTCGCTCAATGTGACGCTCGCCTTCGACATCTCCCGCGCCGAGATCAGCGAGGCCAATCTCGGCACTGGCGCCCGCCAGCAGACGAGCCTCGACGATCTGCGCATCGTGCGCCTGGGCGAGACGCTCGACTTCCAGGACCAGACCTTCGGCACCGGCCTGGTCAGCGCCAATACGGTGGCGCTCACCCTGCACCAAGGGCTCTCCGGGCTGGGCGCCTCGACCACGGGTGATCGGCCCGGCACGCGCGTCGACTTCTTCAAGCTCACCGGCGAGCTCACCCGCGTGCAGAACCTGTTCGGCTTCAACGGTGGCCTTGTCGCCCTGAAGCTCTCCGCGGGTGGCCAATATTCGGGCGACATCCTGCCCTCGAACGAGAAATACTTCCTCGGCGGCACCAAATTCGGCCGCGGCTTCTTCTCCGGCGAGATCACCGGCGACCGCGCGGCGGGCACGACGTCGGAGCTTCAGCTCAATACCTCGACCGATTGGCCGGTCAGTCTCGGGCTGCAGCCCTTCATCTTCTACGACACCGGCTGGGCCTGGAATTTGGCGCCGGGCGACCTCGACGAGCACGTCGAATCCGCCGGCGTCGGCGTGCGGATCTCGTTGACGCAGATGATTTCCCTGGAGCTCGAAGGCGATCGCCGCTTCACCCGCAAGCCGACGGGAGCGAACGTATCGCCGCTGAGTCCCTATGCCGGTTTCGTCACGTTGATTGCCCGGTTCTAAACCCGGTTTTTCCCAGCGAGAGTCCGAGCCAATCGGACCGGCTAGGCAGGCGGAGGCAAAGATGCACATGCACAAGCCCGAATTGCGCCCTCAGGCGCCCCTTGCGCTGGCCAGCGCGCGCGCGCCGC
>DASWFO010000052.1:0-22195 GCA_036394195.1 Alphaproteobacteria bacterium | reverse complement strand
TGAGTCCCGATCCTTTTTCCCTCGTCACCCCGGACGAGCGAAGCGAGATCCGGGGTCCATCTCGCCCGTGGCAGCATGGACCCCGGCTCGCGCGGCTGCGCCGCTTGGCCGGGGTGACGACTGAGGATGTTCTGCACTGGTATCATCTGTCAGAGCCGCACCACTAGCGGCGTGCCGCGCGGCGCGGCGTCTCCTCAGCGTGCTCATGGCGAGCGGCGTCGAACCGCGCCGCCGCATCGTCCCAGCTCACCAGGTGGTCGAGGAACGCGGTGACGAATTCCTGGCGGCGGTTCTGATAATCGAGATAGTAGGCGTGCTCCCACACGTCGATGGTCAGCAACGCCGTGCCGCCGGTGACGAGCGGATTTTCCGCGTTGCCGGTCGAGCTCACCGAGAACTTGCCGTTGTCGAGCACCAGCCACGCCCAGCCGCTGCCGAACTGCTTGACGGCCTTTTCCTGCAGCTGCTTCTTCAGCTCGGCATAGCCGCCGAAGTCGCGGTCGATCATCTGGCGGAGCTCGCCCTTGGGCTCCCCGCCGCCGGTCTTCGGCTTCATCGACCGCCAGAACAGGTCGTGGTTCCACACCTGGGCCGCATTGTTGAACAGGGTCTTCTTCTCCGGATCGGATGAGCGCTCCTTGGCCGCCGCCCGGATGATCTCCTCGAGGCTCAGGTCCTCGAGTTTCGTGCCCTTGATCGCCTTGACCGTGTTATCGAAGTAGGTGCGATGGTGCTTTTCGTAGTGAAGCGACACGGTGTGCTTCGGATAATGGGGCTCCAGAGCATCCTGTGGATACGGGAGTTCTTGGAAAGCGATCTTCATAACGTCACCTCACAATGTTCGTGTGCCACTCTCGACTGAAGCCGGATTCAAGATTTGCGGTGCTCGCGACCGATCCGCTCTGCCTCTTCCAGCTTCTCGCGCTCTCCGCTATTGACCGCGCGTTCCGCCGCCTCGGCGCTCTCGTTCACCCGGCCTGATTCGATGAAATCGGCGGTGCGCTGATTGTAATCGCGGGCCGCACTGCGGCTTCCTTCGCCCTCATTCGGGGACTTGCCGGATCGGCGTGCCGATGACGCGCCCTTGGGCTGACGGGTGTCGCGGTGTTCCTGGCCGCTCGGACGTGCTCGTGTCGTCATGGTCGCTCCTTTGCTGGGGTAATGAGGAAACCCATTGCCGTCGCGCCGGTTCCATGACCGGAGCAACTGCAAATCCAAAATTGATCGAGAACCGCGGCCGCGCCGCGGTGCTGGCCTCGGGCGGTGGCTTTACCTCAAGCCGCCGCCAGGACCCTCAGGAACTCGGCCGCGCCGCGCTCGGGCGCGTTCTTCTGGCGCTGCGCGGTGGTGCGACCCTTGTCGAGCGTCGTCTGCAACTCGGTACGGGCGCGCGACAGCCGGCTGCGCACGGTGCCGACTGCGCAGCCGATGATCTTCGCGGCTTCGTCGTAGCCCAGGCCCATCGCGCCCACGAGCATCAGGATCTCGCGATGCGGCGGGCTCAGCTTCCAGAACGCGCGCGCCATATCGTCGAAATACAGCACGACGTCCTGGGAGGCGCGAGACACCAGTGTCTCGTCGACGATGTCGTCGATCGAGCAGCTGCCGAGGCGGTCACGCCGGCGCTGGTCGAGGAAGCGGTTGCGGAGGATGGTGAACATCCATGCGCGGAAGTTTGTTCCCTCCGCGAACTGCGCGCGCGACGCCCACGCCCGCAGAAGGGTGTCCTGCACCAGATCGTCCGCGGAGTCGACGTTGTGGATCAGAGACCGCGCATAGGCCCGGAGGTGAGGAATGCAGCCCCGGAACAGCGTCGAGAATTCGTCTGCGGCCATCATTCACGGCTCCCTGGCGGTTGGCGTTCCTTACGTACCTACGCCGCCTTGGCCGATCGCCAATGGCCGTCACGCAAATTCATGCGTGACAAATTCAAGACGCGGATGAGCCAGACTTGGCGCGACCCGCACCTAACCGTCTGAAATCGGTTACGAATCGGTCTCGAGGATCAGCCGGCAATTCGACACGCGCTGGAGCAGATCGGCCGTCTTGCCATCGGCCGTGTGGTGCCCTGGTCCGGTGTCGACTGCCATGTTCTCTTCGGTCGCAGTCTGGAGCTGCCGCAGGTCACGCTCCCACTCGGTGAGGAGGGCGCGCTTGCTGTCGTTGGTCAGCGCAGGATCCTTCAAGACCTCTTCGGGGCCGTTATAGCGGGTCCACGGATCGGGCGCGGGTGACGTCTGGGTCGGCATTCTACACCTCGGATGACGATTCCAACTCGGCGCGACAAAGATGGTTCCGGTGCTGTCACGATACGGAACTTCATGATGGCGCCGCCGTTCAAACGAGGAAGTCGGCGGCGACGAGCGCCTTTGCAAAACCGCAAGAACGAATCAGGGGAGTCAAATCTTACATTTGCCTTCGCATCGACGGCATGCCGTTGGTCATCTCCAACGCGAGGAATGACGTTGTCCGCTACCACCGACCAGAACGCGTCCCGACACGATCTCCACGACGCCATCCTGCACGAGATTCCAAGCTTGCGGCGGTATGCGCGGTTTCTCGCGCGCGACCCCGATACAGCGGACGATCTGGTGCAAGAGGCGCTGACGCGCGCCGTCGGCGCCGCCGACTCCTTCCGCCTCGGGACGAATATCCGGGCCTGGCTGTTCACCATCCTGAAGAACGTGGTGCGGAACAACGTCCGGCGCGGACGCCATAACCCGGTCCAGTCCGTCGAATCGATCGACGCCGCAATCCGCAGCGATCCCGCGGATCAGCCCGATGCGCACCTCGAAGTGAGCACGCTGGCCGCGGCGATCGACACGTTGCCGCCGTCGTTCAAGCAGGTCCTTCTGCTTTGCGGCGTCGAGGGCTTCCTTTACGAGGAAGCCGCTATGATCCTCGACGTTCCCGTCGGAACTGTCCGCTCGCGTCTATTTCGCGCGCGCAACCTACTGCTGAAGCGCATCGAAGCCCACGGCCAAAGCCCCGGCACGACCCGGCCGCATGGGCGCCGGGGCGCGCGGCCCCAGCCGCGGCCGCTGAGTCCTCGCCCGGCGCGCCGCGTGCCGGAAAAAGCGGGCGAGCAGCGCTAGGGGGCGGCTTCGATGGGCGCGATATCAGGCATGGTCACCGCCGAAGCGGTTCAAGATTACGTCGAAGGTCGGCTCGATCAGGAGAACGGCGTCCCGGTCGAACATGAACTCGACAACGCCGCCGCGGCGTTCCGCGCTCAGACCCTGCGCCGCCAGGCGAGCCGCCTCCGCGAGCTGGGGGCCCGCATTCTCAGCGAGCCGATCCCGGCGAAGCTCCTGGACATTCTGCAGCGTCTGACCGCCGGCGCCTAAGTGGCGTACCGCGAACAGCCCCCCGGACCGGAACCTTGTCGATCAGGAACCGTTCCGCCCTCTGGGATTGCTGCAGCGGGAGTAGTTCATGAGCCCGAAGGCCACCCTTTTCGGCGCGGCCGGTGCATTCGCCCTCGCCATGTCCGCCCATGCCCAAGTCATCGTCCAGCCGGCTCCGCAGCCGCCAGTGATCGATCCGCCGGCCGTTGAGCCACCGCCCGCCGCACAGCCGGTCGTCATCGAGCCTCCCCCTTCGAACGTCATCGTCCTGTCGCCCAGCCTCACGACCCCGGCGTCGGTTCCTCAAGCCGTTGCCACCACGACAACGCCGCTGGCGGCTCCGTTCAATCCGGCGCCGCCGGGCACGGTGATCGACACCACGGCCGGCCGGCGGGTCGTTCAGGCCGTCGACGGATGGGACGTGCTATTCGATGAGAACGGCACGACACGCCGCGCGCATGCTTTGCTGACCGAAGGATTGGCCGACCATAACAGCATCCCCGTCCGGGCCGCCGCCGAGCGCATGTGGCCGCTCACCGTCGGCGCCTCCCAGACCACGGACACCGGGACGTCCACCGCGCATGCGATCACCTATCGGGTGCTGCGCACCGAAACCGTCACCGTGCCCGCTGGAACGTTCTTCACCTACGTCGTCCAGCGCGTGGACTACTCGCCGATCGACGGCGGCGACGCCTTCAAGACGATGTGGTATGCGCCCAGCGTCGGGGCGATGGTCAAGTCCGAAGAGACGCGGACCCAACCGGGTCTCGTCGACCCGTCTTACCAGGTGGTCGCGATGACCCTGCCCTATCCCGTCGCAAACGGGGGCGTGGCGGCGGTTGCGCGCCGTCCGGATACGTCGGAAAATCGCGCCGAGTATTGCCGGCAGCGCGGCACCACCGTGCGACTGGCCGACGGACGGCCCGCCACCCTCGACTGCGCGACGCTCATTCAGGCCGATCGCGCCGGGTACGAGAGCTGGCTGACCATCCGCTGAACGCACGCCCGCGGCGCGGGCGGGTTCTGCGGCGGAAGGAGACCTGTCATGCGAGCGGTGCCCGTAGCGGTGGCGGCCTTGCTGGCGGCGAGCCTGATCGGGGCCGAGGCGGCGGCGCAAGGCGTCGTCACCGACCGTCCCGAGACCACCCAGCAGCAGGCCCTGGTCGACCGCGCGAAAGCCACGGTCGAGCACCTGAAGGCGGATCCGAATTTCTCGAATTTCAACGAGCTGCTGCATCAGGCGAAGGGCGTTGTCATCGTTCCCGAGCTGATCAAGGCCGGGCTGATCATCGGCGGCGCCGGCGGATCGGGGCTGCTGCTCGTGCGCGACGCGAAGGGCGAATGGAGCGACCCGGCGTTCTACAATGTCGCGGCGGCCAGCATCGGCTTCCAGATCGGAGCGCAGGTGTCCGAGGTGGTGCTGGTGGTCATGAACCAGCCGGCGGTCGAGAAACTCCTGACCGACCGCGTCACGCTCGGCGCCGACGTGAGCGTCGCCGCGGGACCGATGGGCGGCAGCCTCCAGGCCGGCACCACGACCAATGTCGGCGCGGACATCTACACCTTCGCCAGCTCCAAGGGCCTGTTCGGCGGCCTGGCGCTCGAGGGCGGCATGCTCACGCCCGACGATGGCGCCAACCGCGTCTATTACGGCAACAACCCGACCGCCCGCGAGATCGTGATCGCCCGGCGGTTCCAGAATCCCGCGGCCGACCCGCTGCGCGAGGCGCTGCCGCCGGCCTGGCCGCTGCCCTTGCCTACTGCGAAAGATCGGCCTTGATGTCGAGCTGACGGAGCAGCCACGGCATCGTCACCTTCTTGAAGATGACGGGGTCCGGCCAATCCTTGGCGTCGCGTCCCATGTGGCCGCCGCGCGGATTGATCCACGCGTCTTTGGGCGACTCGCCGCTACGCAGCAGGAGCTCGATGTCGACGATCGGGACCTGCGTATCGAGCGTGCCGCCGATGACCAGCATCGGCGCGGTCGGCTTGTCCAGCATCCCTCGCTCTTTCAGCGAGATCTTTTCGCGCACGTCGGCAAGCTTCTCGATATCGGTCGCACCCTCGTAGGTGAACAGCTGGGCCGGTACGTAGTCGAACAGGTATTCGCGGTTCGCGGCGAGCTTCATCGTGCGCTCGCGGCTGTACGTCTCGTGCACGGCCGGCGACTGCGCCACCACTGCACGCAGCCGCGGCTTCTCGGTCACCGCCAGGATGGTCGCCCACAGGCCGCCGAAGCTGCCACCATAGACGGCGACCCGCCTCTTATCGACGTCCGGCCGGTCGACCACGAAGTCCAGCGCCTTGACCAGCATGCGCTCGGCTCCGGGCGCGGCCTTGATCGGCGACTGCCCCGTCCCCGGCGCATCCAGCGCCAGCGAGCCGACCCCGTACGCGAGCATCGGCCGAAAGCGCTCCGCCATGTCCTCCTTGCGGCTATCGAGACCGCTGATCGCCACCACCATCGGCGCCGCCGCAGCACCCTTCGGCATCTGCAGATAGCCGATGATCTCCTTGCCGTCGAAGGGGATGCGGACGAGCTGGAGCGGCGGATCGAGCAGCCGGCCGTGCGCCACATAGGCGTCCAGCGCCTTGGCATAGGCCTTAGCCTTGCCCGGTGAGTTGGGGACGGGCCAGCGGGCAAAGGAGTAATAGAGCCACGCCTGGGTGAAGTCCTTGTCCGCGGCGGCCGGTGCGGCCGCGGTCTCGTCTTGCGCCTTCGCCATGTAGCGGTCGCCGACGACGCTCCACGAGGCCGCCCATTCGTCGCGATCGAGGCTCTTCAGGCGCGCCAGCGCTTCGCGCACCTCGTCCGGCTTAAGGCCCGTGACCGGATAAGCGTTGCGGTCCGCCCGCGCCTGGGTTTCGGCCTTGAGCTCGTCCAGCGTGCGTTGGGGTGCGGTCTGCGCCGTGGCCGCGCCGGCGAGGGCGAGGCCGACGGCGCCCGCAACCAGTTGCAGGACCGTGGCTGTCTTGAACATGGCGTTTCTCCCGGGACGGTCGCGCCGGTTCGTGCCGGCTGTGCGCTCAGCTTAGATGGCCGATGGCGGCCCCGGCAAGCGATCACCGTTTTATCGCTGGCGATTGCCGGCGATCCGGCGACACTGGACCGCCGACTGTCGCGGGGACCCCGATGGATACTCCTCTTCTCGATCTGGCTCCGGGGCTCGCCGCGGCCGCCCAGATTGTCGGCGAGATTCCAGCCGATCCGGAGATCGATCCGCCGTCCCGCCCGCCACAGCGGGCGGTGCGCGGCGACTCCACCGAAATTGCAGAGGCGGATCAAGATTGCAAACCCGAGTGATCTCTTCTAACAATTTTCTGCCAAGCGCTGTCGGGGGCGACATAGAGCGAGGATTGGCATGATTTCGCCCCTGCCCACGCATGGCGGCGCGTGGCCGCTGCCGACGGTGTTCCAACCGTTGGTCGACCAGATCACCGACTACGGGATCTACGTGATCGACCTCAACGGTGCGATTCGCACCTGGAACCGCGGCGCCCGCGAGATTCTCGGCTATTCGCCGAACGAGGTGATGGGGCTTCATTTCTCGCAGCTTTACACCAAGGCCGATCGGCTGGCCGGCATCGCGCTCAACGTCCTGAGTGCGGCCGAGGAGCGCGGCCATTACGAAGAAGAGAGCCAGCGGGTGCGCAAGGACGGCACCGTTCTGGCGACCCATGCGGTCGTCTATCCGCTGCGCGATGCCGCGGGCGAGCTCGTCGGCTACACCACCGTCATCCGCGACGCGACCGAAGACCGCCAGACCAAGCGCGCGCTATATGAGAGCGAGCGCCGTTTCCGGCTGCTGGCCAGCGGCATCACCGACTATGCGATCAACATGCTGGACACCAACGGCATCGTGGCCAGCTGGAACCGCGGCGCGCAGCGGATCAAGGGCTACACCGCCGACGAGGTCATCGGCCAGCATTTTTCCCGGTTCTATACCGAGGAGGACCGACGCACCGCCAAGCCGTTCGACGCGCTCAAGACCGCCGCCGACACCGGCCGCTACGAGGAGGAAGGTTGGCGGGTCCGCAAGGACGGCGCCAAGTTCGCGGCGCACGTCATCATCGACGCGATCCACGACGAGAACGGCAAGCTGACCGGCTACGCGCAGATCACCCGCGACGTGACCGAGCGTCAGGTCACCGCACGGGCGCTGCGCGAGAGCGAATATCGCCAGCGGCTGCTGCTCGAGAGCCTTACCGACTATGCGATCTATACGCTGGACCCGACCGGCGTCGTGATCAGCTGGAACCTGGGCGCCGAGCGGATCACCGGCTACGCCGCGGACGAGATCATCGGCGAGCACTTTTCCGTGTTCTACACGGAGCGCGATCGGACCGACGGGCGTCCGCACCGCACGCTCGAGACGGCGCGCCACCAGGGGCGCTACGAGGAAGAAGGCGTCCGCGTGCGCAAGGACGGCAGCCTGTTCGCGGCGGACATCGTGGTCTATGCGATCCGCGACGATAACGGGCGGGTCACCGGCTATGCCAAGATCGTCCGCGACGTGACCGATCGCAAGCAGCGCGAGATCGCCGAGCTCGCCAATGCGGCCAAGACCCGCTTCCTCGCCCATCTCAGCCACGAGTTCCGCACGCCGCTGAACGCGATCATCGGCTTCTCCGAGATCATCAAGAGCGAGCTCCTGGGCGAGATCCCGAACAAGCGCTATGTCTCGTACGGCAACGACATCCATTTCAGCGGCACGCATCTGCTCAATCTCGTCAACGACGTGCTCGACCTCACCCGGATCGAGGCCGGGAAGATCGAGCCGGTGTTCGAGAAGGTGGATGCGCGCTCCGTCGTCGAGCGGGCGCTTCGCCTTCTGGAGACGAAGGCTGCCGGCAAACAGATCAATGTCGCCCTCGAAGTCGACCCGAATGTCAGCGCGTTCCACGCCGACGAGCGGATGGTGCGGCAGTGCCTCATCAACCTCGTCGACAACGCGATCAAGTTCTCGCCGCCGCAGACGACGGTCACCGTGCGGGTCAGCCGCGACGATACCTGGCTCCGGATCCAGGTCGGCGACCAGGGTTCCGGCATGTCGGAGAACGAGATCCCGCTCGCGCTGCAGCCGTTCCGCCAGCTCGATAACGTGATGAGCCGCGCCAACGAGGGGGCCGGGCTGGGCCTGCCGCTGGTCAAATCCTATTGCGAGCTGCACGGCGGCGGGCTGTCGATCCGCAGCGCGCCGGGAGAAGGAACCCAGATCACCATGCGGCTGCCTTACCCCGGCGGCAAGCCGCACCAGCTCTCGGTGGCCTGAGGCGGCATCCCGGCGTCCACGAGACGCCGGGATGCCGCCTCGTGGCGACTACTTAAGCAGACCCTCGGCCTTCAGCGCCTCCTGGACCTTCGGGCGGGCGCGCACGCGGTCCATGTAGGCTTTCACGTTCGGCCACGGCGCCAGGTCGACGTTCTGGAAATTGCTCCAGTTCACGACCGTGAACGCATACGCGTCGGCAACCGTGAAGCGGTCCGCCATCAGGTATTGCCGGCCGGCCAGCTGCTTGTCGAGATAGGCGAGCCGGGTGGCGAGAGTCTCGCGCGCGATCTTCTTGTACTCGTCGGCCGTGTTGGGCTTGAACAGGGGCGTGAAGCCCTTGTGCAGCTCCGAGGTGGTGAAGTTCAGCCATTCCGCCAGACGATAGCGCTCGAGACTGCCCGGCTTCGGTGCCAGGCCGGATTCGGGCTTCTGATCGGCGAGGTACTGAACGATGGCCGGACCCTCGGTGAGCGTCTCGCCATTGTCGAGGCGAAGCACGGGAACGTAGCCTTTCGGATTGACCGTCCAGAAGTCGGCGCCGGCTTTGGTCTTCTTCGTCTTCGTGTCGACCTGCTCGAGCTCGAAATTGAGGCCCGCTTCACGCAGCACGATGTGCGGCGACAACGAGCAAGCGCCCGGCGAAAAATACAGCTTCATATGGAACCCTCCCACTTCGGTGACAACTGCAAGGAAAACCGCCGTGACATACGGGGCGGCGCCGCCGATGTAAAGACATTACCGACCGGATACCGGGTTTATGGCGCCGCTGCGACGGCGCGCCCGCCTTTCGTCCCGCCGGCATCGGCGATTTCGCGCACCAGCTTGTTGATGATGGCGCTGGCAAACGCATCGAAATCCTCGGCGACCATGACGAACGCGCCCGGCCCGCCGGCGACGTTCTGCCGGTAATATTCGTCGAGACCGCCGGGCGGATGGGTGTGCCAGGGCATCCACGGCATCTCCTGCGTGTTGAGGATCACGAGGCCGTTGATCGTGACGCCCAGCGCCATGGCCGCATCGCGCGCGACCGACGGCTCGATGCCGTTCGTGTTCGTGCCGTCGCCGGACACGTCGATGATCCGCCGGCCCCCCTGGTGCGGGCTGCGCTGGAACTGCGCGGTCGCAAAGTCGATCGCGACGCCGAGCGACGTCCGGTTGGCGAACGGCCGCGGGACCGTGAGCAGCTGGTTCGCCACGTCCGCCGCCGTCTCGAGATCGCCGACCACCGTCCAATCGACGATGACCTGCTGATAGCTCTCGCCCGACCACTCGAAATAGCAGATCGCGATGCGGCGGTTCTCGCCGGACCGGATCACCTGCAGGACGCGGGCATCGGTCAGCGCCGCGGCGTAACCCTTGCGCTGCAGCTGGTATTCGGCTTCGTCGATGCTGCGCGAGACATCGACCGCCAGCACGAGATGAAGATCCACGGGCTCGGCGACGGCCGGCCGGCCAAGGCCCCAGCCCAGGACCGCGAGCGACAAAATGGCAACGAGGCGGAGCGGGCGGGTCATCGCCCGCGCAGTATAGGCGCCGACCGGGCGGCCGACGACCCTATTGCGGCGGCGCCTGCGCTCCGCTGCGAAGGCGCTGCATCTGCTCCATGGTTTTCATCATGGTGGAGATCATGTCCGGTGCCACCGTCACCTGCTTGTAGCCGGCAGGCGGCTCGAAGAGGGCCGCGTCCTGGCGGCCGATCTGCACATTGCGGAACACGATGTGCACCGTGCCCCGCCGGCCGTTCTGCTCGCCGGCACCGTCGATCTTGAGCACCACGCCCTGGCTGGTGCTCCACACGAAGCCGTCGAACTGGCCGGCCTCAGGATCGTTCATCTGCACGCGGTACTTCGTGGCGCGCATCCCTTCGATCGTTTCGCTGCCGACGGCGACCGGTTTCAGCTTTTCCGCCGCCCCGAGCACGCCGGCCGCTCCCGACAGCTGGGTCAGGCCGTTGAGATCGGTGCCCAGCGCCATCTTCAGCGCCGGCAGCACCATCCACGCCGCATTCTTGTCGAGACGGACGATGACGGTCTGGGTCTGACCGTGGTCGTCGATGTCGTGCCGAAGCGCCGTCGGCGTCCGCGAGAGATGCCCGGTCCGCGGATTGTCGCCGCTCCCGATCACGGTGTCGGCGCTGTACTCCACCTTCAGGTCCAGCAGATTGGTCGCCGCGGATGCGGCGCAGACGGCGAAGGCCAGAGCCGAGGACAGGACAAGGCCGATCAGACGCGACATGTAGGCTCCGCAAACGTTGCTCACGACTTGTGACAAACCGCCGTGGCGAAATTGCGGCGCGCCCGGGGCGGCGTACCGCGCAACCGGCACCTGGATCGCCGCCCACCGGCCGGCTATGCTCGCAGAAACCGAAGGAGACTGCCATGGCTGGAAAGATCGACTCGCGTCTGAAGGAGTTGGGGATCACGCTGCCGGAGGCACCGATGCCGGCGGCGAACTACGTCCCGTTCGTCAGGTCGGGCAACCTGGTCTTCGTCTCCGGTCAGATCCCCATGGAGGGCGGCAAGCCGCAATTTATCGGCAAGCTCGGCCGCGACTTCCAGATCGAGGACGGGCAGAAGGCGGCGCGGCTCTGCGCGCTCAACGTCATCGCCCAGATGCGCGCGGCCCTCGGCGGCGACCTCGACAAGGTCAAGCGCTGCGTGCGGGTCGGCGGTTTCGTCAACGCCGTGCCCAACTTCGGCGACCAGCCGCAGGTGATCAACGGCGCCTCGGATGTGATCGTGCAGATCTTCGGCGACGCCGGCAAGCACGCGCGGGCGGCGGTCGGCGTCGGCTCCCTGCCGCGCGGCGTCGCCACCGAAGTCGAGGCGGTTTTCGAGGTCGTCTGACGCGGCGGCCGTCGCCGGAGGCTCCACCCAGGACCGCCCGGCTGTGATGAATATCACAGCCTTTGGCCCTAGGATGGCGCAAGCCTCCCATGCGGCGCCTGGCCGCGCAGAGACGCGATCTTTCGATTTTGCGAAAAATGTCCTGCAGTTTTGAAATGTTGCGCGGCCATAGCGCGTGTGGTCGCATCAACAAAACCTTCATCACCTCGGTTTAGAGTCCGTTAGGGACGTTTCGCGGCTGGATCGAAGACAATGGCGCAAGAGACCGAAAGCGAAGGCACTTCCACTCCGTCCGCTCCGACGATTTGCCGCGAGCCGAACGACCTGTTTGCCGCGAACGCCAAACGCGTCATCGGCCGGTTGTGCCGCGAGTTCCTCGACAAGTCCATCCTGACGCCGACCGAGCTGCTGCACGCGCCGGACAAGCAGCAGGAATATCTCAATCGCGGCACCGAGTACCAGGCGGCGGTGCAGAAGGCGGCGATGGCGCAGGCGCAGGCCGCGAGGCAGAACGTGGCGCAGCGCGTGCGCGAGCTCTACAACGTGGTCGACGGTGCCGTCCGCGACACCGCCGAGCGCCTCAAAGCCAAGCCGCCGTCGGCGATCGAGCCGGCCGGCTTCGCGGCCTTCGTGGACGCCGCGCGCAAGGCCGAGTTGACCGAGGCGCATGACCTCTTCGTCAACGCAGCGCTCACGCTGTACCTGGCGCCGGCGAAGACCTGGACGGAGAAGATCGACCGGCTGCGCGCACTGGCGGACGGTGCCACCGAGGCCGCGGTCGTGCTGCCGCTGATCGACGAGGTCCTGTCGGAGATCGTCGAAAGCAAGGCGGCGCTGCGCGAGCTCTTCGGGCCGTCCGAGACCATGGGGCGATTCCTCGAGGCGCTGGCCGACATGCTCGTGGCGCCGCAGCCGGCGACGATGGATATCCCGGAGGCCCGGCGCCTGCGCGAGATGATCTCCCGGCACCCGTTGCCGGAAACCCGGGCAGCACTGCTGCGGCAGCTCCGCCGGTCTCTCGAAGCCAAGACGCCGCTGGCGTCCGGCGCGCCGCCGGCGGATCTCAACGCCCATCTGCGCCTGCTCGACGTGCTGATCAAGGCCGGCGACGCGACGGGCGGGGAGAACACCATCGACCTGTTCGGCCAGCGGCTGCCGCGCGTGCTGAGCGTCGACACGCTGAGTGCGGCGCTGCGCGCGCTGCCGAAGGTCGACGACAAGCTGGTCCGGGCCCTCGAAATCCATCGCCGGCTGGCCACCTCACCCGGCCGGTTGCAGGTCCGCCAATACGTGGAGTACCTGTTCGAGACCGAGCGCCTGGTCCTGACGATCAGCAAGGAGCCGGAACCGATCTCGCACAAGCTCCAGCGCATCACCAAGCTCCATGACGCCCTGGTGACGTCCGGGCTGTCGGGAGCGGCGTTGACCAAGCATGCCGAGCCGCTGGTCACCCTGCAGGAGGAGGTGATCCGCGAGAGCCGCCTCTTCGACAAGATCGAGCGCGAAAAACCGACCCCCGCCGCGCGCGCGCTGGTTCTGCTCGATTTATGTGCAGAGGGCGCCTTCATCCAGGGCGCCAATCTGCGCGCCGCGCACGCCCAGATCCGCCGCCACATGCAGGACGAGAGCTTCGCAAGCTCGCTGCTGGCCGGTGCCGAGGACAAGCAGAGCCAGACCAAGCGCCTGGCCGAGCTGCACCAGAAGCTGCAGCGCAGCGGCCTCGCCCCGGCGTCGCCGGTCGCCGGAAGCGCCTGAGCCGAAACGAGAGCCTGTTCAGCCTCCCGGGCGCCGTCCTAAAGTAGCCCGGCGGAGGACGGACACGATGCCCGACGGCGGCGACGCACTCACGGTTCGCATGGCGGAACGGATCGCCGAAATTCCGGCGGCGGCGTGGAACGCCTGCGCCGATCCCGCGAACCCGTTCGTCTCGTACGCCTTCCTCGAGGTTCTCGAAGCCAGCCGCTCGGTCGCGGCGAAGGCCGGCTGGGCGCCCCGCCACATCGTGGCCGAGGACGCCCAGGGGCGCGTCGTCGGCGTCGTGCCGCTGTACCTCAAGAGCCATTCCTACGGCGAGTACGTGTTCGATCACGGCTGGGCCGACGCCTATGAGCGCGCCGGCGGGCGGTATTACCCGAAGCTGCAGGCCGCGGTGCCGTTCACGCCGGTGCCGGGCCCGCGCCTCCTGGTGCGCCCGGGCGGCGACGCCGCGGCGATCCGCCAGGCGCTGATCGAGAGCCTGGCCGAGATCACGGAGCGGCTCGGCGTCTCGTCGCTGCACGTCACCTTCTGCACCGCCGACGAAGCGGCCGCGTTCAAGGCCGCCGGGTGGCTGATCCGGAACGGCCGGCAGTTCCACTGGAACAACAACGGCTACAAGAGCTTCGACGATTTTCTGGCCGCCCTCAGCCACTCGCGCCGCAAGTCCATCCGCCGCGAGCGGCGGCAGGTCGCCGAACAGGGCATCGAGATCGACGCGCTGACCGGCAGCGCCATCGAGCCCCGCCACTGGGACGCCTTCTTCGAGTTCTACATCGCGACCAGCGACCGCAAATGGGGCAGCCCCTACCTGAACCGCGATTTCTTCCACCGCCTGGGGGCGGCGATGGCCGACCGGGTGCTGCTCGTGCTGCCACGCCAGGGCAAGAGCTACATCGCGGGCGCCCTCAACCTGATCGGCGCCGACACGCTGTATGGCCGCAACTGGGGCAGCCACGGCGAGTTCCCGTTCCTGCATTTCGAGGCCTGCTATTACCAGGCCATCGACTTCGCCATCCGGCACGGCCTGCAGCGGGTCGAGGCCGGCGCCCAGGGCGAGCACAAGATCCAGCGCGGCTATCTGCCGGTGCCGACGTTCAGCGCCCATTGGATTCCCGACAGCGGGTTCCGCAAGGCCGTCGCGTCGTTCCTGGTCCGCGAGACCGAGATGATCGAGCACGAGGTCGCCGCCCTCGCCGGGCATTCACCGTTCAAGACCACCGAAGGCTGCGGCTGACGGGGGCGCCCCCTGAATCTCGTGCAATTCTGCAATTCTTTTCCCAAGTGATTGATACGGCGAGCGAATAAGCTCAAAAAGAATTGCAGAGCTTCGTTTTCGCGACCGCAATTCTGCAATTCTGCGGACCGCGACGACGCCCGATCCGGAGCGTTAGCACAACGACCAGGGTTGTCCCCGGTTCCGGCGTACTGTGGAGCGCGCGGGCGATCTACTCGTCCGCCAGCGAGCGGATGTTGCGGACGAAGATGCGGATCAGACCCTTGATGAACGGGTCGGCCGACTCGAACTTCCGCTCGAACACATCGCGCTTGACGACCATGCAGGTCGTCTCCTTCATCGCGACCGCGTCGGCCATGCGCGGCTTGCCGTCGACGAGCGCCATTTCGCCGAACATGCCGCCCTTGCGGATGATGCCCAGCACCTTGCGCGCCTGGCTCTTGGCCTGCGTGCGGACGATCTCGACCTCGCCCTCCTGGACGACATAGGCGACGTCGCCGATCATGCCTTCGCGGAAGATCACATCTCCCGCCGCGAACGTCTGCTTCGGCATCAGCTGCTGTGGATCAATGGCCATCCGGACCTCCCCCGACGCTGGCAGCGAGTTTACACCGGAGCGCGCCAACGCTGAATGACCGCCGTCACTGCCTCGCGGCGCGGCGGCGGGCGCCGTGCGGGCGGGACCCCATCAACATGCGCCGGAAACAGCGCTTCGACCGCCGCGTCCGGGCCGTCCTGCCGGGCCAGCATCAAGCGGGCCGCGATCTGCGGATGATCCGGCACCTCGGCCGGGTCGACGACGAGGCCGAAGCAGCAATCGATACCGCCCAGGAGGCCCTCCCAGGCGGCCGCCGGCTTGGCGGCGAACGCCGCGGCGAGCTCGGCGATCAGCGCTTGCTGCGGCATGGGCTCCCATTGCCGCGGGGTCCACTCCGGCCGACCGACGGCGTCGCAGAAATTGCGCCAGAACTTCTCTTCGATGGCGGCCAGGGTCACGAAGCGGCCGTCAGCGGCCCGGTAGATCTGATAACAGGCGGCCCCGCCATTGAGCAGATTGGCGGCCAGCGCCGGCGCGAAGCCCGGCCGCAGCGCCGCGGTCAAGCTGTGGCTCTGCCAGGCCAGCACGGTCTCGGCGAGGCTGAGGTCGAGATAGGCGCCCTTCCCCGTGCGGCCGCGGCCGATGAGGGCGCCGCACACCGCGAGTGCGGCCTGCAGGCCGCTCGCGAAATCCGCGGTCGGCGGCGCGGCCATGGCCGGCCGCAAGACGTCGTCCTGCGCCCCCTCTCGCAGGGATTGGGCGCCGGAGACGGCGAGCCCGCCGGCGAGCGCCATGTAGTTGAGATCGTGGCCGGTGCGCAGCCGCCACGGACCGGTCTGGCCGTAGCCGGACAACGCCGCATGGACGAGGCGCGGACAGACCTTCGCCAGGCGCGCCCGCGTGAAGCCGAGCCGGTCCAGCACGCCGGGCCGGTACGATTCCAACAGCACGTCGGCGCCGCGCAGGAGGTCGGCGAACGCGGCCGCACCCTCCGGGCTCTTCAAGTCGAGCTCGATGACCGTCTTGCCGCCGTTCATCAGCTTCCAGAACGGCGAGATGCCGTCGCTGTCCCTGGGTCCCAGCTGGCGCGCCGGATCGCCGCCCGGCGGCTCGACCTTGACGACGTCCGCCCCCATGTCGGCCAGCATCAGTCCGGCATACGGGCCGGGAATGTACTGCGAGAGATCGAGAACCCGGATGCCGGAGAGGAAGGACAGCGCCATGACGCGAGTGTCGCGAATTCGGGTGCGGGTGGCTAGAAATCAGGCGCGTGGTTCGGCTGCCGTCAGGCGTCGCAGCGCGGGCCCAAGTGCCACCGGCGCGCAGAAGCGCCGTTTGAAATCGTTGATCGCCTCGTCGAAGCTCTGGTAGTTCGGGGGCAATATCACTTGCAGGCTGGGATTGGCATCGACCGCGCGGTGATGCAGTTCCAGGCTGCGATCCAGCAACTTACAGCCGGTCACCTGATCCTTGAGGGGCCCGAGATAGTTTTGGGCCATCACGAAATCCAGATTCGAGACCGCGGCGTTATCGCCGATTTTTTCGTACAGCTCGGCGGACTTCCGGAAATACTCGTTGGACCGCAAATAACGGTTTTCAACGCCGTCGGTTGTTTCCGCGAAGTCATCCGGCAACAGGCCATGGGAATTAGGGGGAATAGGCGCGCGGTAGAAAAACCCGAGCTGACGATAAGATTCCGCGATGCCCCATTCATCCCGGCGCTTCTCGGAAATCTCAACGGCTTGTAGAAGCACGCGCTGCGCCATGAAGAACCGGCCCTGGCGTTCCAATTCCCGGGCCTGGTCGAATTTGACCAAGGGATCCGACGAGGCCCCCACGCCAACTCCCTCGCATCCGGACATCGCAACCATGACAGCGAGCGCAAGATAGAGCCGACCGGATTTCATGCTCCCCTCTCTGAATCACCGCCCATGTGAACTCGCGACGGCCCTTACGGTTCAGTCGCGATATCGGCGAGCTACGCGCACTTGAGCACCCGCTTCGTACTATCGATGAGCTCGTCCCAGCTCTTGAATCTGCCCATTTCGAATTGCAGCTGTGGGTTTAGCTGCAGTGCCTTGTGGCTTGCGTCCAGGCTGTTTTGCAGCGACATGCACGCTGCTGTCGTGTCGTTGAGCCATGCTTGCGTCTCGCTCATCACGAAATACAGATTCACTTCGCGGTCGATCCTTCCGAGTTTCTGCACGATCGCCAGCGATTTTTGGAAATAATCGATCGCCAAAAGATACCGCTTCTGAGCGCCTTCCGGCGTGTTGACGAATTCATCTGGGACTAGCAGGCCACGCCCCTTGGGAGACGTCCGGTAAAAGAGAGCGAACTGGCGATAGGCCTCTGCAATGCCCTCTTCGTCATTCCGCTTTTGGTAGATCTCAAGGGCTTCATCAAGCAGGCGCTTGGCCACCCAAAGCCTACCCTCGCGTTCTAATTCCCGCGCCTGACCGATTTTGACTTCGGGGTCCGACGAGGCCCCCACGCCAACCGCCTCGCATCCCATCATCGCCAGCATGACAGCGAGCGCAAGATAGAGCCGACCGGATTTCATCCTCCCCCTCCAAAACGAAAGGGCAGGCTTTTGGCCTGCCCTTTATAAATCGATCAGTCTGCCGGCCGGTTACTCGACCAGCGCCGGGACCTTGGGCTCCGGCTTGCCGTCGGTTGGCGGCGGCGGCGGGTATTCGAACCCGAGCTTGCCGCTCTCGACCTTGACCCGGACCGTGCCGCCCTTGGCCAGCCGCCCGAACAGCAGCTCGTCGGCCAGCGGCTTCTTGATGTTCTCCTGGATCACCCGGCCGAGCGGCCGGGCGCCGAACAGCTCGTCGTAGCCCTTCTCGCCCAGCCAGGTGCGCGCCTCGTCGCTGACGATCAGCTTGACGTTGCGCTCGGCGAGCTGGGCCTCGAGCTGACCGACGAACTTGTCGACGACGCGGCTGATGACCTCGGGGGAGAGGCGAGCGAACCCGATCGTCGAGTCCAGCCGGTTGCGGAATTCCGGCGTGAACATCTTGGTGATCGCGTCGCTGTCCTCGCCGATGCGGACCTCCTGGCCGAACCCGATCGCCGGCTTGGCCATCTCGGCGGCCCCGGCATTCGTGGTCATGATCAGGATGACGTTGCGGAAATCGACGCTCTTGCCGTTGTGATCGGTCAGCTTCCCGTGGTCCATAACCTGCAGCAGGATGTTGAACAGGTCCGGGTGCGCCTTCTCGATCTCGTCCAGGAGCAGCACGCAGTGCGGATGCTGGTCGATCGCGTCGGTGAGCAGGCCGCCCTGGTCGAAGCCGACATAGCCCGGCGGGGCGCCGATCAGGCGCGACACCGTGTGCCGCTCCATGTACTCCGACATGTCGAAGCGGGTGAGCTCGATGCCGAGCGTCAGCGCCAGCTGACGCGCGACCTCGGTCTTGCCGACGCCCGTCGGGCCGGAGAACAGGTAGCAGCCGATCGGCTTTTCCGGTTCTCGCATTCCTGCGCGAGAAAGCTTGATCGCACTGACCAAGGCCTCGATCGCCTTGTCCTGCCCGTAAACGACCTTCTTCAGGTCGAGATCGAGATTCTTCAACGTCTCCTTGTCGTCGCTGGACACGGTCTTGGGCGGGATACGCGCCATCTTGGCGACGACCGCCTCGACCTCTTTCACGGTGATCGTGCGCTTGCGCTTGGATGGCGGCAGCAGCATCTGGGCCGCCCCCACTTCATCGATCACGTCGATCGCCTTGTCGGGCAGCTTGCGGTCATTGATGTAGCGCGCGGCCAGCTCGACCGCCGCCTTCACCGCGTCGGCGGTGTAGCGCACCTTGTGGTGCTGCTCGTAGTACGGCTTGATGCCCTTGACGATCTTGATCGTGTCCTCGACGGTCGGCTCGTTGACGTCGATCTTCTGGAAGCGGCGGACGAGGGCCCGGTCCTTCTCGAAGTAGTTCCGGTACTCTTTGTAGGTCGTCGAGCCGATGCAGCGCAGATTGCCGCTGGCCAGCGCCGGCTTCAGGAGGTTGGACGCGTCCATCGACCCGCCGGAGGTGGCCCCGGCGCCGATCACGGTGTGGATCTCGTCGATGAACAGGATCGCCCCTTCCTGGGCCTCGAGCTCGGCGAGCACGGCCTTCAGCCGCTCCTCGAAGTCACCGCGGTAGCGGGTGCCAGCGAGCAGCGAGCCCATGTCCAGCGCGTAGATGACCGCGTTGGTCAGGACCTCGGGCACCTCGCCCTTGACGATCTTGCGCGCCAGCCCTTCGGCGATGGCCGTCTTGCCGACGCCGGGATCGCCGACATAGAGCGGGTTGTTCTTGTAGCGGCGGCACAGGATCTGGATCGTGCGCTCGACCTCGGGCTCACGGCCGATCAGCGGATCGATGCGCCCGCTGGCCGCCTTCTTGTTGAGATTGACGCAATAGGCGGCGAGCGCCTCCTGGTTCTTCTTGCTGCTGCGCTCGGACGGGCCGCCGGAGGCCCGGCTGGTCTCGCCTTCCTCCTCGGCGGCGCCGCGCACGCGGCGCGTCTCGCTGCGGCCGGGAACCTTCGCGACACCATGGGAGATGTAATTGACGGCATCCAGCCGCGACATGTCCTGCTCCTGCAGGAAGTACACGGCATGGCTCTCGCGCTCGGAGAACATGGCGACCAGCACGTTGGCGCCGGTCACCTCCTCGCGACCCGAGGATTGGACGTGGATGGCGGCGCGCTGCAGCACGCGTTGGAAGCCGGCGGTGGGCTTAGCCTCGCCGCCGCCGCGGGTGACCAGTCCGGCCAGATCGTGGTCGAGGTAGTGGGTGATATCGCGGCGCAGGCGGTCGAGATCGACCCCGCAGGCGCGGAGCACCGCAATCGCATCCTGGTCGTCGATCAGGGCGAGGAGCAGGTGCTCGAGCGTGGCGTATTCGTGGCGCCGATCGTTGGCGTTGGCCAACGCCCGGTGCAGACTCTGCTCGAGGTTACGCGACAACATGCTGCTCTTACTCCCCTGAGTTCCCGGCCGACACAGGCCGGGCGAAGATGAGAACCGTGGCGTGGCGCAGACGAATCGACGAAGACGACAACAAAATAGCTGATTACTCCTTCTCGAGCGTGCAGCGCAGCGGATGCTGGTTGCGACGCGCGAACTCGGTTACCTGGTTCACTTTGGTCTCGGCCACCTCATAGGTAAAGACGCCGCAAATACCGACCCCGCGGCGGTGCACATGCAGCATAACCTGAGTGGCTTCTTCACGGGACTTGCTGAAAAAGCGCTCAAGGACGTGGACGACGAACTCCATCGGCGTGTAGTCGTCGTTCAGCATCAGGACTTTATACATCGACGGCCGCTTGGTCTTAGCCCGCGTCTGTACGGCGACGCCGCTGGCCGTGCCCTCGTCGTTTTGTCCGTCGTCGGTGTTTTTGTCTTTTTCGCGCTCGCTCATAGTCGGCCGTGCTCGGGTTGCCGCGTTTCCCTTTCCCGACCACCTTCTATGATATGGGAATTCCGCCGCGCCGGGGAAGAGGCAAAGCCGCTTTCTGCTTCAGCGCCTGGGCCGGTGCGCCCATGATAACGCGCTGGCCGTAAATGAAAAGAAAAAGGCCCGGCATGCTGTGCCGGGCCTGATTCTTGGCCCACCGATCCACCCCGTCCGCGGGGGGAACGACGTCGGGATGGTGCGGTGCGTCAGGCCGCGATCGGCTTCAGCAGCTTTTCGATCGCCGCATTCAGCCGGGCACTGATCGGCTCGACCGCCTCATTGGCGACCTTGACCGAGATCTCGGAAACCTTGGTCCCCTCGGCAACGAGCTTGTCGAAGGTGGTCTTCGCGAAGTCGGTCTGCACGTCCACGGCCTCGCGCAGGGTCTTGGCGCTGAGCAGCGCCTTGGCGACCTGGGCGCTCGCCTCGAACGTCTCCTGGGTGAAGTTGACCCAGGCGCGGCCGATGCTCTCGAAGCCCTTGGCCACCGTGGTGCCGGCAGCGACGTAGGCTTCGAGGTTTTCCTTCGAGAATTTCGAGAGGTCTTCGTAAGTCTTGAACGCCGAGGCGCTGGCCTTCTCGACCTGCTCCTTGGTCGCGCTGAACATGCGCTCGTAGTTCTTCTGGGCGCTTTCCGCGCCCGCGATGGCGGTGTCAATCATGGGGGGCTTTCCTTTCGATTTGGATGGGGATGTCATGGTCAAATCGCTCCTTCCGCCCGCTCAATACGGGCGCGCTGGTCGGGCCCGACACGGACGACCCTTATCGGGTTCACGGACGCCTCCTCTGGTCCGTATCGCACCGGGAAACAAGGCTGCGCCTAATGCTGCAGCGCAACATGACGAAATATAGGCAGGCCTCGGAAAGCGTCAAGCGCTTTTTGCTGCGCCGCAGCATCGCCAGCGCAATATGGAGTTAACGCCCTGAAGCGGCCGTCATATTTTTGGTTAAAATGAGGCGGCCGGCGATGCCTAAAGCGGCGGCAGCCGGCCCGCCAGCCCGTTTTCGCCAACCACCAGCTCAAACGTATAGCCGGTCCCGCCGTAGGTCCGGCGGCGCGGATAATCCGCGAGATAGCGCTGCTCGGCCGAATCGAGCTTGCGCAGCGGATTGGGCGGCACGCCGGTGCCGTCGAGAGCGATCAGCCATTTGTCGAACTTGATGGTAGCGAAGCGCTCAGACGGATAGAGCCACGCATTGAAGTGAAACTGGCCGTCGACACAGCCGGCCACGATCCAATAGAAATCCCATGACTCGAGGCGCAGCCCCTTCGGCGATGGCTCGCGGAACCCGCTCTCATCGATCCCCCGCACCAGCGCCTGATATTCCTCCGGGGTGAGCCGCACCTGCCCGGACGCGCCGCGCGCCGGCCCCAGCGGGTCGGTGAGCGAGAAGCTCGAGACATTGGTGTAGCCGCCGAAGACCTGTGTGAACAGCATCGCGCCGCCGTCCTGGGCGAAGCTCTGGCGCAGGTCGTAGGCGCGCACCTGCTCGTCCCAATTGGCGTTGTAGACCAGCCGATATTGCGGCGGCGATCCGGGGCCGCATTTGGAGCGGATGTCGTCGCCGGCGACATAGCTGAACCACTCGAATTTGCGGACCAGAGGGTTGTCGATGCCGCCCGAATAGGTGCAGCCGGCCAGGGCCAGCCCCGCGAGACCTAAGAATAAAATCAGGCGGTGGCGGGGTATGGGCATGATCGAGTCCCTGGATTGGCGGGCGTCGCGCGGTGCTCTAGCACGGCAAGAG
>DASWFO010000051.1:0-7466 GCA_036394195.1 Alphaproteobacteria bacterium | reverse complement strand
GGCCGGGGCGCTGGGGACGTTCAAGCAGAACGCGGCGGAGAAGGCGCGGATCGAGGGCGAGCAGCAGAAGCGCAACGAGCAGCGGGCGGCGCGCCAGCAGGCGATCGAGGAGCACATCAAGGGGTTCGAGGGGCAGATGCGGCAGGCGCTGGAGGCGCTGGGCGGTGCGTCCGGGGAGATGCTGAGCACGTCGGACGGGATCTCGAAGACGGCGGCGCGGAGCACCGAGCAGGTGAAGGCCGTGGCATCGGCGTCGGAAGAGGCGTCGAGCAACGTGCAGACGGTGGCGACGGCGTCCGAGCAGCTGAGCTCGTCGATCGCGGAGATCAGCCAGCAGGTGGCCAAGGCGGCGGCGATCGCCGGGCGGGCGGTGGAGGAGACCAGGCAGACCGACGGGACGGTGCAGGGCCTGGCGGAGACGGCGGGCCGGATCGGGGCGGTGGTGAAGCTGATCAACGACATTGCGGGGCAGACGAACCTGCTGGCGCTGAACGCGACGATCGAGGCGGCGCGGGCGGGCGAGGCCGGCAAGGGCTTTGCGGTGGTGGCGTCGGAGGTGAAGAGCCTGGCCAACCAGACGGCGAAGGCGACGGAAGACATTTCGGCCCAGGTCGCGGCCGTCCAGGCGGTGACCAAGGAGGCGGTGGACGCGATCAAGCGGATCGGCGGGACGATCGGCGAGGTGAGCTCGGTGGCGACGTCGATCGCCTCGGCGGTGGAGGAGCAGGGGGCGGCGACGCAGGAGATCACGCGCAACACGCAGGCCGCGGCCAAGCGCACCAAAGAGGTGAACGAGCACATCGCCGGCGTCAGCGAGGGGGCGAACGCGACCGGCAGTGCGGCCCAAGGGGTACGCAGCTCAGCCGAGGCGCTGGGCGACCAGGCCAACAAGCTCCGCGCCCAGGTCAATGACTTCCTCGCCAAGATCAGGACGGCCTGAGATGAAGCGGATCATGGAAACGTACGGTGGACACGGATTGCTGATCCTGATCGCGGCCGCGATGCTGTTCCTGGCCGGTTGTGCCGAGCCGCTTCCCGAAGCCCTGGCCCAGGATCCTTATGAGGCCTGCATCGAGCGCGGATATCAGCTGGGCGATCTGCCGTACAGCGCCACGACGTTCTATCAGCCCACCGCCGTCGACCGGTTCTGGCCGCGCACGATCGGTCGGGCGACGTGGCGATCGCCGGTGGAACAGTGCAACGAGCTGCGCAACCGCGGTCAGCTGACGCCCAACTAGACGCCGTTTCGCTCGCTTTCGCCTCTCTTCACTTTCGCTTGGACAGGATCGGGTTTCGGCGCATCCTTCGGCGCCATGAACCTTGCTTCCGTCCGTCTCGCCTGGATTTTTTTTGCCGCTATCGCCGTGGTCCTGAGCGCCTGCGGCGATGCGCCGCACCGGGCCCGCGCCGATGATCCGTATCAAGCCTGTCTTGACCGCGCCTATCGGACGGGCGATGTCGGCGACTACGGGCCGACAACGCTGCAGCATCAGTTTCCGGGCGATCGCGACGGCCGACGCCTGAACGGCCTGCCGTACCCCTCGCGTCTGAAGTGGCCGCAATCGCCCGTGGACCAGTGCAACGACCTGCGGACGCGCGGACTGTTCTAGGACGGCTGGAATAAGCCTCGTCCGACCTCCGTTGTGACGTATGGAGGCCGTGCCTACGTATCAGGGAAGAACGGCGGCCCCCCGTTGCGGAGGATCGTATGCGGCGGCTCGCGATAGCAGGACTGTTCGTGGCGGTGGCCGTCTCAATGTCGGCCTGCGCGGTTTATGAACCGGCGCCGGCCTATTACCCGCCGCAGCCCTATTATGGCTACTCACCTTATGGCTATTCACCGGGATACTACTACGGGCCCGGCTATTACGCGCCGCCGGCCTACAGCTCGTTCAGCTTCTTCGTCGGCGGCGGCGGTCGTCGACGCCACTGGCGTTGACGCCGCCTGAACCCACCGCGACACAATATCGTCACTACCTGTTTGGCCCCGAAGCCGCGTCCCATAGGGAAAACGCGGAATTGGGGAGCCATGAGAGTTACAGTCGCCGCTCTCGCCGGGATTTGCTGCCTTGTCGTCGCAGGCTGTGCCGGCAACCAGACTTCGCACCCTGCGCCAGTGGCCGCGAATGCGAGCCCGGCGGCCGTGTTTCCCGGTCCGGCGACGACGGTGAGCACTCCCGCCCCGCTGATCGTCAAACGGTTCACCGGCATTCCGATGCCGGCCAAAAATACGCTCGATCTCGACCGCACGGTGGTCGTCGGCGGCGACAGCGAGTGGGTCGGCCGGGTCTTCTTCACGACGCCGATGACCGTCGATGAGGTCGTCGAGTTCTACCGCCGCGAGATGCCGCGATATGGTTGGGCGGAACTGGCGGCCACACGCTCGACGACGAGCGTTCTTGCCTATCAGGCCGACGCGCGCATCGCGACGATCCAGGTGACGGGCGACGGCCTCACTCCGATGCCGTCCGGCACGCGGGTTGAATTCTGGATGAATCCACGCCCCGCAGGCGGCGCAGCCACGGTGCTGCAGACGGCCGAACCCGGGCCGTCGCCGCCATCGCTCGGCTCGTTGCGCGGTGCCAGCGGCACCTACGTGACGGGACCGGCGGCGCGCCTGCCGGTCGATCAGGCGCCTCTGCCGCCGCGGCGTTGATCCGGCGCCGCCGGCGTTAACCAAACTTCAGCGGCCGGCCGGATATGCTCGGCCGGACCGCGTTTATCGTGGTAATCTCCGCGCGGGCGCTGTGCCATGGCCTTTGAGGGCTCATGCGCATCTTGTTGGCCGACGATCACCCGCTTTTTGCCGATGCGTTGCGGACGCTTGTCGAACGCAATCTGCAGCCTTGTGATCTGACCGTCGTCTCGGATATCACCGCCGCGCATCGTGCGCTCTCTGCAGGACCTCGGTACGACCTTGCGATTCTCGATCTGCACATGCCGGATGCGAACGGCTTCGACGGGATCAAGCGCACCTTGGAGCGCTTTCCGGGCACCCCGATCGTCGTGATCTCGGGCGCGGCCACGGCGGCGGACGTGAGCCGTGCGATCGAACTCGGCGCGAAAGGATTTCTGCCGAAGACGTTGCCCAGCCAGGCGCTCGCCGCCGCAATCCAGGTGGTGCTCTCCGGCGGCACCTATGTTCCCGCCGACTATGCGCAGGCGGGTGCCGCGCACGCGGCGCATCGCACGGCGCCGGCCGCGGCCGGCCTCACGCCGCGCGAAAGCGACGTGCTGACGCTGCTGATCGTCGGGCACTCCAATAAGGAGATCGGGCGCGAATTGGGGCTCCAGGAGATCACGGTCAAGCTCCACGTGCGCAACATCTTCCGCAAGCTCGGCGCGCGCAACCGGGTCGAAGCCGCCAACGCCGCGCGCCGCCTCGGCTACGAGCCGAAGCGATGAGCGCGATCCCGTGGACGGCGTGAAATACGGATGAGCGCCGCCCAATATCTCGAGATGTCGTTCCAGTTCGTGCGGAACGCCGCCCTGCTTGCGCTGGGCGTCATCGGCTATTGCCAGATTCGCCCCTGGGTCCAGGCGCGCCTGGGCTCGCGGCAGGGCGAGGCCTGTGTCTACGGCCTTGTGTTTGGCGCCTTCGCGATCGCCGCCATGCTGGATCCGATCGACATCGGGGGCGGTGTGCGGCTCGATCTGCGCAACGCGACGGTGGTGGTGTCTACCTTGTTCGGCGGCGTCACGGCGGGGGCGATCACCACGGCGATCGCGGCCGGTTACCGTGCGGCCCTTGGCGGAACCGGGGCGATCGCGGGCGTCGTCGGCGTTATCGTCACCTTCGCGATCAGCGCCGTCCACCTCGCCTATCTCCGCCGACGCGCGGTCCGCGTCGATACACGGATCCTGAGTGTGGTCGGCGTGGCCATCGGATTGCTCGGCCTGGTCACGGTGGCGCTCTTACCAAAGTCCGAGATCATCCGCGTCGTGATCCACGACGCCGCCCCGGTATGGATGCTCACCATGCCGCTCACCATCGTGTTTCTCGGCACGATCATTCTTCATTTCGAGCGCAGCCGGGCTCTCGATCTTTCGTTGCGCGAGCGGGAACGGGAGCTGCGGGCGATCCTCGACAACGCACCCCTGGCGATCTTCCTCAAGGACCGCACCGGCCGCTATCGGCTCGTCAACCGCTGTTACGAACACTGGTACGAGGAGACGGCGACACAGATCATCGGCCGCACCGATGCGGAGCTCTACCCGCCCGAGGTCGCGTCCATGTACACCGCCAGCGACGCGGAGGTCCTCCAACACGGCGGGGTCACCCAGGTGGAGTTGGGCCCGGATCAGCCGAGGCCGCGAGTGATCAAGCACGGCCTGACCACGAAGTTCCCGATCCGCGATGCCCAAGGGCAGATCGTCGGGCTTGCCGGATTCATCCTCGACCTCACCGACAGCAAGCGGGCGCAGGAGGCGGTACGTCAGAACGAAGCGCGGTTTCGCGCCCTGCTTGAAAATTCGAACGACATCGTGTCCGTGCTCGACGCCGACGGAAGGGCCACCTATCGCAGCCCGACCAAGGCCGAGGGCTTGGGCTACGGACGGCCCTCGGGGCTGTCCGTGCTTCGACTCCTGCACCCGGACGACCACGCGTCCTTTGCGGGGGCCTTGCGCGACGTCGCCACGGTGCCGGGCCGAAACGCCGCCGGACGGTCCCGGCTTCGCCATGTCGACGGGTCCTGGCGGCACATCGCCTGGTCGATGCGCAACGCGGTCGACGTGCCCGGCGTGAACGGGATCATCGCCAACTGGTTCGACATCACGGAAAACCAGCGCCTCGAGGAGCAGTTGCTCCAGGCGCAGAAGATGGAGGCGGTCGGCCAGCTCGCCGGCGGCATCGCCCACGATTTCAACAACATCCTCGGCGCGATCCTCGGATTTGCCGGGTTTCTCGCGCAGGATCTGCCGCCAGGTTCGCCAGAGCATGGCTTCGCCGACCGCATCGTGAAAGCGGGCGAGCGCGCGCGGGACCTGGTCCAGCAGATCCTGTCGTTTTCGCGGCGCACCGACATCAAGCGCGAGCCGCACGATCTGGTCCGGCTCGTGCACGACGTGCGGGATCTGTTGGGGGCGTCGGTGCGGTCGTCCGTGGCGTTCAACGTTCACGCGGCAGCCGGCCCGCTCGTGGCGGAGGTCAGCACGGCGCAGATCAGCCAGATTCTTCTCAACCTCGTGATCAACGCAAACGACGCGCTGATGGGCGGGCCCGGGACGATCACGGTCGATCTCTTGGCTATCACCCCCGGCGATCGCGACTACGACCGCTTCCGCGGCGGCGACCGGAGCGATGACCAAGAGTTCATCGTCGGGACTCTCGATCCGCGACGGCCCTATGCGAAATTTCAGGTCGTCGACAGCGGGTCGGGGATCGAGCCGGCCGTGCTCAAGCATATTTTCGATCCCTTTTTCACCACCAAGGGCCGAGGCCGTGGCACCGGGCTCGGCCTTTCGGTCGTGCACGGCATCGTCATGTCGTATGACGGAGCCTGCATCGTGACGAGCCGCCGCGGCGCCGGCACCGTCTTTGCGGTGTATTTGCCGTTGTCGAAAATCACCGCCGTGCCGGTGCCGCCGGCCTTGCAAAACTCCGATCTTCGCGGACGCGAGCGCATTCTGGTGGTCGATGACGAGCTCGACTTGCGCGACATGCTGGCCGTGGGCCTCGAGCGCCTCGGCTACGAAGTCGTGGCCCTCGGCGATCCCGCGGAAGCCCTCGAGGTCTACACGGCGGATCCCGCCGCATGGGATGTGGTGATCAGCGACGAGGTCATGCCGGGAATGACCGGGCTTGCCTTGTTCAAGCGCTTGAAAGCGGTCGGGGCGGTCCGCTTCATCCTCTGCACCGGCTTCAGCAACAGCACCACCGAGGAGTTGGCGCGGCAGGCGGGCGTCGACGCTTACTTCGTCAAGCCGGTCTCTCCCGGTGAGCTCGCCGCTTGCGTCCGGCGGCTGATGGATGCGCCGGGCGTCCCGGTGCGCCGCGAGGCGTCGGGGTGACGACCTGACCCAAAGTATGGGCTGCCCATACCGATGGGCGTCCCGTCATACGGGAAACACTGCGGCTAAAAATGCCGCGGCTCAGTAGGGTGGTGGCGCCATGGGGGCGTCATTCATGCCGAAGATTCTCATCATCGACGACGACGAGATGATCCGCCAATATTTGTCGGCGCTCCTCGAGCGCGCCGGCTTCGAAGCCCGCGCGGTCGACGGCCGCGAGGCGCTGCAAGTCGCGACCGATGACGATGGATTCGACGCCATCATCACCGATCTCTACATGCCCGAGGTCGACGGCATCGAAATCGTCATAGCTGTCCGGCGCACGATGCCCGACTTGCCGATCATCGGGATCACCGGCGGTCGCTCCAGCGCGGATGACCCGTGCGTCGTGGCGATGACCCGGCTCGGCGCCGCGGCGGTTCTGCGCAAGCCGATCGACCGGCTGGAGCTGTTGGGCGTGTTGTCGCGGGTGCTCAAGACCAAGGGCGGCACTGGCGTCTCGATGTAAACCGCGCTGGCCTCGGGCGCCTGCGGCTTCAGCCGGCACCTACTTTCGTACAATCGATTCTTGCCAAGCCGGCCCGAGTGTGGGCGGAATTGCTCCAATCACGCCATCGGAGGAGCGCCACATGATCACGACCCGTGCGTTGGTTCTGGGCTGCTTGGCGGTCATCGCCGCAGTGTGGGCCGCGGCACCGGCCGCGGCCCAACAGCCGGCCGTCGGCGATGGCGATCTTGGTGGCGTGGTCAGCGGGCCGAACGGGCCCGAAGCCGGCGTGTGGGTGATCGCGGAGACCACCGAGCTGCCGACGCGCTTCGTCAAGATCGTGGTCACCGACGACCAGGGCCGCTACCTGATGCCGGACCTGCCGAAGGTGAACTACAGCGTCTGGGTCCGCGGCTACGGGCTTGTGGACTCGCCGAAGCTGCAGACCGGCCCGGGCCGCGTGGTGAACCTCACCGCCGTGCCGGCGCGCACCGCCGCCGAAGCGGCCGAGTATTATCCGCCGATCTACTGGTACTCGATGCTGAAGGTGCCGGAGAAAAGCGAATTCCCCGGCACCGGGCCGAAGGGCAACGGGCTGCCGACCAGCCTCAAGAGCCAGGGCCAGTGGCTCGACATCGTGAAGACCGACGGCTGCTACACCTGCCACCAGCTCGGCAACAAGGCGACGCGGACGATTCCCGCCGCCCTCGGCCATTTCGATTCGTCGGTCGACGCCTGGCAGCGGCGCATCCAGTCCGGCCAAGCGATGACCGCCATGGCGAGCGCCATCGGCCGGATCGATCCCGACCGCGCGTTCAAGCTGTTCGGCGACTGGACGGACCGCATCGCCGCCGGCGAATTGCCCGCCACGAAGCCGCTGCGGCCGCAGGGGCGGGAGAGCAACGTCGTCATCACGCTGTGGGACTGGTCGAGCCCGACCGCCTATCTGCATGACGAGGTCTCGACC
>DASWFO010000050.1:0-7180 GCA_036394195.1 Alphaproteobacteria bacterium | reverse complement strand
GCCTGTCCCGAATGACGTTACGGCCGAGATTTCAGACGCGGATGGCACCCATCTGAAATGGTCGCTCACCGTCGTCGCCCCACCGGCCCCGCCGGACGTCGAGACCTTCGACGCTCCGGCGAACGGCGAATTTCATCCCGTCAGTAACGACACGAGCGCGGCTTTCCGCCTGACCGGAGGCGATCTTCAGGCAACGTTCAAAGGCACGACCGGGCAGACGGACACCATGACATGCACCGTCGCCGCGGACCAAAAAACGATGCACTGCAGCGGCACCCTCAGCGACGGACTAGGCCACACGGCCAGCTACATCGATGTCTACGACAGGATGTAATCAACAACACGACCACACCATCAACCCGGGGGAAGATCGACCAATGCCATAGGAATGGAGACGACCATGACCAGCCGCAGCGTCAGAACAGCGACGTTATCACTCTTGATCGGTGCGGCGATGGCGCTCTCCGCTTGCGCGGACGATCCCGGTTATGCCGGCGCCGGTTACGCTTATCCTTATCCCTATGCCTATGACGATGTGTATCCGTATGGCTCGCTCGGCTTCGAGTATGGCTGCTGCTTTGGCGGCTTCCACCATCACTTCGATCACGACCACTTCGATCATGGCCACTTCGATCACGGCCACTTCGGCCACGGTGGGTTCGGCCACGGTGGCTTTGGCCACGGTTTTGGGCATGCTGGCTTCGCCGGACATGGCGGCGGACATTTCGGCGGGGGCGGCGGACATGGCGGGGGCGGCGGCCATGGCGGGGGTGGTGGAGGTCACCGCTAAAGATGCCGGATCACGGGCCAGCTGAGGTGTGCGACGATCCGTGACGCGGCCGCTGGCGATGGGCGGCCGCGCACGGCGGCGAGGGCTAGCCTCGCCTTGCGGGAGGCGCTTAGATGAGGCTTCCGTGTCTCCAAAGCGTCATCCGCGATGCTGATTCCCCTCCGGGACGACAATGTCACCCGGCGGCCGCCGAGCGCCACGACCGGGATCATCGGCCTCTGCACCGCCGTCTTTCTGTATCAGATCTCGCTGCCGGGCCGCGGCAGCGAGATCGTGGCGCTCGGTTACGGAATGATCCCGTCGGTGCTGTTCGGCACCCACCATCTGAGCCCGGCGATCCCGACGGTCGCTCCGTGGCTCACCGTGTTCACCTCGATGTTCCTGCACGGCGGGTTCCTGCACATCGCCGGCAACATGCTCTACCTGTGGGTCTTCGGACGTGCGGTCGACGACGCGCTCGGCTCGATCCGCTTTGTCGTCTTCTACCTGATCTGCGGCGTCGCGGCGGCGATGACGCAAGCGTTCGTCGAGCCCGACGCCACCGTGCCGATGATCGGCGCGTCGGGCGCCATCTCGGGCATCCTCGGCGCGTATCTGGTCCTGTTCCCACGCGCCCGGGTGCTGGTCCTGTTCTTCTGGGGACTGATCACGCCGCTGCACCTGCCCGCGAAGGTCCTGCTGCTGTGGTGGATCGTCGTGCAGGTGGCGAGCATCCTGTTGTCGAGCCGGGGAGAAGGCGGTGTGGCGTGGTACGCCCATATTGGGGGCTTCGTCGCCGGCATGATCTTGATCTATCTGTTCCGGCCGCGCCGCTTCCCGCCGGCGCAGAGCCCGCCTTTGCCACCGTCGCAATTCCCGCGGCGGTGGAACAGCCCAAGCCCGTGGGGACGCCGCGGTCCGTGGGGCTAGCCGCTATTGCCGCTGCCGCTATTGCACGCGCGGTATGAAGGAGCCTGGCACCGCACGGCTCTGCCGTTGCAACGGTGCTGGAACCCGCAGGCTGCGCGCACGTTACCGGTTCAGGCGTCACTTACATGCGAGGTGTGTCATGGCATCAACATTTGGCACGTGCCTACGCGTCATCACGACCGTCTCCGGCTTGGCTGTTGTCTCCAGTTTGGCCTTGGCTCAAGCGCCAGGCCCCGGTCAAAGGGGCGCGCCCGGCGCTGCGATCCAGAGGCCGCAGCCGCCGGCGCCCAATCCCCTCACCATGGAGGACATTTCCAAAATCAAAGGTGCCGCCGTCTATGACAGCAACGACAAGAAAGTCGGCAGCGTTGCGACGGTGCTCATGACGCCCGAGACCAAGACCATCGATCGCCTCGTCGTCGGCGAGGGGGGCGTCCTCGGAATCGGCAGCCACCAAGTGGCGCTGCCGATCGACGCGTTCTCCTGGGATGCCCAGAAGGCCGGCTTCAGGATCGCCAAAACGGAAGACGATCTGAAGGCGATGCCGGAGTGGCAGCAGCAGGTGACGGAGGCACCCGGCACCGGCGCCCCACGCCCAAGGCCGCTAGGCGGCCCGGCGCAGTGAGGGTGATGCGCCCGCGCGGGATCCGAAACGGGGCGCGATAGGCGGCGATCACTCCTCGTCGTGCGCGGGCGAGGACAGGCCGAGGCTGCGCCGGTCGAACGCGATCGACTTGATCACGGCGTAGATGGGCCGTCCCGGCGTCAAGCCCAGGCTTTGCACGGATTGCCGCGTGATGCGCGCCAGCAGGATCTCGCCGCCGCAATCCAGGCGAAGCTCGACGATCGGGCCGCCGGACGCGGCGATCTCCGCCACCCGGCCGGCGAGGACATTGAGCGCGCTCAGGCCCTGCGGCGGCTGGACCGCGACCATGACGTCGCGGGCACGGACCCGTACCCGCATCGGGGTGCCGATCGCGGCATCGACCCGGGGCACCCGCAGCGGGCCCGCCGCCGAGTGCAGGGTCGTCAGCTGGACGGCGTCGTCGTGCGCCGCGACCCGGCCTTCGATCACCGCCCCGGCCTCGTAGCGGCCGGTGAGCGGGAAGAGGTCGAGCCGGTTCATGATGTCGGTCACTGGCCCATTGGCGGCCACCTTGCCGTCCGACAGCAGCACCATCGTATCGGCAAGCCGGGTCACCTCCGCGATCGAATGGCTGACGTAGACGATCGGGATCCGCGCCTCGTCGCGCAGCCGCTCGAGATACGGCAGGATTTCCGACTTCCGCGCTTCGTCGAGCGAGGCGAGCGGCTCGTCCATCAGGAGAAGACGCGGACTGGCCAGTAAGGCGCGGCCGATCGCAACCCGTTGCTTCTCGCCGCCCGAGAGGAGAGCCGGGCGGCGGTCGAGAATGGCGCCGATGCCGAGAAGCTCTACGACGCTGTCCAGCGTTCCGCGCCGCTCTCGCGCCGGCGTGAACCAGCGGCCGTAGAGCAGGTTCTGACGCACGGTCAGATGCGGCAGTAGTCGATGCTCCTGGAAGATATAGCCGACCCGACGGCGGTGCTTCGGGACGAAAAGCCCGTGCTCGCGGTCGACCAGGACCTTTCCGTCTACGACGACGCGCCCACGGTCCGGGCGCAGCAATCCGCCGATGATGTTGATCAACGACGTCTTGCCGGCGCCGGAGCGGCCAAACAGAGCGGTGAGCCGGCCTGAGGTCGCGAAGCGCGCTTCGAGGCTGAACGAGCCCAGCCGGTGGGTGATATCGACCTCGAGGCTCATGACCCGAGGACCCGCTGGGACGCGCGGCGCGCGACGAACTCCGAGACCATGAGGGCGGCCACCGACAAGACGACGGCCACGAGCGACAGACGCAGGGCGCCGACGTCGCCCCCGGGCACCTGGGTGAACACATAGATCGCGGTGGGCAGGGTCTGGGTCTCGCCCGGGATATTCGAGACGAACGTGATGGTCGCGCCGAACTCGCCCAGGCTCCGCGCGAAGCCGAGGATCGTTCCAGCGATCACGCCGGGGAGAATGAGCGGCAGGGTCACCGTGAAGAACACCCAGATCGGTCCGGCGCCCAGCGTTCCCGCCGCATCCTCGAGCCGCCGGTCCACCGCCTCGATCGACAGCCTGATCGCCCGGACCAACAATGGAAAGCCCATGACCCCCGACGCGAGCGCGGCACCTGTCCAGCGAAACGCGAACACCAGCCCGATCGTCTGCTCGAGCAGCTGACCCAGGGGTCCGCGGCGGCCGAAGAGCAGCAGGAGGACGTATCCGGTGACGACCGGGGGCAGGATGAGGGGAAGGTGGACGAGCACGTCGAGCGCGTTGCGGCCCCAGAAGCGGCCACGCGCGAGCAGGAGCGCGACCGCGATCCCCACCGGCAGGCTCACGACGACCGCCCAGGTCGCGACCTTCAGGCTCAACCAGATCGCGGTGACTTCGGCTTCGCTGAATTGGAAAAGTTGCGACCAGTCCACGCGCCCCTCAAGTCGCAGATGGCCCGGTCGGCCGGACTCGACCTGTGGCCGGTATCATCGAGGCATGATGTAGCTGATCCGGGGAACGATGTCTTGCACCGCCCCGGACTTCGGGAGCCGCGCCCCGGCGCCGATCCGCGGCATCGCGGCGCAGCTCATTTGAGAACCGTGAACCCCTGTTTCTCGAACGGCGGTGCGGCTTTCGGCGCTTCGAGATAGGCAAGAAAGCCGGCGGCGTCGGGATTCTTAGAGTCCGCCACGCGCGCGACCGGGTAGATGATCGGCGGATGGGTGTCCGCGGGGAAGATCGCTGCGACCTTGACGTTGGGGTCGGCCACGGCATCCGTCTGATAGACGATCCCGAACGGCGCCTCATGGCGCGAAACCAGGGCGAGAGCGGCCCGGACGTTTTCGGCCTGAGCGATCGAACGGGCGACCGAGGCCCAGACCCCGAGCTTCTCGAGCGCCGCCTTGCCGTATTTTCCGGCCGGAACCGCGCTCGTGTCTGCCATCGCGAGGCGTCCGCCCTTGAGAAGATCGGCCAGGGGAAAGCCTGGCGCGATCTGGACCTGCGCCGTGCTGTCCTTGGCCGCGACCAGGACCAACCGGTTGCCGAGGATATTCTTGCGCGTGTCCGCGGCGATCAGATGACGCTGGGCCACGTAGTCCATCCAGTCGAGATCGGCGGAGATGAAGATGTCGGCCGGCGCTCCAGCCTCGATTTGCTTGGCGAGGGCGGAACTCGCTCCGTAGGAAATCCTCACCGCTTTGCCGGTCTCCTTTCGATACTGCCCGGCGATGTCGTCGAGCGCGTCCTTCAGGCTGGCCGCGGCAAACACCAGAACGTCCTGCGTTTGAGCATGGGCCGTAGGGATGGACCCGACGAAGAGTGCCAACATCACGAGGACGGCGCGCCACGGGTTCGGCCGCGCCGCCAAATAACGCCCCTGAGCTTGCACGTTCATTCGCCCTCCTTTCCAGCCATCGAACCACTATTACGACTTATATTCTCTCGAATATAACGATACTATATACGGCAGGATATAGCGCATCGCACTCGGCCGGATGCCGGGGGGTCTCTTTGAGAGCGGTGGCGGATTGAGGGGCAGCAGACAGGGACATGCGAAATGGTCCATCAATATCTCGGAACGGCAACGTGGCGGCGAACTGCCCTTGTTCTGTTCCTCGCACTCTCTCCAAGCCTCGACACGGTGGCCGAGAACGCCCAAAGCCGCACGCTAACGGATTCAGCCGGCCGGCACGTAACCATCCCATCGAAGATTGATCGGGTCTTCGTGGCCGGGCCACCATCCGCCGTCGTCCTTTACACTCTCGCGCCCGAGAAACTGCTGGGATGGACGCGCGCTCTCAGCGACGAGGAAAAGGCCTTCATGCCCGAGCGGTACGCATCGTTGCCGGTTTTGGGCCGTCTCACGGGCCGTAATATCGAGGCTGTCGTGCGCGAAGTCGCGGCACTCCATCCGGATCTCATTCTCGACGTCGGCGACGTCGACGGGCGTTACGCGACACTGGCAGACCGCGTCCAGCAGCAGACCGGCGTGCCTTACGTTCTGCTGGACGGCCGCCTTCCCAACACGGCGGAACTCTACCATCGTCTCGGCGATGTCCTGGGCGTATCGGCGAAGGCTGCAGGCTTGGCGGCCTACGCGGAACGGACAATGGCCGACCTCAAGACACGGACAGCGGCCGTAGCCGCAGAGCGGCGGCCCCGCATCTTCTACACGCGTGATCCAGACGGAACCCAAACGTCCCCGGTAGGATCAATCACCGGCGAAATCTTCGATCTGGCGGGTGGGATCAACGTCGCCGGCGGCACGACAGGCGCGGTCACGTTCGACCAGATCCGGCGCTGGGACCCCGATGCGATCCTGACCAGCAACCCGGATTTCAGCCGCCGCGCCCTCACCGACCCGCAATGGCAGGGCCTGCGGGCGGTCCGTGAGGGGCGCGTCTATCTGGCGCCCGCGGAGCCGTTTGGTTGGATCGACGAGCCGCCGGGCGTGAACCGCCTTATCGGCCTGAGGTGGTTGAGCACCGTGCTCTATCAGGTGCCCGGTCACAATGAGTTGCGGGACATCGTCCTCGACTTCTACGCGCGCTTCTACCATGTGCGGCCGACCGAGCAGCAGGTCTCGCACATTCTCAAGTCCGTCCCCTAGACCGCCATTCTCACCAGAGAGGGAGACCGCCCAATGAAGATCAGCGCCCGGAACGTGCTTAATGGAAAAATCGTTGAGGTCAAAAAAGGGCAAACAACAGCCCATGTCCGGATCGACATCGGCGGAGGAACCGTCGTAACCGCGTCGATCACGAACGAGGCAGTCGACGATCTGAAGCTGAAATCTGGTCAGGACGCGTTTGCCGTGATCAAGGCCTCCGATGTGATGGTGGCCACGCCCTGAGACGCCGTGTGACGGAATCAACGACGGCTTATTACGCGAGCGATGGTCCGGCGTACGAGCGGTTCCTAGTGGATAAAACCTAACGATTGGTGCCGGCGTTAGGGCCGCTCTCGACCCCATTGCTGCCGTTCCCCGTGCCAGCCCGAACCGTCTGGAACGGACATTGGGGCGACACTGAAGGTCCGGCGCATTCGTATGCGGCCGAGGAGTTGATGCAGTGAGACGAGATCGCCTGCGGAGGAAACGGGGCTTCGAGTCCTGACCCCCCTCCAAGAGAGGAGGAGGGCGACTGTGGCAGTCTCTTATTCCTTGAGCGATCTTGGACCGCTGACGAACGGACTGTCCCGAAGATAAAATCGCAGGAGGCGGTTCGCATCCCGCGAAATGCCGATCCTAATGCTCTGCCCGATTTCGCCGGGTTCGTGGTCACCGCGTCCGAGCCATAGAGGGCCTTCTCGGCAAAGATCGAGCCCATCGAGCCAACGATCAACCCGCAACGCCGCGGTGAGCCTTCCTGGTCCTCGCGCCAAGTCGCGCAAGCGCTCGATGCCGCGATTTAGCCGCA
>DASWFO010000049.1:0-51956 GCA_036394195.1 Alphaproteobacteria bacterium | reverse complement strand
GGAGCCGGCTTGGCTCGCCGCGTCGCCGTTACCGGCCATGGTCGCGAGGCCTTCCACAAAGTCGGTCGGCTGGTCGGGCAGCGGCAGCGGGTCCCAGCGCAGCCGGTTGGGCGGCGTCTCGACCTCGTCGAATGGTCCGCTGCGCACCGACCCGTCCGCCAGGCGCTCGAAGCGTGGATGCATGGCCGATGGGCGGACCCGGTACAGCCAGCTCCGCCGGTTCTCATGCCGAGGGGCGGTGAACGCGGTGCCGCTCAACAGCTCCGGATAGAGCCCGAGCGGCGGCTTTTGCGGCGAATTCTGGCCCACGGGTAAGGCGCCCGCCACCGCCTCGCTCGCGTGCTCGTTACCAAAGCCGGTCAGGTAGCGCAGCGCCGAGCCGCCTGACGCAGCCGGTTTGCGCGCGCTCTTTGCCTTCATGTCCAGCATCGTCCGTCTCCGTTGCGAGGCAGCGGCACTATTCCTGCTGAGGAACGTGCGCCTCCTGAATGATCCGGGTGAATTTTGCCACATCGGCGGCGACGAATTGGCGCATCTCCTCCGGCGAGGACGGCGTCACCATGTTGCCCATGTCCTCGATGCGCGCTTTGACCGTGGGATCCGCCAGCGCCTTGCGGACTTCCAGATTCAGCCGTTCGAGGACCGGCTGCGGCAGGCCCTTGGGGCCGGCGACGCCGAGCCAGCCGCGCACGTCGTAGCCCGGCACGGTGGCCGCGACCGGCGGGATGTCCGGCAGCGAGGGCCATGCTTCTGAGGTGGTCACGGCAAGTGCACGGATCGTGCCGCCCTTCAGCTGCGGCGTCGTCACCGTAATGGTGTCGATCATCACATCGATCTGGCCGCCGAGCAGGTCGGTGAGCGGGGCTGAGCCGCCTTTGTACGGCACGTGATTGAGCTGGATGCCGGCCATCGACTGCAGCAGCTCGCCGCTGAGATGCTGTGTCGATCCGATACCGACCGAGCTGAAGCTGATCTGGCCGGGCTTCGCCTTGGCGGCGGCGATCAGCTCGGGAAGACTCTGGCGCTTGTCGTCTTTGCGGACCGAGATGACGAACGGAAACGCCGTGGCAAGCGAGATCATCTGGAAGTCGTTCACCGCATCGAACGGCAGCTTTTTGTAGAGGCCCGCGGAGACCGCATGTCCGCTGGTGAGCAGGATAATGGTGTAGCCGTCCGGTTTGGCCTTTGCGGCGCGATCGGAGGCGATGGTGCCACCGGCGCCCACATGCGCGTCAATCACCACCGGCACGCCCATGCTCGCGTTCATCGCGTTGCCGATGAGGCGGGCGATCGTGTCGGCGTTCCCGCCGGCGCCAAAGCCGTGCATGAAGGTGATCGGCCGGGCCGGATAGGTCTGGGCGGCGGCCGGGGACACCGCAAGCAGCAGCGCCGCCGCCAAAAGCCAACCCATCGGTCTCTTCAAATCCATCCTCCGTCGATTCTTCGTGGTGCGGGCGGGGCCGCCGTCACTGCTGCTCTACCTTGGCGTCACGAATGACTTTCGTCCAGCGCGCCGCCTCGCTGACCATGAAGGCCTGCATCTCGTCGGGGGAGTCTGGCGTCACCTGATTGCCCATTCCTTCGAGCCGCGCCTTGACCGGCGCACTTGCGAGGGCCTTGCGCACCTCCTGATTGAGACGGTCGATGATCGGCCGCGGAACTCCCCTGGTCGTGGCAAGGCTGAGCCACGAGCGGACATCGAAGTCGGGGACGGTGGCCGCGACCGGCGGGATGCCCGGCAGCAGCGGCCATTCGTCTCGGCTGGTGATCGCCAGGGCGCGGATCACGCCCGCCTCGAGCTGCGGGGTCGTCACCGTCAGCGTGTCGATCATCACCTCGATCTGGCCGCCGAGGAGATCTGTGAGGGGCGCCGAGCCACCCTTATAGGGGATGTGCGTGAGCTGGACGCCGGTCATGGCGGCCAGCAGCTCGCCGGTCAGATGCTGGGTCGAGCCGATGCCGACCGAGCTGAACGTGACCGCCCCCGGCTTGGCCTTGGCCTGCGCAATCAGATCGGCGATATCGCGGAACCGATGGTCCTTGCGCACCGAAATCACCATCGGGAACGACGTCAGCAGCGAGATCATCTGGAAGTCGTTGAGGGGATCGAACGGCAGCGACTTGTAGAGGGCGGCCGCGACGGCATGCCCGCCGGGCAGGATGACCAAGGTATGGCCGTCCGGCCGCGCCTTGGCCGTGCGGTCGGCGGCGATGATCCCGCTGGCGCCGATGCGCGGCTCGACAATGACGGGCTGACCCAGGCTCTCGGTCAGCGGCCCCGCGAGCAGGCGCGCGATCGTATCGGCGTTGCCGCCCGCACCAAACCCGTGCGTCAGCGTGATCGGCCGGGTGGGATAGGTCTGGGCGGCGGCGGGCGAGGCGGCCAGCAGCATGATGCCGAGCAGGAGCCCGACGGTCGACCTCTTCAAGGCATCCTCCCCGCGTATTTCGTCCGAAGCTTCTGCCATTCGCCGGAGCCCCGCAAGGGTGTCTCCCGAATAGGTTTCGTGTATCGTCCGGCTTATGGCGAAGCCTCATATTCTCATCGCCGGTGCGGGAATCGGCGGCCTCACCGCGGCCCTGGCGCTGCTCCAGCGTGGGTACGACGTCGACGTCTATGAGCAGGCGGCGGAGCTGAAGGAGGTCGGAGCCGGCGTCCAGCTGAGTGCCAACGGCACGCGGGCCTTGTATGCGCTGGGTGTCGGCGAGGCGCTGAAGGCTCTGGCCGTCGAAGCCGAGGGCAAGGAGATCCGGCTGTGGAGCACCGGCCAGACCTGGAAACTGTTCGATCTCGGCGTTGAATCGATCAAACGCTACGGCTTTCCCTACTTCACCGTCTACCGGCCCGATCTGCACGCCTTGCTGGCGGACGCCGTACGCCGGCTCAAGCCGGACGCGATCCACCTCGACGCCAAGTGCACCGGCTTTGTCGAGCAGAGCGGCCGGGTCGCGCTCCGGCTCCACAACGGTCGCGAAGCCGCGGGCGACGCGCTGATCGGCGCCGATGGCGTGCACTCGACGATCCGGCAGGCGCTCTTCGGCGTCGACAAGCCGCAGTTCCTCGGCGTCATCGCCTGGCGCGGCGTGGCGCCCCTGGACCGCGTGCCGGCGCATATGCGCCGGCTCGTCGGCACGAACTGGGTCGGGCCGGGCGGCCATGTCGTGCATTATCCCCTGCGCGCCGGAACGTTGATGAATTTCGTCGGCATCATCGAGCGCAGCGACTGGCAGGTGGAATCGTGGACCCTGCGCGGCACGAAACAGGAATGCGCCAACGATTTCCGCGGCTGGAATAAAGACGTTCACGCGCTGATCGACAGCATCGACGTCCCCTACAAATGGGCCTTGATGGGTCGCGAGCCGATGGAGTCGTGGACGAAGGGCCGGGTCAGCCTGCTCGGCGACGCCTGTCACGCGATGCTGCCACTGCTCGCCCAGGGGGCGGTGATGGCGATCGAGGATGGATACATCCTGGCGCGCTGCTTCGAAAAAGACGGCAGTGAGGTCGAGACGGCCCTGATGCGCTACGAGAACGCGCGCCGGGAGCGGACCAAGCGCGCCGTGCTGGGCTCGGCCGAGAACGCCAAGCGGTTTCACAATCAGACGCTGTCCGATCGCGCCGCGGCCGAGGCCTATATCGACCGCGAGTGGAACGAAAACCGCGTCAAAGAGCGCTACGAGTGGCTGTTTCGCTATGATGTCACGACGGTTGGGATCTAACGATGGCTGACTTCGATTTCGATCTGTTCACCATTGGTGCCGGCTCCGGCGGCGTCGCCGGCGCGCGCCGCGCGGCCACGTACGGCGCCAAAGTCGCCATCGCCGAATCGGTGCGCGTCGCCGGCACTTGCGTGCTGCGCGGCTGCGTCCCGAAGAAACTGCTGGTCTACGGCGTCCATTTCCATGACGAGCTCGAGGACGCGGCCGGCTACGGCTGGACCATCGGCGAGAGCGTGTTCGATTGGGGAAAGCTGATCGCCGCCAAGAACAAGGAAATCGATCGCCTGCACGGCATCTACGTGAAGATGCTGAACGATGCGGGCGTGACGATCATGAACGGCTGGGCCGAGATCGTCGGCCCGAACGAGGTGCGCATCAACGGCCGGACGCTTACGGCCCGGCACATCCTGATCGCGACCGGCGGCCGCCCGGAAAAGCCGGCCATCCCCGGCATCGAGCACGCGATCACCTCGGACGAGGCGCTGGAGCTGCCGGCCTTGCCGCGGCGGATGGTCATCGTCGGCGGCGGCTACATCGCGGTGGAGTTCGCCGGCATCTTCAACGCCGCCGGCGTCGAGGTGACGGAGATGATCCGCGCCGACGCCATCCTGCGCGGCTTCGACGGCGATATCCGCTCGCACCTGACGGCCGAGATGCAGAGGCGCGGCATCAAGATCCTGTCCGGTCTGCGGATCGCCCGGATCGACGACACCGGCGACGGCTATCGCCTCACCACCGACAGCGGCGAGACATTCGAGACCGACCTCGTCATGTACGCGACCGGCCGGGTGCCGAACACCCGCAATCTCGGGCTCGAGCGGGTGGGCGTGCACCTGAACAAGCGGGCGGCGATCGCAGTCGACAAGTCGCAAGAGACGACGGTGCGGGGCATCTACGCGGTCGGCGATTGCACGGACCGCCTCAACCTGACGCCGGTGGCGATCGCCGAGGCGCGGGCCATTGCCGAGACGCTGTTCAACAACAATCCGTCGATGATGGACCACCACGACGTGCCGAGTGCCGTGTTCAGCCAGCCGCCGGTCGGCACCGTCGGATTGTCCGAGGAGGCGGCGCGCCAGATCGGGCCGATCGACGTCTACCGTGCCGTATTCCGGCCGATGAAGTTCGTGCTGCCCGGGCGCGACGAGCGCACGATGATGAAGCTGGTCGTCGATCGCGACAGCGGCAAGGTCGTGGGCGCGCACATGGTCGGCCCCGATGCGCCGGAGATCGTCCAGGGCCTGGCGATCGGCGTGAAGGCCGGCCTCACCAAGTCGCAGTGGGACCGCACCGTCGCGATCCATCCCACCGCCGCGGAGGAGTTCGTTCTGATGCGAGATCCGGTGAAGCCGGCCGCCCGAGCTGCGGAGTAGGGGATTAAGTTCGTATTTCCCGATGTCCGAGCGTTTTGAGAGACCGACGGCTTAGCCGTTCGAAGGCTGGCGGGAATTGCTAATTGGATAATGGCGCAGACGTGCCATTTCCGGATTTGGCGACCGATTTCCAAGGCATCTGGTATTCGCCACCCCTGTAGCACGCGGTGCCAACGGGGCGGGTGCATTGGGTTTTGTGTGGGCGGAAAATGCCCAAATCGAGGTAATTTAAGTATTTGATTTTGGACGTATATTGAAACCCGTCAAGACTTTTTCTCCCGTGTTGGGAGGATTTCGCTTGCTCCCAAGATGGGAGGAACTTATATAAACGAGTGTAAGGGACGAATGCGCCCTAGGCCCATGGGAACGGCAGCGGGCGCGCGTGCTGAGGTGGTCCCGTAAAGAAAATCACCTCGTGTTGACTTTATGAACCGGAGGAGCACGGACGGCCGGCATAGGCCGTAGCGAGCTCCGGACAAGAGATGGGGGATATGATCAGGTGCGCGTATTCAATTCAGGTACCTTGCTCGAATTCGGCAGGGACCACGCTGACGCTGACAAGGCTGTTCGCGAATTAAACGAGACGATTCGTTCTGCCAACTGGACGACCATGCAGGATGTGCGGGAAGCCTATCCGTCAGCAGTGGTCCTTAACGGCGAGCGAGTAGTCTTTCACGTTAAAGGTAATGACTATCGAGCAATTGTCGCGTTCAATTTTAAAAAGCAGGGTGCGTTTATAAAATTCATAGACACGCACGCTGAATACGATCGCATCGAAGCGCTGACAATTGATCGATTTTCGAAAGGATAAATGAGCTATCTGATGACTGAAATGATCGGCCCGATCCGTAATGAAAAGGAGCATGCGGTCGCGCTAGCCGAGATCGAGCGTTTGTGGAACGCCGAGGATGGAACACCTGATGGTGATCGTCTCGAGGTGTTGATGACGCTCGTCGACGCGTATGAGCGGGGCAAATGGCCTTCATTCTCTCTCGATCCGATCGAAGCAATCAAAGCAAGGATGGAAAATTCAGGCCGCACCCGGAGGGATCTCGAAAAGCTAATCGGTTCGTCTGGGAGAGCATCGGAAATCCTGAATCGCAAGCGTCATTTGACACTCGCGATGATTTGGAAACTTGTGTCGGAATGGAAGATGCCGGCGGACGTACTCGTGCGCCCGTATCAACTTGCCAAACGCAAAGTGGCAGCTTGACTCTCAAATTACGGCGAACACCGCGAAAGCCATTCTCCGGACTAGAACGTATCGGTCCGACGCGTTAGGCGAGAAGAGCACGGGGGAGCCTCAGGGCGCCGGAAACAGCGCATCCGTGTAGCCTGCGGCGCGATAGGCGATCAGGCCGATGAATTCCCGGACCGCGGCCGTCAGCGTTCCGTATCCTAAATCGAACCCGATCGGCTTATCGAAGAGCCGGTCGCCCGTGGGCAGGGTCTGATAATCAGCCGGATACGGGATGACAGGGAAACCGGCTTGGCGGAAGCAGCCGACGGCGCGCGGCACGTGGAGCGCTGACGTGACCATCACCCACGCTTGGCCGGCCATTGGCTTCATCAGGTCACGCGTGAACACCGCATTCTCGTGCGTGTTGCGCGAGCGGTCTTCGAAGATCACACGCGCCGGGTCCAAGCCGACGGCGCGAAGCGCCATTGGCATGGCCTCGGATTCGGTCTGGCCCTGATTGAGGAGGCGGCCCGAGCCGCCGGTGAAGACGAGCTTTGCCCCCGGATATCGCCGCGCCAAGTCGGCAAACGCCAGCAGCCGTCCGGCGCCATTGACGAAGATCGGCTGGCCATACGCGAGCGAGGGTTCCTGGTCGATCTCGCCGCCGATCAGGATGATGCCGTCGACCTGCGCCGGCAGGGTGGGCTGCGGAAAGCGGTGCTCCAGCGCCTGGACCGACCATCGCCCCACCGGCAGCACGATGGTGATGACGGCGAGTCCCAGGACTGCGGCGATAACGGTCCGGCCGCGGCGCCACGCTTTGGTGAACAGCAGCGCCGTGCCGAGCGCCAGCAGCAGGAAAGCCAGGGTTTGCGGGTTGGCGATGAACCACGCGATCTTGCTCGCCGCGAACATGGGCGCGGTGCTTACACGACGCTGTTCGGGAAGGCAAATTTCGATGCCGCTCAATTGGTTAATGCTCATTGGCGTTTTGCGGCTCGGCGGCGTATAACCGCACTACGACTGCTTTTTCGAGCTTCTGGAGTATCCCGATGGCGGCCAAATGGACGCCCGAATCCTGGCGCGGCAAATCCGGCCGGCAAATGCCGGACTACCCGGACGCGGCGGCGTTGACCGCGGTTGAAGGCAAGCTTCGCAGCTTCCCGCCGCTGGTCTTTGCGGGCGAGGCGCGGGCGCTGAAAGCGAGCCTCGCCAAGGTGGCGGAGGGCAAGGCCGTCCTCCTGCAGGGCGGCGACTGCGCCGAGAGCTTCGCCGAATTCGGCGCCGACAACATCCGCGATTCGTTCAAGGTCTTGCTGCAGATGACCGTCGTGCTGATGTACGGCGCCGGTCTGCCCGTGGTGAAGGTCGGTCGCCTCGCCGGCCAGTTCGCGAAGCCGCGGTCGAGCGATACCGAGACGCAAGGGACCGTCACCCTGCCGGCCTATCGCGGCGACATCATCAACGGCATCGATTTCACGGCCGAGGCGCGCAAAGCCGATCCGGCGCGCATGCTGCAGTCCTATGCGCAGGCGGCGTCGACGCTGAATCTGCTGCGCGCCTTCGCGCATGGCGGCTACGCCGATCTCCATCGCGTCCACGGCTGGAACCTCGGCTTTGTCGAGCGCAGCCCGGCGGGCGAGAAGTTCCGCGCGCTTGCGGACCGGATCGCCGAGGCCCTCACCTTCATGGAAGCCTGCGGCCTCACCGCCGACCACACCCCGCAGATCCGTGAGGCGGATTTTTTCACCTCGCACGAGGCGCTGCTGCTGCCTTACGAACAGGCCCTCACGCGGATCGATTCCACGACCGGCGACTGGTACGACTGCTCCGCGCACATGGTGTGGATCGGCGACCGCACGCGCCAGCCCGACGGCGCGCATGTCGAGTTCTGCCGCGGCATCAAGAACCCGCTCGGCCTCAAATGCGGCCCGACCTCGGATCCGGACGAGCTGCTCCGGCTGATCGACATCCTCAACCCGGAGAACGAGCCCGGCCGTCTGACCCTGATCACCCGCATGGGCGCCGACAAGGTGAACGCGAAGCTGGCGCCGCTGGTGCGCCGCGTCCATCGCGAGGGCCGCAAGGTCGTCTGGTCATGCGACCCGATGCATGGGAACACGATCAAGTCGACGACCGGGTACAAGACCCGGCCGTTCGACCATATTCTGACCGAGGTTCGCGCCTTTCTGGAGATCCTGCCGGGCGAGGGCGCGTACGGCGGCGGCGTCCATTTCGAGATGACCGGCCAGAACGTGACCGAGTGCACGGGCGGCGCGGAAGCGATCGACGACCATGCGCTCGCCGATCGCTATCACACGCATTGCGACCCTCGCCTCAACGCCAGCCAGGCGCTCGAGCTGGCGTTCCTCATCGCCGAGGGGCTGAAGGCGTCGCGACTGAACGGGCTGGGAGCCCGGCGCGCCGCCGCGGCGTCGTGACGCCATGAGCGGGCGCGGGGACGGTCCGGCACCGGGCCCTGATGAGATCGAGCGGCTGAGCGACCGCTACTTCCTGAAGAGCAAGGCGGCGGTCGAGCGCTTCGGCGACCAGCCCGTGACCTATGCCGTGTTCATGCGGCGCCCGGTCATCTTCACGCCGAAGCTCGCCGTCGACTGGCTGAACGCGATCGCGGCCGCGCGCGGCACCCGGTTCGACATCGAACTCCGCCACAAGGAAGGTACGTGGGTCGGCGCCGGCGATCCGCTGATGTACATCAGCGGCTCGTTCCGCCATCTCGTCGACCTCGAGACGATCTACCTGCAGAAGATCGGCCCGGCCTGCGTCGCCGCATACAACGCCTACACGATGTGCATCGACCTGCCGAAGGTTGCCTTCCTGGCCATGGATGCGCGCCACTGCGCCGGCACCGAAATGGCCGAGATGATGGCGTACGCCGCGTCGGTCGGTTCGGCGGCGGCCAAGCGCGAGGCGGGCGCCGTCGGATTCATCGGCAACGCGACCACGGCCACCGCGCATTACTTCGGCCGCACCGAGGGGCTCGGCACCATGCCGCATGCGCTGATCGGCTATGCGGGGTCGACCGTGCGCGCCGCCGAGATGCTGGACGAGACGTTTCCGCGGGACGAGCTGCTGGTGGTGCTGGTCGACTATTTCGGCCGCGAGATCACCGACGCGCTGGCGGTGAGCCGCCGCTTCCGCGAGCGCGCGGCCGCCGGACGCCTCGGCGTCCGGCTCGACACCCACGGGGGGCGCTACATCGAGGGCCTCGACATGGCAGGATCCTACGCGGCCCTCGACCGCCACGCGCGGAAGGCGATCCGCGGCTACCGGACGGAGTCGGAGCTCCGCTATCTCGTCGGCACCGGCGTGTCGGCGGCCGCCATCTGGCACGCGCGCGAGCATCTCGACGCCGCGGGATTCAATAAGGTCAAGATCGTCGCGTCGTCGGGCTTCACGCCGGCCAAGTGCAAGACCATGGCGGTGGCCGAGGCGCCGATCGACATCGTCGGCACGGGCTCGTTCCTGCCGGAGAACTGGACGGAAACCTACGCGACCGCCGACATCATCGCTTATGACGGCAAGCCGATGGTGAAGATCGGGCGCGAATTCCTGCTGCGCAAGCCGGCCGACGGCCGGTCCGGACCATGACCGACCGCCTGACGCTGGCACTGGCGCAACTCAATCCGACGGTCGGCGACCTGCCGGGCAACGTCCAGCGCATCCGCGAGGCCCGCCGGAAGGCGGCGGCGCTGAAGGCCGATCTGGTCGTCTACTCGGAGCTCGTCATCGCGGGGTATCCGCTGGAGGATCTGGTGCTGAAGCCGGCGTTCCAGGCCGCCGTGCATGCCGCCGTCGCCGAGCTCGCCGCCGAGACCGCCGATGGCGGCCCGGCGATGCTGATCGGGAGCCCGTGGGTCAGTGAGGGCAAACTGTACAACGCGGCACTGCTGCTGGAGGACGGCAAGATCGCGGCGACGCGCTTCAAGCATGAGCTGCCGAATTACGGCGTGTTCGACGAGAAGCGCGTCTTCGCCACCGGCCCCATGCCCGGCCCGATCCCGTTCCGCGGCGTGCGGATCGGCGTGCCGATCTGCGAGGACATCTGGCTCCCCGACGTGCCGGAGTGTCTCGCCGAGTCCGGCGCCGAGATCCTGATCTCGCCCAACGGCAGCCCGTTCGAGACCGACAAGATCGATGAGCGGATCAATCTCGCCGTGGCGCGGGTCAGCGAGACCGGCCTGCCGCTGGTCTATGTCAACCAGGTCGGCGGCCAGGACGAGCTGGTGTTCGACGGAGCGTCGTTCGTGCTGAACGCCGACCGCAGCATCGCGGTGGAAGCGCCGGCCTGGCGCGAAACCGTCGCGATCGCCCAGTTCACGCGGAACGGCAACGGCGGATGGACGTGCGCGCCCGGGGAGATCGTCAAGCCGCCCGAGCACCTGGACGCCGTGTATCGCGCGCTGATGATCGGGATTGGCGACTACGTGACCAAGAACCGGTTCCCCGGCGTCATTCTCGGCCTGTCGGGCGGCATCGATTCGGCATTGACTGCGGCGATCGCCGTCGATGCGCTCGGGCCGGGCAAGGTGCGCGGCGTCATGATGCCGTCGCCGTACACCTCGCGCGAAAGCCTGGACGACGCCGCGGAAGTCGCGCGCCTCCTCGGGATCCAGCTCGACACCATCCCGATCGAGGCGGCCATGCACGCGATGCAGGAGATGCTCCGCGTACCGTTTGCCGGGACCAAGCCCGATACGACCGAAGAGAACATCCAGTCGCGGGCGCGCGGCATGACGCTCATGGCGCTGTCCAACAAGTTCGGCCACATGGTCGTCTCGACCGGCAACAAATCGGAGATGTCGGCCGGCTACTCGACGCTCTACGGCGACATGTGCGGCGGGTACGCGGTGCTGAAAGACGTGTACAAGACCGAGGTGTTCCGGCTGGCCCGCTGGCGCAACCAGGTTCAGCCAGAGGGGGCAAAAGGCCCGGCGGGGCGGGTGATGCCCGAGCGCGTCATCACCAAGCCGCCGTCGGCGGAGCTCAGGCCCGACCAGACCGATGAGGCGTCGCTGGGCTCGTCCTATGCCGAGCTCGATGACGTGCTGCATTGCCTGATCGAGAAAGAGATGCCGGTGGCTGAGATCGTCGCCCGCGGCCACAACGAAGCGACCGTCAACCGCATCTGGCGCATGCTCGACATCGCGGAATACAAGCGGCGGCAGGCACCCCCGGGTGTGAAGATCACGCGCCGCGCCTTCGGGCGCGACCGCCGCTATCCGATCACCAACGGTTTTCGGGCGCCGCGATGAGCGTTCGCGTTCGTTTTGCGCCGAGCCCGACCGGCCAGCTTCATGTCGGCAATGCGCGGACCGCACTCGTGAACTGGCTGTTCGCGCGCGCCGTGCACGGGACGTTCATCCTGCGTTTCGATGACACCGACCTCGCGCGTTCGGAAGACCGTTTCGCGGAAGCCATCCGCTCCGACCTGCTGTGGCTCGGCCTCACCTGGGACGAACAAGAATATCACCAGTTGGCCCGCCTCCCGCTTTACACCAAGGCGGCGGAGAAGCTCGAAGCCGCCGGCCGGCTTTATCCCTGCTACGAGACCGCCGAGGAGCTGGACCTGCAGCGCAAGGTGCAGCTGGCCCGGCATCGGCCGCCGGTGTACGACCGCGCGGCGCTTCGGCTCGGCGACGCCGACCGGGCGCGGCTGGAGGCGGAGGGCCGCCGGCCGCACTGGCGCTTCAAGCTCGACCACCGCAAGGTCGGATGGGAGGATCGTATCCGCGGGTCGGTTGCAATCGACGCGGCAGCACTCAGCGACCCCGTGCTGATCCGCGCCGACGGGGTACCGCTTTACACGTTCTCATCGGTCGTCGATGACATCGATCTGCAGATCACGCATGTCATCCGCGGCGAAGATCATGTGACCAACACCGTGCCGCAGATCCAGCTGTTCGAGGCGCTTGGCGCCAAGCCGCCCGAGTTCGGCCACCTGGCGCTGCTCGTTGGCCGGGAAGGGGAGGGCCTGTCGAAGCGGATAGGTTCGCTGTCGGTCAAGTCTCTCCGCGAGGACGGCGTCGAGGCGATGGCGGTGAACAGCCTGCTGGCGCGGCTGGGATCATCCAAGCCGGTTGCCCCGGTGCGGTCGCTGGCCGAGCTCGGCCAGCACTTCTCGCTCTCCGATTTCGGCCGCGCGCCGGCGCGGTTCGATGCCGACGAGCTTAAGGCGCTGAGTGCAGGGGTGCTGCATCACTACGAGTTCGCAGACGTCGCCCACAGGCTGAAGGCGTCGGGTCTCGACGCTGCTACCGAGGAGTTCTGGCAGGCGGTGCGCGGCAATCTGCAGCGGCTCGAAGACGCGCGGGACTGGTGGCAGGTCACCAGCGGGGCCGTGGCGCCGCTCATCGACGATGCGAATTTCGCGGCGACCGCCGCCTCGTTGCTGCCGGCCGAGCCGTGGGACGACACCACGTGGACGATGTGGACGTCGGCGGTCCGCGCCGCCACCGGGCGCAAGGGGCGGGAGCTGTTCATGCCGCTGCGCCGGGCCCTGACGGCACGCGAGCACGGTCCCGAGCTGAAGGCGCTGCTGCCGATGATCGGCCGGGAGAAGGCCGCGGCGCGCCTGTCGGGACGGGCGGCATGACCGCGACGAAGCTCCGCTTCCATAACAGCCTGACGCGGCGGCAGGAGGACTTCACACCGCTCGATCCGTCCAACGTGCGCCTCTATGTCTGCGGCCCGACGGTCTATGACTTCGCGCATATCGGCAACGCGCGGCCCGTGGTGGTGTTCGACGTGCTCTACCGCCTCCTGAAGCACGCCTATCCCAGGGTAACCTACGCCCGCAACATCACCGACGTCGACGACAAGATCATGGCGGCGGCGCGGGACAGCGGCGAGCCGATCGCCGCGATCACGGCCCGCACCACGAAGGCGTATCACGACGACATGAGCGCGCTGGGGGCCCTGCCGCCCGACATCGAGCCCCGGGCAACGCAGCATATCCCGCAGATGATCCGCATGACCGAGACCCTGATCGCCGGCGGCCATGCTTATGTCGCCGATGGCCACGTTCTGTTCAGCGTCCAGAGCAAGGCGGATTACGGCAAGCTATCGGGCCGCTCGCGCGACGAGATGATCGCCGGGGCCCGGGTCGAGGTCGCGCCTTACAAGAAGGACCCGGCGGACTTCGTTCTGTGGAAGCCCAGCGCGCCCGACCAGCCCGGCTGGGACAGCCCGTGGGGTCGCGGGCGGCCCGGCTGGCATCTCGAATGCTCGGCGATGAGCGAGACGCATCTGGGCGTCACTTTCGACATCCACGGGGGCGGGCACGACCTCATCTTCCCGCACCACGAGAACGAGATCGCGCAGAGCGAATGCGCGCATGGCGGTGCGCCGTTCGTGCGGCTTTGGATGCACAACGGCTTCCTCACCGTGAACGGCGAGAAGATGTCAAAGAGCCTCGGCAACTTCTTCACCGTGCGCGACCTGCTGGCGAAATGGCCGGCGGAGGCCATCCGCCTGCTGCTGATGAAGACCCATTACCGGGCGCCGCTCGACTTCACCGAAGACGGGCTGCGCCAGGCGCGGACCGAGCTGGACCGGTTCTACAACGCGCTGCGGAAATTCGATCCCGGCGAGCGGCTCTACGACCTGGCACCCTCGCTGTCGCCGCCCGTCGACGTGCTGGACGCCCTGGCCGACGATCTCAATACACCGCTGGCGCTGGCGCGGCTGCACGAGCATGCAAACGCGGCCTTTCAATCCGCCGCCGCGTCGCATGAGCCCGGCCCTCAGGTCACGGCGCTGTTCGCGGGCGGGCGGCTGCTCGGCCTGTTAGGGCAGCGGCCGGGGGCCTGGTTCCGTGCCGGGTCCGGCGACGCCGGCGCGATCGCGGATGCCGAGATCGACGCGATGATCGCCGCCCGGCTCGAGGCGCGCCGCGCCCGGAACTTCAAGGAAGCGGACCGCCTCCGTGACGAGCTCAAGGCCAAAGGCGTGGTGCTGGAAGACGGGCCGCAGGGAACGACCTGGCGACGGGTATAACCGCGCCAAACGGTAGTATGCTTGAAACGCATGCGTGTCACCAATACATGTTGGACATGAATTGGGGCGCGTTCGATCTCAATCTCCTCATCGTGTTCGACGCGGTGATGCAGGAGCGCAGCGTCACTCGCGCCGGCAGCCGGATCGGCTTGAGCCAGCCGGCGATGAGCCACGCGCTCAACCGGCTGCGTTACATGCTCAAGGACGAGCTGTTCGTTCGCACCCCCGACGGCATGGTGCCGACACCGCGAGCCGAGACCCTCGCCGGCCCGCTGCGCAGCGCGTTGAGCGAGATGCAGCTGGCCCTCGAGCCGGTGGCATTCGACCCCGCGGCGTCCGACCGGCGCTTCACGCTGGTCCTCAACAACTATGCCGCCGTCGTTCTGGCGGCGCCGCTCGTCGCGGCCGTCTCCGCCGCGGCACCGGGAGTCCGGCTCGATCTGCGACCCAGCGGAACGCTGGACATTGCCGAGCGTCTCGACCGCGGCGATCTCGATCTCGCCCTTGGCAGCATGGACAACCCCGCCGAGCGGTTCGCGACGGAGACGCTGCTCGAGGACCCGTATGTCATGGTCATGCGGCGCGGGCATCCGGCGAGCCGGCGCAAGCTGTCGCCGGCGGCCTTCGCGGAACTGCCGCACCTCGAGATTTCGTCGACGCGCGAGGACATCGGCTTCATCGATCGCTGGCTCGCCGGTCATGGGAAAACGCGCCGGATCACCCTGCGCGTACCGTACCTCTCGGCGGCACCGATCCTCGTCCAGTCCGACCTGGTGGTCACCCTCGCTCGCCGCATCGCGCAGGAATTTGTGCGCAATCATCCGCTGCAGATCTGCGAGCCGCCCTATGAATCGCCGCAGCTGCACACGTCGATGCTGTGGCACCGGCGGCTCGACCGCCACCCCGCGCATCGCTGGCTGCGCGACGTGGTCGTGTCGGTGACCAAGAGCTTGTAACGCTGTGGTCATTCGCAATGGGCATGTCCCAGTGACATGAATGCATTTGCGGCATTAGGCGCCCGGGCTTAAATCCGTCGCAAGGCAGGGCGCCCGGCGTCTTGCCAGCTCGGTTTCTGAAGGAGCGGCACATGGCCTGGATGCAGTTTTCCCACGGGATTCGGCTCGATCCGACGGCGACGAAATTGCCCGAGGCGCTGGTTGTGTTGCTGCACGATTTTGGCGGTTCTGCCGCCATGCTGACCGCCAAGCTGGCGCGATGGGCGACGATGGTGCCCGCGACGGCATTCGTGGCGCTGGATGGGGTCGAGCGACCCGAGTCGGCCACGGACGGCGCCATGGATGGCGCGCTGGCGAACGGGGCCGGTGGCGGGGTGGCGGGGATTGCTCGCGCGGCGCAGGACCTCGAGTTGCTGGTCGATCAGCAATTGCGGTCCTACCGGCTGGGGCCGAACCGGCTCGTGTTGGCCGGCTTCGGGTATGGCGGGACTGTCGCTCTGCATCTGCTGCTTCATCGCGGCTGGACCTGCGCCGGCGTTCTCGCCTACGGCGCCAAGGTGGTTCGTCCCTTGCCGGGGAGCCTCCAGGTCCAAAGCAAAGTGCGCCTGATCGAATGCATCGGCGATGGTCACGTCGGTTACGGCAGCGTGCGCGAGGTGGTGTCTCTGCTCACCGACCGCGGCATCGATGCGCGCGGCGTGCTCTTAGGCGGCTCGGTGTTCTCCGATGCCGCGATTCGTCATGGCGGCGCCTATCTCGTCGAGCTCGTCGCAACCGCCCAGCGCGGGGCCGATCGATTCCAGAGCAACTCGGAGACTCATCATGCGTAAGAAATCGTCCGCGACGCGGAACCTGGCCGTCATGCCGCGCCCCATCCAAAGATGGACGGGCGTCGCATCGGGCGACGCGGCCGAGATCGATGCCGGTCTGTATCTATTCGCGCTCTGCCGGCACCTTCAGATGACGTCTCTCGATCGGCGCGGCATCGACTGCCGTGTCGATGCCAGGGACACCGGGAGGTTCCCCGCCTCGGTCTGTCGCATGCTGGGGCTGGTCGTGTCGGAGCTCGTGAAAGACGCGAGCGCGGGCTCGCCAAAAATGATCACCGTGACCCTGCGCCGGCGTGGAACGACGTGCTTATGCACGGTCGCCTGCCAAGGCCTCAACGAGTCGTGCGCCGCCGCCACCGCCGGCTTGCAGCGGGTCCGCGACCTGGCCGCGGAGCTTCCGGGCGACTGCGCGGTCCGGCCGATGCCTGACCGCGGGCTCGTCGCGGTTATGTTCGACGCCGGTCTGGTCGAGCGCGACTTTCCAACCGCGTTCTGGCGCTACCGGGCCAACGAGGCGTGGCGCTCGCCGCGACAGCTTTACCCCACCATGCTGGAGTAGACGGAATGCTTGACTGGACCATTTTCGCTCCAACCTTTCTCACCGCGGCGGTCGAATGGGTCGAAGCGTTCACGATCGTGCTCGCGGTCAGCTTGAGCATCGGCTGGCGCGCTGCGTCCACCGCGGCACTCGCGGCATTGGCCGCGCTTGCGGCGATGACGGCCGCCACCGGCGGCGTCCTCGGGCTGGGGGTCGATATAAGGTGGCTGCAGCTCACCATCGGGATCTTCCTGCTTCTCTTCGGTATGCGCTGGCTGGCCAAGGCCGTGGCGCGCGGGGCAGGCCTCAAGGCGCTGCATGACGAGGCGCAGGAGTTCGCGTCCACCCGCGCGCAGCTGGCGCGAGGCGACTGGACGGCAAGCTGGCTCATTGCCTTCAAGGGCGTCTTGCTCGAAGGCCTCGAGGTCTGGCTGGTCGTGGTCGCGTTGAGCCTGCACGGACGCGCCTGGATCAGCAGCACCGCCGGCGCGCTCGCGGCGCTGCTTGTGGTGATTGCCGCGGGGCTGGTAATCCGCGCACCGCTGCGGCGCGTGCCCGAGAACGCAATCAAGTTCGTGGTCGGCGTCATGATCACGGCCTTCGGAACTTTTTGGACGATGGAAGCTGTCGGGGGCGCCGCGGCGTGGCCGTGGGGCGATTGGAGCCTGCTGGGCCTTGGCGTCTTCTACGCCCTTGGCGGGCTTGCCCTTATGGCGGCCTTGAGCAAGCGGTGGACCGCGGGAGTAGCCCGATGAGCCCATTCTACAAGACGCTGTTCGGCGACGCCGCCACGATTGCCGTCACCGCGATCGTCATGGTGACCGAGGTGGTCTTGGTCGCCGCCGATCAGGCCGCATGGGCGGCGGTCGTCGTTCCGGCCGTGGTACTCGCCGGAACCGCCTGGCTCGCCCGGCGTTGAAGACCATCCGAATTCGCCCGAGCTAGACCAATCGGAGCGAGGGAACGTCATGGTTGGCATTGTCAAAATCGCGCTGAAGCGACCCTACACGTTCGTCGTGATGGCGGTGCTGATCATGATCTTCGGCGTCGCGTCGGCGCTGCGCACGCCGACCGACATCTTCCCGAACATCAATATTCCGGTGATCAGCGTCGTCTTCAGCTTCACCGGCCTGCCGCCGGACGACATGGCGGGTCGCATCGTCACGTATTACGAGCGCGCGGTCAGCACCAGCGTGAACGACATCGAGCACATCGAATCGCAGTCGATCCCCAATTACGGGATCATCAAGATCTTCTTCCAGCCGACCGTGAGCATCGACGCGGCACAGTCTCAGGTGGTGGCACTATCGCAAACCGTCCTGAAGCAGATGCCGCCCGGCATCACGCCGCCGACCATACTCACCTTCAACGCGTCCAGCGTGCCGATCCTGCAGCTGGCCCTCTCGAGCGACAAGCTCTCCGAGGCGGTGCTGTTCGACCAGGCCAGCAGCTTCATCCGCCCGCAGCTGGTCTCCGTCGCCGGCGCCTCGATTCCGCTACCCTATGGCGGCAAGGTCCGTCAGGTCCAGGCGGACCTCAACCAGCAGGCGCTGCACAACTACGGCATCTCCGCAAACGACGTGGTCAACGCGCTGTCGATTCAGAACCTGATCACGCCGGTGGGAACGCAGAAAATCGGCAAGTTCGAATACACGGTGAACTTGAACGACTCGCCGAGCGAGATCGCCGCGTTCAACGATCTGCCGATCAAGACCGTCAATGGCACCGTCGTCTATATGCGCGACGTGGCCTATGTTCACGACGGCAGCCAGCCGCAGACCAGTGTCGTCCATGTCGACGGCAAAAGCGCCGTCTTGCTGTCCGTCATCAAGTCGGGAGCGGTCTCGACGCTCAACATCATTTCCGGCATCAGGAACCTGCTGCCGAGCGTGCAAAAGACCTTGCCCGACGGCCTGCAGCTGACCGCCGTCGGAGACCAGTCTGTCTACGTCTTGAGCGCGGTCACCAGCGTCGTCCGTGAAGCTCTCATCGCGGCGGTGCTGACGGCGACGATGATCCTGCTGTTCCTCGGCAGCTGGCGGTCGACATTGATCATTGCGATATCGATCCCGCTCGCCGTCCTGAGCTCGATCACCGTGCTGGCCGCTCTGGGAGAGACGATCAACGTGATGACTCTCGGCGGGCTCGCGCTCGCCGTCGGCATCCTTGTCGATGACGCGACCGTCACCATCGAAAACGTCAACCGGCATCTCGACCTCGGACAGGAGATCGAATCCTCGATCCTCAACGGCGCCCACGAGATCATGATCCCGGCGACCGTCTCTCTCCTGTGCATTTGCATTGCGTTCGTGCCGATGTTCGGGCTGGGCGGCGTCGCGGGCTATCTGTTCCGGCCGCTCGCCGAGGCGGTCGTCTTCGCGCTCGTCGCTTCGTACATCCTGACCTATACGCTGGTGCCGACGCTCGCCAACTATCTGCTCCGCCACCAGGCGCCCCACCAGGGGGCCGGGGACGGCCACGGCGAAGCTTCGCCCGCGGCACCCAGCCGCAATCCCCTGGTCCGCTTCCAGAAAGGCTTCGAGCATCGTTTCGAGGCGGTTCGCCTCCACTATATGGGCCTGCTGCAGCTCTGCCTGAACAACCGCGGCAAGCTGATTGCCGGTTTTCTCGGCTTCTCGCTGCTGTCGTTCGGGCTTGCCCCCTATCTGGGCCAGGACTTCTTCCCGAATGTCGACGGCGGCCAGATGAAGATTCACATGCGGGCGCAGACCGGCACGCGGATCGAAGAGACCACGAAGCTCGCCGATCGGGTGGGCGAGGCGATCCGTCAGATCATCCCGGCCGATCAGATCGACGGGATCGTCGACAATATCGGAATCACCGGCAGCGGCATCAACATGGCCTACAACAACTCGGGCACGATCGGGGTCGAGGATGGCGACATCCTGGTCAGCCTCAAGCCGAACCATGCTCCGACGCCAGGCTACGTCAAAACCCTGCGCGCGCAGCTGCCGCGGCGCTTTCCGGGCACCTCCTTCGCCTTTCTGCCGGCCGACATGACCAGCCAGATCCTGAATTTCGGCGCCCCGGCGCCGATCGATCTGCAGATCGTCGGCAACGACATCCAGGCGAATCGGACTTACGCCAATGCGCTCCTGGCCCGGATCAAGCAGATCCCCGGGATCGCCGATGCGCGGGTCCAGCAGGCATTCCAGCAGCCGACGTTGAACGTGAATGTCGACCGCTCGCTGGCCGGGCTCACCGGTATCAGCGAGAGGGACGCCGCCACGGCGATGCTGATCACGCTCTCCGGCAGCTTGCAGACGAATCAGACCTATTGGCTCAATCCCAAGACCGGGGTGAGCTATCCGGTCGCCGTCCAGACCCCGCAACACGACATCAGCACCATCAACGGTCTTCAAAACCTGCCGGTGAGCGCTGGTGGCGGTGCCGGCACGCAGCTGCTGGGTGGCCTGTCCACCATCGGGCGCACCCCCAGTGATGCGCTCGTCTCGCATTACAACGTTCGCCCGGTCGTCGATATCTACGCAACCCCGCAAGGGCGCGATCTGGGCGGCGTGGCCGCCGACATCCAGCAGGTGATCAAGGACACGGCCCATGACGTGCCGCGCGGATCCGGTGTCGTGCTGCGCGGCCAAGTGACGACCATGACGAGCGCCTATCAGCAGCTGTTTGTGGGCCTCGCCCTGGCCATCGTGCTGATCTATCTGCTGATCGTGGTCAACTTCCAGTCCTGGCTCGACCCCTTCGTGATCATCATGGCGCTGCCCACCTCCCTGGCCGGCATCGCCTGGATGCTGTTCGCGACTCACACCACGCTCTCGGTGCCGGCGCTCACCGGCGCCATCATGTGCATGGGCGTCGCGACCGCGAACAGCATCCTGGTGATTGCGTTTGCCCGCGAACGCCTCGCCGCCGGCGTCGACGCGGCGACCGCGGCCCTCGAAGCCGGCGCCACCCGCTTTCGGCCGGTGCTGATGACGGCACTCGCGATGATCATCGGCATGGTCCCGATGGCGATCGAGTCCAGCCAGAACACGCCGCTGGGTCGCGCGGTCATCGGCGGGCTGCTCTTCGCGACATGCGCGACCCTGCTCCTCGTGCCGACGTTGTTCAGCCTCGTCCACGCCCGTGACCGCAAGCCGGTCGACGCGGCACCCGCGGACGGTCATCCCACCCCCGCGTAAATCGGAGCCTGTTATGTCCTCGCCATCTATCCCGAGGCCGAATCGCCGCTGGCTTATCCTGGTCGGTGTTATTGCGCTGGTAGTCGCCGGCGCGATCGTCGGCGAGGGGGTCGTCAGCCGCGTCCGCGCCAAGCGGGACCTCGCTCAGTGGACGAACGCGCAGGCTGTTCCGACCGTATCACTGGCCGCTCTTCAGAGCGGCGGCTCCCTGCAGCGGCTGATCCTGCCTGGCAACATCCAGCCTTATACGAAGGCGGCAATCTACGCCCGGGTCAGCGGCTATCTCAAGTCCTGGGAACAGGATATCGGGGCGCACGTGACCGCCGGTCAGACCCTGGCCGTGATCGACACGCCGGATCTCGACCAGCAGCTCGTGCAAGCCGAGGCGAATCTCGCCACGGCCGAGACCAACGCACGCCTGGCCTTCGCGACGGCCCAGCGCTACAACGGGCTTGCGAAGCCCGAATTCGTGTCGAAACAGACGCTGGACCAACAGAATAGCGCCGCGGCGACCGCGAAGACGTTCGCCGAAGCTGCCCGCGCCACGGTGGGGCAGCTGCAAGCGATGGAATCGTTCAAGACCCTGACCGCTCCGTTCGACGGGATCGTCACCGCACGCAATACCGACGTCGGCGCCTTGATCAACGGCGGCAACACGGTGACCGGGCAAGAGCTCTTCGAGGTCTCGGATCTGCACCGCGTCCGCATCTATGTCCAGGTGCCGCAGGCCTACTCGGCCGGTCTTCAGCCCGGTGTCAAAGCCACCTTCGAGCTGCCGCAGTATCCCGGCCAGACGTTCGAGGCGACCCTGGTCACCACCTCGAATTCGCTGAACCCGACATCGCGCAGCATGCTCGTCGAATTGCAGACCGACAATGCGGACGGCAAGCTGTTCAGCAATGCTTATTGCCGGGTGACGTTCCAGCTCCCGGCCGATCCGAATGCCGTGCGCGTTCCGGCGACGGCGTTGATGCCGTCTCCCGTCCGCGGCATGCAAGTCGCCATTCTGGGCGCAGACAACAAAGTGACGCTCAAGCCCGTCCAGACCGGCCGCGATTTCGGCGACAGCGTCGAGGTGATTGCTGGGCTGACCTCGCAAGACCGGGTGATCGACAGCCCGCCCGAGACATTGCAGAACGGCGATACGGTCCGGCTCGCCGCCGCAACGCCCTCGGCGCAGCCGGCGCCCTCGCAGTCCGCCGGAAATCACTGAGCGGGCCAGCGAGGCAACGCGATTGCGAGCCTCGCCGGCTTGTGATCGAGACGCGCGGTCATTCCGTATAAACTCGCGCCGACGCTTTTCGTCCGTTGGAGGATCCATGACGCGGAGGATGTGGCTCGGCGCGGTGCTCGCTGGCCTGCTGGTTGCAGGGCTCTCGGCGTGCTCGATGTCTGAGCCGACTTTATACCAGCGCCTGGGCGGCAGCCCGGGGATCGCGGCGGTCACGGACGACTTCGTGGACAATGTCCGCGCCGATCCGGCCGTCAGTCAGCGGTTTGCCGGCACGGATCCGGCACAAACCAAGCGGCGATTGACGGAGCTGTTCTGCCAGGCCTCCGGCGGCCCGTGCAAATACACGGGTCGCGGCACGGTGCCGCTCAGCGACGCCGAATTCAACGCCATGACGGCCGACATGACCAAAACGCTCGACAAATTCAAGCTGCCGCCGCGCGAGCGTAGCGAAATGCTTAAGCTGATGGCGTCGGTGCGCAGGGACCTCGCGGCCGCGTAACGGCGTACCCGGTGTTGCATAAAAGGCGTATTGGGCGCGCCGGACGGCTGCTATAAACAGCGCCGCTCCGGGCGGACCGGGGCACCCCATCCTCGAGCGCCCCGAAGCACGTCCGATGACCGCCGACGACCGCATCTATCTCTACGATTCCACGCTGCGTGATGGCGCCCAGACCCAGGGCGTCGATTTCGGCGTTGCCGACAAGACGGCAATCGCGTCGGCGCTGGATCGCCTGGGCCTCGACTATGTGGAGGGCGGCTGGCCGGGAGCCAATCCGACCGACGATGCGTTTTTCGCCGCCCTGCCGAACCTGGCGACGGCGAAAGTGACGGCGTTCGGGATGACGCGTCGGCCGGGCCGCAGTGCCGCCAACGATCCCGGCCTCGCGGCCGTGCTCGCCTCGCCGGCGCGGGTCGTGACCCTCGTCGGGAAGACCTGGGACTTCCACGTCGAGACCGCATTGGGCGCCAGCTTGCCCGAGAATATCGACATGATCGCCGACAGCCTCGGCGAGGCCGTGCGGCGCAAGGACGAGGTGATGTTCGACGCCGAGCATTTCTTCGACGGCTACAAGGCGAACCCTGGCTATGCGCTCGATTGCGTGACCACCGCCCACAAGGCCGGCGCCCGCTGGGTGGTCTTGTGCGACACCAACGGCGGCACGCTGCCGCACGAGATCGAGCGCATGGTCGGCGAGGTCGCCCGCGCGATCCCGGGGACCCATCTCGGCATTCACTGCCACAATGACACCGAGAACGCGGTGGCGAATTCGTTGGCGGCGGTGCGCGCCGGGGTCCGCCAGATTCAGGGCACCTTGAACGGGCTCGGTGAGCGCTGCGGCAATGCCAATCTCGTGTCGATCATCCCCAATCTTATGCTGAAGATGGGGCTGAAGACCGGTCTTTCAGCTTCACAGCTCGAACAGCTGACGCATGTGTCGCGGCTCCTCGATGAGCGGCTGAACCGCCCCTCGGCGAGCGGTGCCGCCTATGTTGGGGACCGCGCCTTCACCCACAAAGGCGGGCTTCACGTCTCGGCCATCGAGAAGGATCCGCGCACCTACGAGCACGTGCCGCCGGAAAAAGTCGGCAACCGCCGGCACGTCGTCGTCTCCGACCAGTCGGGCAAGTCCAACATCCTGGCGCGGTTCCGCGATATCGGGCTGGAGATTGCGGCCAATCATCCGAAGCTGGGACGCCTTATCGATGAGGTGAAATCCCGCGAGCACGACGGCTTTGCCTATGATGGCGCCGACGCCAGCTTCGAGCTGTTGGCCCGGCGCCTGCTCGAAAGCGTGCCGGAGTTCTTCACTCTGGTGTCGTTTCGGGTCATCACCGAGCGCCGCTTCAATGCCAAGGGCGAGCTGGTGACGCAGTCCGAGGCGACGGTGAAGCTCGACATCAAAGGCCATCGCGTCCTGACCGTGGGCGAGGGCAATGGCCCCGTGAACGCGCTCGACGGGGCGTTGCGCGAGGCGCTGCTGCCCGTGTATCCGCGCCTTTCCGACGTGCGCCTCGTCGACTACAAGGTGCGCATCCTGACCCCGGAGGCCGGGACCAAGGCCGTGACTCGGGTGATGATCGAGAGCGCCGACGGCGACGGCCGGCGATGGTCGACCGTGGGCGTCTCCGCGAACGTGATCGACGCCTCGTACAACGCGCTGCACGACAGCATCACCTGGTTCCTGTTCCATGAGGAGCGGCTGGCGGCGCGCAACCCCGGCGGCACCGGCGGCAGGCGAGGTGCCGGCGCGTGAGCGCCAACCGAGCCACGCCGGTGGTGATCCTGGTGGCGCCGCAGCTCGCGGAGAATATCGGCGCCACCGCACGCGCCATGCTGAATTGCGGTCTGAGCGACCTGCGACTTGTCCGTCCGCGCCCGACATGGCCGCACCCGCGCGCGGTGGCGGCAGCCGCCGGCGCCGACGCCGTCCTGGACAAGGCGCGCATCTTCGCCACGGCGGCCGAAGCGATGGCCGATCTGCACTATGTCTACGCCACCACCGCCCGCCCGCGCGAGGGCGTCAAGGCCGTGGTGACGGCCCGGGCGGCGGCCGCGGAAGCGCTGGAGCGGCTCGAGCGCGGCGAACGGTCCGGCTATCTGTTCGGGCCGGAGCGGACGGGTCTCGAGAACGAGGATGTGGCGCTGGCGGACGCGCTCCTGAGCGTGCCGCTCAATCCAGACTTTTCGTCGCTCAACCTGGCGCAGGCGGTGCTGCTCGCCGCGTATGAATGGCGGATGGCGAGCACGGCGGCGCCGGCTCGGGTGCTGGCCAAGGGCCGCGCCGAGGCCGCGAGCAAGAAGGAGGTGCTGGATTTCTTCGCCCGGCTCGAGGCGGAGCTGGACGAGTGCGGATTCCTGCGCAACACCGAGATGCGGCCGATCATGGTGCGCAACATCCGCAGCATCTTCTATCGCGCGGGCCTGATGGCGCATGAGACCCGCACCCTGCACGGCATCCTCACCGGTCTGACACAGCGACCGCACGCTCCACGGCCGGCGAAACCTCCGTCGGCAAAATCAGGCGGAAAACCGGGACGGCCTCGGCGCGGCCGCGCAGAGTGAACGTGCCGACCGCGGCCCGCGGGACGTCCGGGCCGAGGGCCTGCTCGGTCGCGCCGCTGAACAGCACGACGATGTCGTCGCTCTTAATATCGAGGAACTGGCGGCCGAGTTCCTCGATGCGTTCCGCCGCGTTCACCGTGTCGCCGACGATCGTGTAATTGATCCGGCCTTCGGCGCCGATATTCCCGACGATGACCCGGCCCGTGTGAAGCCCGATCCGGATCCGGATCGGCGGCGCGCCGTTGCGTACCCGCACGCGGTTCTCTTGCTGGATCGATATCGCAATTCTTGCCGCTGCGCGGACGGCCCGCACCGCATGATCGGGCTGCCGGCTGGGCGCGCCCCAGAACGCCATGACCGCGTCGCCGATGAACTTGTCGACCGTGCCTTCCTCCGCCTCGATGCACTTGGTGATCAGCTCGAAATGCTGATTGAGCAGCTGCGCCGTCTCGACCGGGCTCATGTGCTCCGCGATCGGGGTGAAGCCGGCGATATCGGTGAACATGACGGTCACCCGCCGCTCCACCGAGGGGAGAGGGCTCTGGTCGCCGCGCCTTGCCAGCCGACGCACCAGCTTCCGTGGTACGTAGGCTTCGAACCAGTGGAGTGCGGTCAGCATCTCGTCGAAGGCCCGGACCTGATCGTCGAGCTCACGAAAGATCGGTCGCGGCAGTTTCGGCACACCGGAGAAGTGTAGGCCGCGAAGATGCCGGGCGACCTCCGCCAACTGGGTGATCGGCCGTGCGATCCACCGGCCAATCAGGATTGCGGCCGAGGTCGCGACGATGAGAGCGATGCCGGCGCCGGTCCCGGCGAATATAAGCTGCCGAAGGTCGGCCAGCGCATCGGCGGCGCGGAAATAGGTTCCGATGAGCCACGGCTTGTCGCCGTAGTCCGACACGGTCCGGTAGAGGTAGAGCCATTCATCGCCGTCGAGCCGTACCGCATGTACGGAACCCGAGCTTCGTCCAAGAAGGGGCAGGCGCGAGGGTTTGTTCCAGATCGCCGCCAACACGGGGTCGCCAACCTCATCCAGGCGCGGCAGGACCTGGTCGCCGCGCAGAGATGGAACCGGTCGGGTGAGGCGGGGATGCGCCAGCACGTAGCCGTGGTCATAGAGAATGAAGCTGTTGCCCTCCATACCTGGAACGGCGGTGAGGAAGTTCGACAGCTGCCGCACCGAGATGTGCCCGAACAGCGTGCCGACGAACGTGCCGTCGCGGTACACCGCGTGCCGGCGAACGATGTAAAGTTCGCCGTTCACGTCGTGGAGGATTCCGGCCCATTTGCCCCCAGGCTGGGGATCGGGGATCGCCGCGGCGCCTTCGCGTCCGAGATCCGCGGTCTCGATCCTGACGCCGTCGTCCTGACGCACGGCTGTTGTCGAGATATACGCTGCATCGACGAAGCCCAAGGAGGCGATCTGCGGCGTCGCCGCCAGGGCGCCGGTCAGGATGTCGCCGATGCGTTTGCGATCGTACATCTGCCCGTCGGACCGGCTCAGCACCTCGGCGATGAACGCGAGCTGATTGGTCGGCGGCTCGATCTGCTGGCGGACGCGCAGTTCGATCGTATTGAGGAGCAGATCGCCGTTCTCGCGCAGCAGCGCCACTGTGCTGTTCCGCCCGAGATACAACAGCGGCGTCACCACCACGGCGACGGTCACGAGGACCAGAAGGGCGAGCGTGAGGGCGAGAACGGTCGAAATGGAGTAGAGCCGGGGCCGGCGGCGAGGTTGGCCGGGCGGGCCGGCGGCGGCCGCGGGTGGGGCGGGATCGGAGATTTGAGCCATCGCGTTCCCAAGAGATATGCATGGCGCGGCTGCGGCCAAATGAAGGGCGCCAGGGTTTCAATCGATCGTGACCGGAAGATGGCAATGGACGGGCCATCGCGGTGGCCGGCTCGCCGTGCGCAAGCACTTGATTTCAACGGGAAACTGCGGCAAACCCCGGGTCGACCGAAACGGTTTGACAGGGCCCGACACGCAAGTATATTACCGCCTCTTTCGGCGGGTACGGGGACAGCGCGGCGCGGCCATTGGCCAGCGTTGGCACCCTGTGGCCGCCGGTTGCATTTTATCCCGAGCGAGTGTCCGGACCGAAATGAGCAAGCGCGCCCAGTCGAAGTACAAGATCAACCGCCGTCTCGGCGTGAATCTGTGGGGTCGGGCCAAGAGTCCGATCAACAAACGCGAATACGGCCCCGGCCAGCACGGCCAGCGCCGGCGCAAGCCGACCGAGTACGGCATTCAGCTTGCGGCCAAGCAGAAGCTTAAGGGCTATTACGGGAACATCACCGAGCGCCAGTTCCGCCGCGTTTATGCCGAGGCGAACCGCCGCCGCGGCGACACCGGCGAGAACCTGGTCGAGCTCTTGGAACGGCGGCTGGACGCGGTCATCTACCGCATGAAGTTCGCGCCGACTGTCTTTGCCGCCCGCCAGATCGTCAATCACGGCCATGTGCGGGTCAACGGCAAGAAGGTCAATATCCCGTCATACGTGGTGAAGGACAGCGACACGGTCGAGCTGAAGCCAAAGAGCCGCGAGCTCGGTGTGGTCCTCGAGGCGGCGGCGTCGCCGGAGCGGCAGGTCCCGGATTATCTGAACGTCGACCACAAGATGATGAAGGGCACCTTCGTGCGCGGGCCGAAACTGTCGGACGTACCCTATCCGGTGCAGATGGAACCGAACCTCGTGGTCGAGTTCTACTCGCGCTGACACGCACCCGGACGCAACGAGGCGAAAAAGCCGCCCGCGAGGCGGCTTTTTTATGCGCTCACTCGGCTGCGGTCGAGGACATGGCCGACGTCGCCGAGGGCGTTTCGCGCTGCTGGACGGCGGCGTCCTCCGTCATCCATTTCTTGGCGAGTGCATCCAGTCGGTCGATCACGTCGGCGAGCTCGCCGCCGCGCGCGGCCAGCGTATAGGTCACCTGCGGCGGGATGGTCGGTTCGTAGTGCCGGATGATGATGTCCGCCTCGGCCAGCATACGCAGCCGCTCGGTGAGGACCTTGGCGGAGATCCCAGCGACCCGCCGCTTCAACTCGCCGAACCGCGTCGGACCGTGCGCCCGGAGGACGTAGAGGATGTACGTCGTCCACGGGCCCATGAGCAGGCGCAGCAGGGAATCCATCGGGCATCCGATCGGGCTTTTTGGAATGGGCATCGCGTCCTCCGAGGGGGTTAGGCACCTAATACTAGTTACTTAACGGTACCTACTTAACAGAAGTTATCTGATAGCCTACCTAACTGTTGTTACCTGATGTAACTAACATAAGCCGAAGTTACAAGCCCAAACCAAGTCCAGGATCTGAAAGGATAATCGCCATGGCCCACGGTACCAACACCAACATCGCCCGCGCCCAAAATGTCGCTCGGGTCGCGGTCGTCTATCATTCGGGGTACGGTCATACGAAGATTCAGGCCGAAGCCGTGGCGCGGGGCGCCGAGAGCGTTCCGGGCACTCAGGTCGCCCTGATCCCGGTGGACCAAGCCGAAGCGCGCGCCGCCGAACTCGAGGCCGCCGACGCCATCATCCTCGGCGCTCCGACCTACATGGGCAGCGTCTCGGCTCCCTTCAAAGCCTTCATGGACTGGAGCTCGAAGGCGTGGTTTGGGCAGCAGTGGAAGAACAAGATCGCGGCGGGATTCACCAACTCCGGCTCGCAGAGCGGGGATAAATTGAACTCGCTCATCCAACTCGCCATCTTCGCCATGCAGCACGGAATGATCTGGATCGGACTCGATCTCATGCCTGGCAACAACAACAGCAAGGGCAGCGTTCAGGATCTGAACCGCCTCGGCAGCTTCCTCGGCGCGATGGCGCAGTCGAATGTCGACGTCGGACCCGATCAGGCGCCGATCGAGAGCGACCGCAAGACCGCCGAATATCTGGGCCGGCGCGTCGCGGAGTTCGCGCATCGCGTGGTGCCGGTGGCCATCGCCGCATGACTGCGAAACGGCCCGCCATCTTCGTCTCGCACGGCTCGCCGATGCTGATGTTCGAGCCTGTGCGAGCCCGTGATTTCCTGGCCGGTCTGGGCAGAACGCTCGGCCGGCCAGCGGCCATCCTCGCCGTGTCGGCGCATTGGGAAACGCCGGCCGTCCGCGCCAGCACCACCGCTCGATCGGAGACCATTCATGATTTCGGCGGCTTTCCGCAGGAGCTTTATCAGGTGCAGTACGACGCACCTGGAGCGCCGGCGCTGGCCGAGAACGCCATTGCGCTGCTGAAGGGGGCTGCTGTCCCGGTGGCTGCCGAAAATTATGGTCTCGACCACGGCGCCTGGGTGCCGCTGTCGCTGATGTATCCCGACGCCGACATCCCGGTCGCGCAACTGTCGATTCAGCCGAGTGCTGGTCCGTCGCATCACATTGCAGTCGGGCGGGCACTGGCGCCGCTGCGCGACAAGGACGTGCTGATCCTCGCCAGTGGCAGCGCCACGCACAATCTGGGAACGATGGAATACGGCCGTCACGATTCGCCGCCAGCCTGGGCGACTGCCTTCGATGGCTGGCTCGCGGACGCGCTGGAGTCCGGCGACGAGGCCGCGCTGGCTGACTACCGCAAGCAAGCACCTTATGCCCGCGAGGCTCATCCCCGCGATGAACACCTTCTCCCGGTGTTCGTCGCCTTCGGCGCCGGAGGCCCTGCTGGGAAGGGCCGCCGACTTCATAGCAGTTTCACCCATGGCAGCCTGAGCATGGCCGCCTACCTGTTCGAGTGACCCCCTTCGAGTGACCGCCGTCACTGCGGCTTTAGCTCACAATCTAGTGATACCGGTCACAGCGTACTGCAGGGTTCCGCGGTACGACTCGTGTATTCACTCCAAGACCTGTAATCGACCGAGACGTATCGAGACGTATAATGAAATCGAACTATACCGAAGTCGCGGCGGCCTGGATCGTCGCCGTGGCATTGATCGCAGCGATCGCGGCCCACACGTTCCTGCCGGCGACGCCGCCGGATCTCAGCCACGGCGCCATACCGGCGGCCGCATCGCGTGTCGGGGTGGGGGCTCCGGCTTCGGACACCGACCTTCCGCTCGTCGAAGCGCCCGAAACGTCGACGGGGAACACGAAACCCCGTGACGGCTCCGATCTGTCGCTCGATCCCGCCTACCGGTCGATCCGCGGCTAATCCGCGCACGACGGGCCCAAGTTCCTTAGAGACCATCGGGCACAAAAAAGGCGGGCCGAGGCCCGCCTTTTTTTCCGTCGTCGGGAGAGAGCCGTCAGGATGCGGCTTTGACCGCGACGCCTTTGTCCTGGAGCAGCTGCTGTAGCTCGCCGGTCTCGAACATCTCGCGCACGATATCGCAGCCGCCGACGAACTCGCCCTTGACGTAAAGCTGAGGGATCGTCGGCCAGCTCGAGAATTCTTTGACGCCCTGGCGGATCGACGGATCCTGCAGGACGTCGATGCCTTTGAACTTCACGCCCAGATGCGTGAGCACCTGGACGACCGCGGCGGAAAAGCCGCATTGCGGAAAGACCGGCGAGCCCTTCATGAACAGAACCACGTCGTTCGACGCGACGTCGTTCTTGATGCGCTCGGTAACAGTAGCGTCCATGTTCGTCTCCTATTCGGGGGCCGAGGTCTGCAAGGCCATCGCGTGCAGCTCGTTGCCCATCCGTCCTTTCAGTGCCTGATAGACCATCTGGTGCTGTTGCACGCGGGACTTCCCCTTGAAGGCCGCGGAGACCACATGCGCCGCATAGTGGTCGCCGTCGCCTCGCAAATCGTCGATCGTGACCTTCGCGTCGGGAAGCGCCTCACGGATCAATCGCTCGATCTCGGCTGCAGGCATCGGCATCGGATTAACCCTACAGCTCCTGTGCCATATATGAAGGCAGCCAGCCCTCGTGGGCGGCTCGCAAGTCCTCGATCGATATAAGGACGCGCCCATCGAGTGTCAAATCGCGGCTGGCGTGCGTCTTGCCGATGACGATCGCCGGAACCCCCACCATGCGCGCCGAGTTCAGCACCGGCTCGGGATCGGCGGCGGTGACGACGTAGCGGGCCTGGTCTTCGCCGAATAACCAGGCATGCAGAGGGGGCTTATCGGTGGATTTGGGCGCGTCGATCGCACAGCCGATGGCGCCGGCCAACGCCATCTCGGCCAGCGCCACCGCGAGGCCGCCGTCCGATACGTCATGACAGGCGCTGACGATCCCGCCTTCGATCAGCGCCCGGATGAGCCCGCCGTTGCGCTTCTCGGCTGCCAACCTGACCGGCGGCGGAGCGCCGTCCTCGCGGCCGCAGACCTCTCGGAGATACAACGATTGGCCGAGCCAGCCGGCGGTGTCGCCGATCAGGATGATCGATTCGTTCGGTGCCTTGAAGGCGAGGTTGACCGTGTTCGCCACGTCGTCGATGAGGCCGACGCCGCCGACCACAGGGGCCGGCAGGATCGCCTTGCCTTGTGTCTCGTTGTAGAGCGAGACGTTACCCGAAACGACCGGATATTCGAGTGCGGTGCAGGCGGCGCGCATGCCGGCGATGCAGCCGACGAACTGGCCCATGATCTCCGGCCGCTCGGGATTGCCAAAATTCATATTGTCGGTGATGGCGAGCGGCTTGGCGCCCACCGCGGTCAGGTTGCGCCACGTCTCGGCCACGGCTTGCGCGCCGCCGGCTTCGGGGTCGGCGGCGCAGTAGCGGGGCGTGCAGTCGACGACGAGCGCCAGCCCCTTGGACGAGCCGGGCAGGCGGACGATCGCCGCATCGCCGCCTGGCCGCTGCACGGTGTGGCCGCGGACGAGGTGGTCGTATTGCTCCCAGATCCAGCGCTTGCTGGCGAGATCCGGGCAGGCCATCAGCTTCTTCAGCGCCGCCGCCGGATCGTGCGCCGGCACGGCGGCTGGGTCGAGCACCGGCTGGGCCGGCGCGGGCGTCCACGGCCGGTCGTATTCCGGCGCTTGCGCCGAGATCGGCTGGATCGGCATATCGGCTTCGACCTTGCCATGCCGCTTAACGACCAGCCGCCCGGTGGTGGTGAGGCGGCCGATGGTGACGCAGTCGAGCTCGTATTTGTCGAAGATCCGGCGCGCGACCTCTTCGCGGTCGGGCTTCAGGATCATCAGCATGCGCTCCTGGCTCTCGGAGAGCAGGATCTCGTACGCGGTCATGCCGCTCTCGCGCATCGGCACCTTGTCGAGGTCGAGTTCGATGCCGAGCCCGCCTTTGCCTGCCATCTCGACCGACGACGAGGTGAGGCCGGCGGCCCCCATGTCCTGGATGGCGACGATCGCGTCGGTCGCCATCAGCTCGAGGCACGCCTCGATCAGCAGCTTCTCGGTGAACGGATCGCCCACCTGCACCGTCGGCCGTTTCTCGTCCGAGTTCTGGTCGAACTCGGCCGACGCCATGGTGGCGCCGTGGATACCGTCGCGCCCGGTCTTGGCACCCAGATAGACGACCGAGTTTCCCGGCCCGGCGGCCTTCGAATAGAAGATGCGATTGGCCGGGGCGAGTCCGACCGTCATCGCATTGACGAGGCAGTTGCCGTTGTACGAGGCGTGAAAATTCGTCTCGCCGCCGACGGTCGGCACGCCGACGCAGTTGCCGTACCCGCCGATGCCGGCGACAATTCCGGCCACGAGGTGGCGTGTCTTGGGGTGGCTCGGATCGCCGAAGCGCAGCGCGTTCAGGTTGGCAATCGGTCGGGCGCCCATGGTGAACACGTCGCGGAGGATGCCGCCGACGCCGGTCGCCGCCCCCTGATAGGGCTCGATGAACGACGGGTGATTGTGGCTCTCGATCTTGAACACCACCGCCTGGCCGTCGCCGATGTCGACCACGCCGGCGTTTTCGCCCGGCCCGCAGATCACCCGCGGCCCCGTCGTCGGCAGTGTTTTCAGCCATTTCTTCGAGGACTTGTACGAGCAGTGCTCGCTCCACATCACCGAGAACACGCCGAGCTCGGTGAAGGTGGGGGCGCGACCCAGGATCGCCAGCACCCGGCCGTACTCTTCTTCGGAGAGGCCCATGAGGTCCTTGGGCCGGGCGGCGTCAGTCACGTCAGTGGTCAAGCGAGCGCGTCCACCAGGCTGTCGAACAGGGGCTTGCCGCTGGTCGAGCCGATCAGCGTCTCGGTGGCGTTCTCGGGGTGCGGCATGAGGCCAAGCACGTTCTTGGTTGCGTTGAAAATGCCGGCGATGTTGCGCGCCGAGCCGTTGGGGCAAGCCTCCGGCTCGACCCGGCCGTCGGGGGCGCAATAACGGAACGCGACGCGGCCTTCGCTTTCCAGGCGGTCGAGCGTCGCGGGATCGGCGAAATAATTGCCGTCGCCGTGCGCGACCGGGACGCTCAGCACGTCGCCGCTCTGATAGCGCTGGGTGAACAGGCTCTGGCTGGTTTCGACCTTCAGGCAGACGTTGCGGCAGACGAATTTCAGCGACGCGTTGCGCAGCAGCACGCCCGGGAGCAGGCCCGACTCGCAGAGAATCTGAAAGCCGTTGCAGATCCCGATCACCGCGGTCCCGTTATCGGCGCGACGGGCAATCTCGCGCATGACCGGCGAGCGCGCCGCGATGGCGCCCGTGCGCAGGTAGTCGCCGTAGGAGAAGCCGCCGGGCAGGACGATCAGATCGACATCCGGGAGCTCGCTGTCCCGATGCCACACCAGGACCGGCTTTTGGCCCGATGAACGCTCGATCGCGTCGACGACGTCGTGCTCGCGATTGGACCCCGGAAAGACGATGACGGCGGATTTCATCCCACCATCTCGATCGCGTAGTTCTCGATCACGGTGTTGGCGAGCAGCTTCTCGCACATTTGCTTGACCGCCGCCTCGGCCTTGGCGCGGTCTTTCTCGGCAAGCTCGATTTCGATGTATTTGCCTTGGCGGACGTCGTTGACGCCCTGGAAGCCCAGACCGTTGAGCGCGTGGCCGATGGCCTTGCCCTGCGGGTCGAGAACCCCGTTCTTCAGCGTGACGTGGACTTTTACTTTCATCGGACGACTTTCAAGCTGAGGGGCTCACTGCATCGTGCTGGGGCCCTTGAGGTCGCGCGGTCCCCCTTCGGGAAAGATGCCGAGCCGCCGGGCCACCTCCTGGTAGGCTTCTTCGACTTGGCCGAGGTCGCGGCGGAAGCGGTCCTTGTCCATTTTCTCGTTGGTCTTCACGTCCCACAGCCGCGCGCAATCGGGGCTGATCTCGTCGGCCAGCACGATGCGCATCTCGTCCTCGTTCCACAGCCGGCCGAACTCGCATTTGAAATCGACCAGCTTGATGCCGACGCCGAGGAACAGGCCGTAGAGGAAGTCGTTGATGCGCAGGGCCAGGGCCATGATGTCGTCGAGGTCCTGCGTGGTCGCCCAGCCGAAGGCGGTGATGTGCTCCTCCGACACCATCGGGTCGCCGAGCTGGTCGTTCTTGTAGTGGTACTCGACGATCGAGCGCGGCAGCGCCTGACCCTCGGGCACGCCGAAGCGCTCAGAGAACGAGCCGGCGGCGACGTTCCGCACCACCACTTCGATCGGAATGATCTCGACCTCGCGGACCAGCTGCTCGCGCATGTTGAGCCGGCGGATGAAATGGGTCGGAACGCCGATCTCCTCCAGCCGCATCATGAGGTACTCGGAGATGCGGTTGTTGAGGACGCCCTTGCCGGTGATGACGCCGCGTTTCTTGGCGTTGAAGGCGGTGGCGTCGTCCTTGAAATATTGGACGAGGGTGCCGGGTTCGGGGCCCTCGAACAGGATCTTGGCCTTGCCTTCGTAAACTTGCCGGCGACGGGTCATTTTTTCAGAAGTTTCGAAGGAGAATTCGGCCCCGAGGCCGCGGTGATCCGCACGGCCTTATATATACTCTCGATCCCGACCCCGCAATGAGGCCAAATGGCGTGGCGGATCAGAGCTTTACGTCCTGAAATGGCGTGACGTCGGGAGCCCCGGGGGCGAACCGCCAGACGATTCCCGGCGGCGCGGCATGGCCGGGGGCGGCGATCGCGATCAAGGAGCTCGAGGACGTGCCGTAGCCGCTGCGCCGGTCGTTCTCGCCGGTCACGATGGTCAGTGCCCCGTGAGGGCCGGCATCCGGCTCTTGCTCGCGGCTCGCCAGCAGCTTCTCCCACGACTCCCATTGCCCGCGCTCCGGATCGGGCGGCGGGGCGGCGGCAAAGCGCGGCCGATGGAAGCGGATGCGCGCCGAGCTCTCGTCGTTGAGCTCGTGGGCGGTCACCATCGAGAGCCCGGGCGGGATCGGCGTTACCTTATGACCGGCGCTGCCCAGCGAGCGGACGAGGAACGCGTCGCGGTTGTCAGCAATCACCAGATTGAACGAGCGGTAGGCCTTGGGGTCGAGGGCCTCGAAGGCCTTGGCGGCCTCGGCGGCGTCGGGATGGTCCAGCGCTTCGAGGACCAGCTCGCCGCGCGAGCGCAGGCCCGGTGCCGGACCGAGGGTGCCTTGGCGGTTGAGCACGCCCACCACCACCCCGGTCGCGTTGATGCCGAGCCAAGACCCGCCGGCGAGATTGTCGCGTCCGGCGACGACATCGGGCCGATCGGGCCAGTGGTGGCCGGGCGGGCTCCACGGCCGGTCGAGCATCTCGTCGCGGTTGGCGCCGATCAGGACTGGCCAGGCGGTGTCGGGGCGGCGAAGGATGACGAGCGTGCACATATCGCGCGGTTAGGACCCGCGATTGACCCGGAAGGGGCGGCGCGTTATCGCCGTAGCTGGGGAACGGAGGGGACGGACTGCGGAGAGGAACGTCATGACGACTTTTGATGAGCGCGAACAGGCCTTCGAAAAGAAGTTCAAGCACGATCAGGAACTCCGCTTCAAGGCTAATGCGCGGCGGAACAAGCTCATCGGCTTGTGGGCCGCGGCGCAGATGGGGCTTCGAGGCCCCGACGCGGACACCTACGCGAAAGCGGTGGTCGACGCCGATCTCGGCAAACCGGCCGGCCATGGCGCCCGCGATAAGGTCCTCAAGGACCTGACGGCCAAAGGCATTTCCACGACCGGCGCCGAAATCGAGCGCGAGATGGAGCGGCTGCTCGCCGTCGCCAAGGAAGAGGTCGCGCGGCGGCCCGGCTGACACGGTTATGACGGCGCAGCTTGCCAGCCCCGCGCCGGCCGCAAAGCTGTCTTAACGTTTCTTCGCGCCGAACACGCGATCGAAGATCGTATCGACGTGCTTGAAGTGGTAGCCGAGGTCGAACAATGCCTCGAGCGCTTTCGGCTTCAGGTGCTTCGTCACCTGAGGATCGGCCTGGAGGCGGGCGAGGAAGCTGTCGCCCTTGCGCCAAGCCTCCATCGCGTGCTTCTGGACGAGGCCGTAGGCATCCTCGCGTGCCACCCCGGCCTGGGTGAGGGCCAGCAGCACGCGCTGGGAGTGGACGAGCCCGCCCAGCTTGTCGAGATTGCCCTGCATGGCCTCGGGGTAGACGACCAGCTTTTCGACCACGCCGGCCAGGCGGTGCAGCGCGAAGTCCAGCGCGATGGTGGCGTCCGGTGCAAACACGCGCTCCACGGCCGAGTGCGAGATGTCGCGCTCGTGCCACAGCGCCACGTTTTCCAGCGCCGGGACGACCGCGGCGCGGACGACGCGCGCGAGGCCGGTCAGGTTCTCGGCCAGCACCGGGTTGCGCTTGTGCGGCATCGCCGACGAGCCCTTCTGGCCGGGGCTGAAATACTCCTCGGCTTCGCGCAGCTCGGTCCGCTGCATGTGGCGGATCTCGATGGCCAGGCGCTCGATCGACGAGGCGACCACGCCGAGGGCGGCGAAGAACGCGGCATGGCGGTCGCGGGGGATCACCTGGGTCGACACCGGCTCGACGGCGAGACCGAGCTTCTCGGCGACGTATTGCTCGACGAACGGGTCGATATTGGCGAACGTCCCCACCGCGCCCGAGATGGCGCAGGTAGCGATCTCGCGCCGGGCCGCCGTCAGCCGTTCGCGGTTGCGCTGGAATTCGGCGTAATGCGACGCCAGCTTGAGGCCGAACGTGGTCGGCTCGGCGTGGATCCCGTGGCTGCGCCCGACCATGGGCGTGCGCTTGAACTCGAACGCGCGCTTCTTCAGGGCCGCCAGCACCCGGTCGACATCGCCGATCAGGAGGTCGGCGGCCTGGGCGAGCTGGACCGCAAAGCAGGTGTCCAGCACGTCGGACGACGTCATGCCCTGGTGGACGAAACGAGCGGCCGGGCCGACATGCTCGGCGAGGTTGGTCAGGAACGCGATGACGTCGTGCTTGGTCTCGCGCTCGATCGCGTCGATCCGCGCCACCTCGAACTTGCCGCGCTTCCACACCTCGGCCGCGGCGGATTTCGGGATGATCCCCAGCTTGGCCTGGGCGTCGCAGGCATGCGCCTCGATCTCGAACCAGACGCGGAAGCGGTTCTCGGGTGCCCAGATGGCGGTCATCTCGGGCCGGCTGTAGCGGGGAATCACGGGCGGTTTATCTCAGGCGAGTCGCAGGCGGTTGAATCCATCCCCGGTATATATCACCTCAAAAGCGGCGCAACAGCGCAACGCGCTGGGAAGCCCGTTCCGTTGCCGTCTCGTAGGGGTGGCAATCGATACAAAAATGCCCGAAGATCGGAGCGTCGTGGTTCCGGCAAGAGGTACAGTCTGCCATGAGCGCCAATCCACCCGACGACAAAGCCAAGCAGGAGCAGGAGGCCGTCAAGAAGCGGCATCAGGAGGCGCTGCAGCGCGTGCTGGAGCAAAAGCGCCAGCAGCAGAACCAGGCTCACCAGCATCAGCCGGGAAAGCCGAATTTTTCGCCGAAATTCTCGCCGAAGCCGATCCGCCGCGGCCCGCGCGGCAGCTGAGCGCTGCGGCTAAGCGTCTAGTAGCCGCGCCGGCCGCGCCACTCGTCGCGCCAGGCCAGGAATAGCCGCTCCTGGTGCCAGAGCTCGAGTCGGCATCGCGCGGTCCGCAAAATCTGAAGCAGCGTCACCATGCTCAATATGCCTTGTTCGACGCCTGAATAACGTACGACTGTTACAGATATTCGTGATTATTCTGAGACCGCGTCGGTTTTTCGGCTGTGCGGATGCGCACACCCGGTCGCCCACCGCGAGACAACCGGTTAGAGCGCAGCTCGTAGGATCAGATGCGCGCCGAGGCTGAGCAGGCTGATAAAAAACCACCGCCGGAACGTGGCCGGCTGGACTCGGCTCCGCACCCACTGGCCGACAAGCATCCCGAGGAGGGCCGGTAGCAGAGCCAGGACCGAGTCGCTGGCGAGCGACGCCGCGAATGCGCCGTGGCGGGCCAGGTCGGCCGCCAGCGCCAGCGTTGATACGGTGAACGATAGGCCGAGGGCCTGCATCAGTTCGTCCCGTTCGAGGGCCAGCGCCTGCAGGAATGGCACGGCGGGGATGACGAAGACTCCGGTGGCCGCCGTGACCAGGCCGGTGGCGGCACCGGCGCACGGCGACAGCCAGGGTTCGGCGCGTGGGGGGACCCGCAGCCCCGGGCCGAGCAGGCCGATCAGGCCATAGAGGACCAGGGCGGCGCCCAGCGCCATGGTCGCCCGACCGGAGCCTTGTTGGGACAAGAACCCCGATCCAGCCCAGGTCCCGAGGCAGATCCCACCGAGGAGCGGCCATAGCCGTCCCAGGAGTGAGCGCAATGCCGGCCCCGCGGCAAGCTGCCAGAGATTGGTGACGAGCGAGGGAATGACCAGGAGGGCCGCGGCCTCGGCCGGCGGCATCGCCGCACCGAGCAGCCCAACCGCGACCGTCGGCAGGCCGAGGCCGCTGACGCCCTTCACCACGCCCGCCAGGACGAACACCACCGCGATAAACAAAAGGCGCAACACGCCCGCACGTTGACGGGCGGTGCGTGGTGCCACAATGTGGAACTCCGCAACCCTGCCTTCGGAATTACCGAAGGCAGGTTTCTCTTCTCCGGCCGGTTCAATGCGCTTCGACCTGACCGATATGCGGTTGTTCCTGAACGTGGCCGAGGCGGCGAGCATCACGGGCGGCGCCGAACGCTCCCACCTGGCCCTGGCATCGGCGAGTGCCCGCATCCGAGCCATGGAGGCGACGCTGGGTACGCCGCTGCTGGAGCGGCAACGCCGCGGTGTTCGCCTCACCCCGGCCGGTCGCGCTGTCGTGCATCATGCGCGCACGATGTTACAGCAGGTCGAGCGGATGCATGGCGAGCTGAGGGATTATGCCCGCGGCCTGAAAGGACACGTTCGGCTCCTGTGCAACACGTCAGCCTTGGTCGAATTCCTGCCCCAGACGCTGGCTGCGTTCCTGGTTCAGCACCCCGACATTGACATCGATCTCGAGGAGCGGCTCAGCCACCAGATCGTGGACGCCGTCGCCGAGGGCCTTGCGGATGCGGGGATCGTCGCCGACACGGTTGATCTGGGCGATCTTGAGGTGTTTCCGTTCCGCATCGATCGGCTGGTCGCGGTGGTGCCGAGCCGCCACCGCCTGGCGCGGCGAAGGAGCGTCGCGTTCCGCGACACGCTCGCGGATGAATTCGTCGGCCTCAGCCGCGACAGCGCGCTGCAGGAGCATCTGACGCGCAATGCGGCGCGGACCGGGCGGGCGTTCAAGGTGCGCGTGCGCGTGAGCACCTTTGAGGCGATCTGTCGGATGGTCGAGCTTGGGGTCGGCGTCGGCGTCATTCCCGACACGGCCGCCCGGCGCTGCCGTCGCTCGATGAAGATCCACGTCGTGCCGCTGACCGATCCTTGGGCGCTGCGCCACCTGATGATCTGCGTTCGGCGCTTCGACGATCTGCCGGCGCACGCAAAACAGCTCGTCACGTTCCTGAGGCTCGCCGGCGACGAGCGGGCGACGCGGCGGACCCGGCCGGCGTAGGTCACCGGTGTGGCGCCTGTGCTTTTTCAAGCCGGCATGGCCCTCGCAGCCGACGATGATGTACCTTACGACGCGTGGTCTTCTGTGGCGTCGACCGGGCACGGGAGGGCGGGAGCTCAATCGCCTGCTTCGTCCCGGACGCAAACTCGTGGAGAGCCTTATGACGCGCTCATTTCTATTTTCGGCGGTGACGAGCCTCGCGCTGCTGTCGGCGACCATGGCTCAACCGGCGGAACTCTCCGCCGAAAATCAGAGCCGGCTGATCAAGAGCGTCGACGGCTATTCGTCCCGCATGTCGGAGGTGGCGCTCAAGATCTGGTCGACGCCCGAGCTCGGATATCAGGAGACCAAGACCACGGCACTTCTGCAGGACGAGCTGCGCAAGGCCGGGTTCAAGATCGAAGCCGGCGTCGCAGGCATTCCGACCGCGTTTATCGCACGCGCGGGAACCAGTGACGGCCCGGTGATCGCGATCCTGGCCGAAATGGACGCGCTGCCCGGGCTGTCGCAGGCCGCAAGCCCCGACCATGCGCCGATCCCGGACCAGATCGCGGGCCACGGCTGCGGCCATCACCTGTTCGGCACCGGCGCCGTTGCGTCTGCGATCGCGATCAAGCAATGGCTCGAGGCGACGGGCACCAAGGGCCAGATTCGCGTCTACGGCACGCCGGCGGAAGAAGGCGGCGGCGGCAAGGTCTACATGGTGCGCGCGGGGTTGTTCAAGGATGTCGACGTAACGCTGTACTGGCACCCCGCCGACGCCAACAACGCCTCGCAGGATCGCAACCTCGCCAACACCAGCGCGAAATTCCGTTTCCACGGCCAGGCCGCGCATGCCGCGGCGGCGCCCGACCGCGGCCGCTCGGCGCTGGACGGCGTCGAAGTCATGAACGTGATGGTGAATTATCTGCGCGAACACGTGCCCCAGGAGACGCGCATCCATTATGTGATCACCAACGGTGGCGCCGCGCCGAACGTCGTGCCTGACTTCGCCGAGTCCTATTATTACGTCCGCCATCCCGATCCCCGCGTGGTCGCTGACGTGTTCGAGCGCATCAAGAAGGCGGCCGAAGGCGCCGCTCTCGGGACCGGCACGACCGTCGATTACGAGCTGATCAACGGCGTCTACAGCATGTTGCCCAATGACGTGCTTGGCCGCGTGATGGACGCCAATCTCCGCCGCGTGGGGGCACCGGTATGGACCGCCGACGAAATGGCTTTCGCGGAGAAACTTCAGAAGACCCTTGCGGGTCGCAACCTGCCGGCGCTGTCGAGCGCACAGGAATTCCGCAGGTATCAGTATGACGGTCAGAAATACGCGTCCACCGATTCCGGCGACGTGAGCTGGGTCACCCCGCTGGCGACGCTCAACACGGCGACGTGGGTCCCCGGCACGTCGGCGCATTCGTGGCAGGCCACCGCCGCCGGCGGCATGGGCATTGGCCTCAAAGGCATGGTGGTCGCCGCGAAAACCCTGGCACTCACCGCCGCCGAGCTCTTCACCAGCCCCGACGAAGTCGCGGCCGCCAAAGCCGAGTTCGACAAGAGCCGCGGCCCCGGCTTTGCGTACAAGGCGCTGATCGGTGACCGGGCGCCGCCGCTCGACTATCGGAAGAATCCCGGCGGGCCGGACGCCGGGTGAGCGGGTCGGCTATCGTCGACCGATCAGGCCGCCCATGTGCTGCGGTCAGCAAACAATGAGAGGCAGCCGCGACAGGTAACGCAGGCCGATATCACTGCCCCGAGGACGCGTCATGATCTATTCAGCCGCGACAGTGCCGGTGAATCCGGCGGGCGAGCCGCCCCTGACCCGAGAGCAGATCTGGAAAGGGCTGGAGCTCAAGGCGCGTGACGCGCGGCTCTTTCTTCCGCCAGGTGCCTGCACCAGATGCGAGGTCGTAGACGAGGGGGACGGCTACATCGTCCGGGAAGCGACGATTTTCGGGGAGGATCTCGCCGAGATCATCACGTTCGAGCCCATGGCGAAAGTTTCGTTCCATCAGTTCAAGGGACCGCGTGAGGGCGTCATCGTCAACGAGCTGATCGAGGGCGCGGATGGCGCGCTTCAACTTCGGTTCTATGGCCTGCTTGGGCTCAAGAACGTCGAGCCCGGGGGTCCGGAAGAGATGCAGGAGAAGGCCATGTTCGACAGCGAGGACCGCGGCTACAAACGGGCGCTCCTTTCGACCTTGGCAAGAACTCGGGCGCTGGTGCGGGAGAGCAAGCTCTAGATCACGCCCATGCTCTTCAGGCTGGTATGGCCCTGGCGGCCGACGATGATGTGGTCGTGCACCGCGATGCCGAGCGTCGACGCCGCGCGCGCGATTTCGCGGGTCATTTCGATGTCGGCCTTGGACGGGGAGGGATCGCCGGACGGGTGGTTGTGAAAAACGCCACCTGATAGGACTAAGCGGCTAAATTCAAATCTCTTTTTTGAATTGGCGTCGGCGAACGGAGGCGGTTCTGCGCCGTGGTTCGGGCAATCTTGATCCACGCGTAAGCTGAAAATTTTGCACCGCATGTCACAAATTGCAGGCGCAGCTCGTCATCTCTCCGCAAGCCGCCAAAAGGAGATGACGATGACACCAAGACTGAACCCCTTCACCGCCAGCCCCGCCGCAATGCAACCCTGGATCGCGCTCGGAAAAACGATCCAAACCAATGGTCTGGAGCCTTTGTTGAGAGAACTCGTGATGACGCGGGCTTCACAGATCAACGGGTGCGCCTTCTGCATCCACCATCACACAATAGATGCCCGCAAGTACGGCGAGACCGAGGAGCGACTGCATCTTCTTAGCGCGTGGCGCGAGTCCGGGCTTTATTCCGACCGCGAGCGGGCCGCGCTCGGCTGGACCGAGGCTCTCACGCTGGTGTCCGAGACCCATGCGCCGGACGATGCCTACGAGGCACTGCGCCGGCACTTCACGGAGGATGAGCAGGTAAAGCTCACCTTGCTGATCGTGCAAGTCAACGCCTGGAACCGGATTAAGATCGGCTTTCGTGCCGTCCACCCGGTCGAGGAGCAAAAGGCCGCCTGATGGCGCCAGCATCGAGCCAGGACGCCGCCGCCGTCTTCGAGCCGCTGCGCCCGCTTCTGATCCGGGTCGCCTATCGGATGCTGGGCTCGGTGGCGGACGCGGAGGACGTGGTCCAAGACGCGTTCCTGCGCTGGCTCGATGTCGACCGGGACGCGGTGCGCGAGCCGGAAGCATTTTTGCGCCGAGTCGTCGCGCGCTTGTGCCTGGACCAGCTCAAGTCGGCCCGGCGCCGGCGCGAGACCTATGTCGGCCCGTGGCTGCCGGAGCCGGTTGTGGAATCGGCGGAGGACGAGGTCGACGACGTTACCTTGCCGCTGCTGATGGCGCTGGAGCGTCTGTCGCCGCTGGAGCGCGCCGCCTTCCTGCTTCATGACGTGTTCGGCCTCGACTTCGAGGAGGTCGCGGCCACGATCGACCGCGAGCCCGCCACGTGTCGCCAGCTCGCGAGCCGGGCCCGGGCCCATGTCCGCGCCGACCGTCCACGCTATCCCGTGCCGAGGGAACTTGGCTTCGAGATCGCGGAAGCCTTCTTTGCCGCGTCCCAGGACGGCGACATGCACCGCCTGCGTGCGTTGCTTGCGGCGGACGTCACTGTCTACGCCGATGGCGGCGGCAAGGTGCCGGCCAGCACGGAGCCGGTCGCGGGGCTCGACAACGTCTTGCGGCTGTTCGAGAGGCTCGCGTCTGTCTTCGCCGAGAGCAGGTCCCGCCTCGTGCGCTACGGCTTTATCAACGGCCTGCCGGGGCTCGTCACCATCGGGCGGGGCGACATCCTCCAGACCACGGCCCTGGAGATTGAGCATGGCCGCATCGTCGCCATCTATATCATGCGTAACCCCGACAAGCTCAGGCACATGGCGGGCACCCTGCATTGATGACTCGAGCCGAGCTTCGGCCATCGCATTGTCGCACTGGAAGCTGAGATGTTCGACAGCGAGGACCGCGGCTAAAAACGGGCGCTCCTTTCGACCTTGGCAAAGATGAGGGCGCTGGTCAGGGAAGGGAAACTCTAGATCACGCCCATGCTTTTCAGGCTGGTATGGCCCTGGCGGCCGACGATGATGTGGTCGTGCACCGCGATGCCGAGCGTCGACGCCGCGCGCGCGATTTCGCGGGTCATTTCGATGTCGGCCTTGGACGGGGAGGGATCGCCGGACGGGTGGTTGTGCACGAGGATGATGGCGGTGGCGCTCAGCTCCAGCGCCCGCTTGACGACCTCGCGCGGGTAGACCGGCGTATGGTCGACCGTCCCGCGCTGCTGCTTCTCGGCGCGGATCAGCCGGTTCTTCCGGTCCAGGAACAGGAGATGGAACTCCTCGACGTCCGCATGGGCGAGCTTGGCGCGGCAAAAGTCGATGACCTTCTGGCCGGAGCTGAGGACGTCGCGGTCCTCGGCTTCGCCGCGCAAGAGGCGGGCGGATGATTCATGCGTCGCCTTCAGAAGGTCGATGGTGGTATCGCCGAGCCCCGCCTTGGTGAGTTCCGCGCGGGGCGCCGCCAGCACGCGGCCGAACCCGCCGAACTCCTTGATCAGCCGCTTGGCCAGCGGCTTCACGTCCCGCCGCGGGATGGCGTGGAACAGGAGCAGCTCGAGGAGCTCATAATCCGGCAGCGGATCGGCCGTCTCGCGAAACCGCTGCCGCAGCCGCGTCCGGTGCTCGTGATAATGCGGTTGGTCGCTTTCGCTCTTCCCGTCAGCCATCTGGTGGACGAGTGTAGCCTTTTGGCGAGAGCATGAAAATCGCCTCCTCGGCGATGCCGACCATGTCCTCGACCTCCCCCCCGGCAGCGGGTGCCCCACAGCTGCCGACACTCAATCCGGAAGACTGGCAGTCATTTCCGTCAGCCAGGCGTCGTCGACGCCGGGCAGCGTCCGCAGATCGCGCAACGCCTCCGCCTTGGTCTGCGTGCAGCAGTCGATGACATGAGGATCGTCGCCGTCGGCAGCCTGGCACGCAAACTCCAGACGAATTCCATTCGGGTCGATGAAGTAAATGCCGTCGAGGCCCGGCATCTGCGGAATCGGGCCGATATAGGAGATATCGTTGGCCTTGAGCCGCCGTTCGATGTCGCGGAACCGCTCCGGCGTCACCACGAAAGCGCAATGCTGCATGCCGCCGATGGCGTTGCGATTCGTCGCCGGCTCCTTGCCCTTGGGAATCTCGAAAAACGCGACCGTGCTGTCGTTGCCCATGTCGAAGAAATAATGGCGGATTTCCTCGTACGGGGGATTGCCGCGATTCCCCTTGCCGGTGCCGAGGCCCGCTGGCACGCGCATCGCATGGATCAGCGGCATGCCGAGCACGCGGGTATAGAACTCGGTCGTCTTCTTGATGTCGTCGGTGCACAACGCGAGATGATGGATGCCGCGTGTAAACGACGATGTCCGCGACGACGTATGGGTCATCAGAGCTTCATGCATGCGAGTCCTCCATTCAACATCGGCAGAGGGGCCGTTTGCGGCTATTCGTCGGTTGCCTCACGGTAACCGGTTGGTTATCGTCCTCATAATCAAAATAAGACTTTGGAGAGGGAATGCCAATGTTCCGCATGTCACGCTGGGCTGTCGCCGCTGCAATGCTGCTGGCGCAAGGGACGATTGCGTCGGCGCAGGACACGATCAAGATCGGCGTGATCACGGACCACGTGGCGAGCGCCAAATTCTACGCCGAGCCGGTGACCCGCGGCGTCGAGTTGGGTGCCAAGGCGCTCAACGAGAACGGCGGCGTGCTCGGCCGCAAGATCGAGCTCATCGTCGAAGACGACCAGAACAAGCCGGACGTCTCGGCCGCGAAGGCGCGCAAGCTCGTCGACGACGGCGTCGTCGCGATCATCTCGAACACCGGCTCGCCGGCGACGCAACAGGCTCAAACCGTCTCGCTCGAAACCAAGACTCTCCATCTGACGCCGGCCAATAGCGCGGACACGCTGACGACGCAGCTCGACGATCCGTATTTCTTTCAGACGGGGCCGCTGGCGTCGATCCAGCTCGCGACCCTGATGGCCTACACCAAGTCGCGCGGGTTCAAGTCCGCGGCGATCGTGCGCGACAACAGCGTGCTGTCGCAATCGTTCGCGGACTCCTTCAAACAGGGTCTCGAAAAAGCCGGGATCAAGGTCGCCCTGGAAGAAGTGATCCCGCAGGGTGCCACGTCCGCGGTGGCCAATCTGCAGAAGGTGCGCGCCGCGAAAGTCGACGCGATCCTGCAGGCGGGCGTGCTCGGGCCTGAAATGCTGCAATTCTTCCGCGCCTACCAGCAGCTCGGCATGAAAGAGCCGATCCTGGGCTCGTACAATCTCAGCATTCCGGCCTATCTCACGATGGCCAAGGACCTGATGGAAGGCGTGGTGTTCGTCGACGCCTTCGACACAGATAAGCCGGAGGCCAAGACGTTCATCCAAGCCTACGTCAAGGAATACAAAGAGCAGCCGGGCAGCCTGCCGGCCTATGGCTGGGATGGCATTCACCTCATCGCGCAGGCGATCGGGAAGGCGGGTTCGCTCGACAAGGAGAAGCTGCGCGCTGCCATGCAGTCGACGACCAATTTCGTGGGCGCCATCGGTGCCAAGGGCACGTCCTGGGGTTTCCGCGACGGCAAGCGGGCCGGTTTCGATCCGCAGGGTGCGGTCGTCCGCGTCATCAAGGACAATCAGCACGGACCCGTGGTCTACGCCGGCCAGAGGTAGCGGCAATCGCTTGATGGCGGATCTATTCGAACTGGCGGTCAGCGCGACAGCGTCGGGCTGCATCTACGCGCTGGTGGCGCTGGCGTATCTCCTGATCCTGCGGCCGACGTCGGTGATCAACTTCGCCGTCGGCGAATGGGCTGCGACGGGTGCGTTCATCGGTGTCGCGGTCCTGACGCCGCTCGCCTGGCCGCGCCTCGAAGGCCCGTACTGGTTGGCGTTGCTCGCGGTGCTCGTGATCCTGGGCGCGCTGGGCTGGCTGGTGGAAGTGCTCACGGTCAGGCCGTTGATCCGGCCCGGCATTAGCATCACCAGCCCGATCCTCTGCCTTCTGGGCATGCTCGTCATCTTTCGCGAAAGCCTGACCATCCTGTTCGGCGCCGACCCGCTGCCCTCGCCGCCGCCCTTCGGCTTCAAGCGTGTCGCGTTCGGTCCCTTCGCCGGCGCCTCCCAGCAATTCCTTATTATCGGCGTCACCTTATCGCTGTTCGCGGTGGTGTGGCTGTTCTTCGAGCGCACTGTCTGGGGCCGTGCCTTCGAAGCGGTGGCTCTCAATCGCCGCGCGGCGGCGCTGATGGGAATCAACCTCCGCCGCGTCACCGCTTTTGCGTTCGCGGCGGGCGCAATGGTCGCTGGCCTTGCCGGCCTGCTGATGAGCCCGCTCACGTCGGCGCACTATATGATGGGCCTGCCGCTGGCGATCCAGGGTTTCACCGCCCTGGTGATCGGCGGCGTCGGCCGTGTCGAGGGCGCGCTGCTCGGCGGTCTGGTGCTGGCCGTCGTCGAGCAGTTCGGTGCGCGCTATCTGCCGATCCCGTCGGGGCTGACGCTCGGATTCCCGTTCGTGTTGCTGATTGCCTTCCTGTTCCTGCGGCCGAGCGGGCTGATCGCGCCGCGTGAGGCGCGCTGATGCGCGGAGCGGGCAGTGTCCTGACGTGGCTGGCGGCCATTGTCGTCGCGTCCACCTTGGCGTTCATGCTCGGCGGCTATGCCACCGACGTTTACCGCAAGATGCTGATCTGGGTCGCATTGGCGCTGAGTTACAATTTCCTGTTCGGCATCGCCGGGCAGATCGCGTTCTCCCATTTCGCGTTCGCCGGCGTCGGCGCTTATGGCGTGGTCATCCTGGCGCACAAAATCGGCCTGCCGTTCGTCATGGCTTTCGCGCTCGCCATGACGCTGTGCGCCGTCCTGGCTTTTATCGTCGCCCTGCCGTCGACGCGGCTCGAGGGGTTCTATCTGGCCCTGGCGACGCTCGCCTTCTCTCAGCTCGTCCTGGTCGTCATCAGCGAGGGCGGCGAGCTCACCGGGGGGACCGGCGGCATCGCCAACTATCGCCTCCCCAGCGTATTTGGCCATGCCATCAGGGGCCCCTGGTACACCGTCGTCCTGGTGCTGCTGGTGGCCCTTACCTTGTGGGTTCTGCGACGGCTCGATGTGTCTACGTTCGGCCGCGCCTGCCGGGCGGTCCGCGATAATCCGGATGCTGCCGCGGCGATGGGCGTCGGCGTGGCACGCACGAAGGTTCTGGCCTATACGCTGACAAGCACGCTCGCGGGCCTTGCCGGCATCGCCTATGCCTATGTCGACAACGTCGTCAATCCGCCCGTGTTCGGATTGGAAAATATCTTCCTGCTGCTGTTCATGATCATCGTCGGCGGCAGCGGCAGCCACATCGGCGCGATTGTCGGCGCAGTGTTCCTCTATCTGGCGCCGTTCGTCCTGGAACCGATCGTCGGACATGGGTTCCTGGTGGTGTTCGGAGTCCTGGTGGTGTTGACCATTTTGTTTCAGCCGTCCGGCCTCGCCGGCCTGCTCGGCCGCCTGTCGGGGAGACGCACGGCATGACCGGCGGCGCGCTCCTGTCGGTCGAGCGCCTGACCAAGCGCTTTGGCGGCTTGACGGCGGTCGAGGACCTGGCACTCGACTTGTTTCCCGGCGAGATCCTCGCGCTGATCGGGCCGAATGGTGCCGGCAAGACGACGACGTTCAATCTCATCGCCGGGGTCCTTCGGCCAAGCGCCGGATCGATCACCCTCGGCGACGTGCGCATCGACGGCCTGCCGGTGCATCGGATCGCGGCCCTCGGTCTGATGCGCACGTTTCAGCACAACATGCCGTTTGCGGGCATGTCGCTCACGGACAATATCCTGGTGGGCAGTCACACGCGTTGCGACGGCAGCCTGATCGACATCCTGATCGGGCGCCGCCGCTATCGCGATGAAGAGGCCGCGGCGCGCCGACGCGCGGCGGACCTCATCGCATTCGTCGGCTTGCAGGAGCAGGTTGGTCGCGATGTGTCGACATTGTCGTTCGGCGAGGGCCGGCTGCTGGAGCTCGCGCGCGCCTTGGCGGGCGAACCGCGCGTCATCCTGCTCGACGAGCCGGCGGCCGGCCTGACGCCATCCGAGACCGCGCGCCTTTCCGACGTCATCCGCGCCGTCGCGGCACGCGGCATTGCGGTGCTGTTGATCGAGCACGACATGCACTTCCTGCTGCCGCTGGCACACCGGGTCGTGGTGATGAACTTCGGCCACAAGATCGCCGAAGATGCACCGGACGAGGTCGTGCGGGACCCGAATGTGATCGAGGCGTATCTCGGTGGCGTGGCGCCGCGGTCGGGTCATGCTTGAAATTGCCGACATGACCGGCGGCTATCGCCGCGCCGACGTGCTCGATCATGTGACGTTGCAGATTGCGCAAGGCGAGGCCGTGGCGCTGCTGGGTCCGAATGGTGCCGGCAAGTCCACTTTGATGGCGGCGATAACCGCGACGCTGCCGCGCCGTGCGGGAACACTGCGGCTCGCCGGCCGCGATCTCAGCGCCGCTGCCAGTCATGATCTCGTGGCTGCCGGAATGGCACTGGTGCCGGAGGGGCGGCAGATTTTTGCCCCGTTCACCGTGCGCGATAATCTCCGCCTCGGTGCTATCGCACTGTCGGGGCGCAGCGCTCTGTCCGAGCGTTACGAGTATGTGTTCAATCTGTTCCCGCGCCTGGCGGAGCGCGCGGGTCAGCGGGCCGGGACCATGTCGGGCGGGGAACAGCAGATGCTGGCGATCGGCCGCGCGCTGATGTGTAGGCCGGGGCTGCTGTTGCTTGACGAGCCGTTTCTCGGCCTGGCGCCCAGGATCGTCGAGGAAATCCTGGCGGCGCTTCAAACACTGCAGCGGGACGGTCTCACCATCCTGCTGGTCGAACAGAAGCTCGATCTCGCGTTGACATGTGCCAGCCGCGCCTACGTGATGCTCAAGGGCCGCGTCGTGCTCGAAAGCACGACGCACGATCTCGCTCGGCGCCAGGACCTCCACGACCTTTATTTCAAGCTGTCGGCGCCGCACCCGGAAAAGTCGGTGCCGGCCTGAGCGAGCCCCGGCGCACCGGCGACGGCAGCATTCTGGCGGGCCCGGGGTTTTTGCTGTTGAATCGTCGCCGCCAGGCACTCACAATGACAAAGACTGCAATGAATTCGCGGGAGGAATTCATGGCCAACAATACCGTTCCGGCACCGCCCGTTCTGGGCCTGCATCATTCCGCCTACCGCTGTCGCGACGCGGAAGAAACCCGCCACTTCTACGAAGACATCCTCGGCCTGCCGCTCGTCCATGTGGTCACCGCCGATCACGTGAGCACCGGAAAGAGCGCGCCGTTTGCGCACGTCTTTTTCGAGCTTGCGGACGGGTCGTGCATTGCCTTCTTCGATCTCGGCGACAATGTCGTGGCCGAGCCGTCCCCCAACACGCCGCCTTGGGTCAACCACATCGCATTCAAGGTGCCGTCGATGGAGGCGCTGAAGGCGATGAAGACGCGTCTCGAATCGCATGGCATCGACGTCGTCGGCATCACCGACCACGAGTTCGTGCACTCGATCTACTTCTTTGACCCGAACGGGATCCGCCTCGAATTCACCACCCAGGTCGTCAGCGACGACACCATGGCCGGTTACGCGCGCGATGCGCATGGCGCGCTGAAGGCGTGGAACGAAGAGAAGGCACGGCGGGTGCGCGAGACGGCGAAAGCCCACGCGTGAGCCGGTGACGATGAAGCTCGCCTGGGACCGCGTCCCGGTCGTCATCACGTTTGCCGAGCGTCTCCGCATGGTGGAGACCTACGGATTTGCCGGCAGTCAGGGCCAGACCGTGCTCGAGGGGCAGCGGCTGCTGCCGCGCGAGCGGCCCTCGGACACGGTTTTCGTGTTCATGCATCCGGCGACGACGTTGAACATGCTGCCGATGCCGACGGCGCTGGCCGATGCCGGGCTGCACGTGCTGTGCTGCGGCAGTCGCTACGCCAAAAACGACACTGCGCTGATCATGGAAAAGGTCGTCTATGACCTTGGGCAATACGTTCGTCATGCGCGCGAGGTGCTGGGCTATCGCAAGGTGGTCCTGGTCGGCTGGTCCGGCGGAGGGTCCCTGTCGCTGTTCTATCAGGCGCAGGCGGAGCACCCGACCGTCACGCAGACTCCGGCCGGCGATCCCTATGACCTGACCCAGGCCGGCCTGCAGCCGGCGGACGGAGTCATCTTCATCGCTGCGCATCTCAGCCGCGCGGAAACGCTCACCGAGTGGCTCGATCCGTCGGTGCGGGACGAGGTCGATCCCGACAATCGCGATCCGGCCCTCGACATCTACGCGCCTGAGGCCGTTCACAAGCCGCCGTATTCCGCCGAGTTCGTCCGCAATTTCCGGGCCGCGCAGTTGGCGCGCAACCGGAAGATCACCGCGCGGGTACGTGAGTTGCTCGACAGGTTTGCGCGCAAGAATGACGGCGAGATGGAGCGCGGCTTCGTCGTTCACCGCACCAACTGCGATATCCGCTGGCTCGATCCGGCGGTCGATCCCAACGGGCGCAAGCCGGGCTGGTGCTTTCTTGGCGATCCGCGCATCGCGAACTCGGCCCCCGCCGGCCTGGCGCGGTTCTCGACGCTGCGGTCCTGGCTGTCGCAATGGTCTTATGATCATTCGAACGCCAAGGGCACCGACAACGCCAGGCGCATCACGTCCTGCCCGGTCCTGCAGATCGTCAACGGCGCCGACGATGCCGTTCCCGCGACCCACAATCCCGCCATTCGCGCGGCCCTGGCGACCAGGGACAGGGAATACGTCGAGATCGAAGGTGCGACGCACTACTATCTCGGGCAGCCCGACCAGCTCGCCAAGTGCATTGCCACGGTCACCGACTGGTCCCGCCGCAAGGAGCTGCTGGCCTAGTGGATCGACGCCAACAGATGAGTCCCGATCCTTTTTCCCTCGTCACCCCGGACGAGCGAAGCGAGATCCGGGGTCCATCTCGCCCGTGGCAGCATGGACCCCGGCTCGCGCGGCTGCGCCGCTTGGCCGGGGTGACG
>DASWFO010000048.1:0-30909 GCA_036394195.1 Alphaproteobacteria bacterium | reverse complement strand
AAGCCCGTCTGCCGGGCGATGACGTCGATCGGATGGCGGCTCTGCTCCATCATCAGGCGGGCCGCCTCGACGCGCAGCTTCTCGACCGCCTTGGCGGGCGACTGGCCGGTCTCGGCCCGGAACGCGCGGCTGAACTGGCGCGGGCTGAGGCGCGCCGCTTCGGCGAGCCGGCCAACCGTGAGGGGCTCAGCGAGATTCCGCCTCGCGTAGGCGAGCGCGCTCTGGATGCGGTCGGATTGGGGCTGCAGGTCCAGCAGCGCCGAAAATTGCGACTGGCCGCCGGTGCGGCGGTGATAGACCACCAGCTTTCTGGCCACGGCCCGCGCCACCTCCGCGCCGAGATCCTGCTCCACCATCGCCAGGGTCAGGTCGATCCCCGATGTCATGCCGGCCGAGGTCCACACCGGGCCGTCGGTGATGAAGATGCGGTCGTCCTCCACCTTCACGTTCGGGAACCGGGCTTGCAGCTCGCGGGCACGGTTCCAGTGCGTGGTGGCGCGCCGGCCGTCGAGCAGGCCGGCTTCGGCCAAGACGAACGCACCGGTGCAGGTCGCGGCGACCCGCCGGTATCGCCGCAAAGCCCGACGCAGAAATTTGATCACGCCCGGCGTCACCGCGTCGGTCACGCTGCTGCCGCCGACGAGCAGCGTGTCGAATTTCCGGTCATCGAATGGCTCCGTCGCGACCTCGACACCGATCGAGCTGCGGATGGGGCCGCCGGTCTCGGACAGCAGGCGCAACTCGTAGACCGGCTCGCCCCTCTCCTTGCTCGCGAGCTCGAAGACGGAGAGAGCGGCGGCGCTCAGCAGCTGAAACCCGGGCAAGGCAAGGAAACCGACGCGCTGCATGGGCACTCCCACGATGTCCTAAAACGCTGTGTATATGACATTTGAGACATGCCGCCGCAAGCCTAGGCTTTCGCCCCCATTCCATACCTGCCCGACGCCGCCGACTTGGATTGGAACGGTTCCGGGCGCCATCCGGCGCCGGATAAAGCACGAAATGACAAGCTTTGGAGCGGCGGCGCGTGCAGCCTGGAGACAGCCCCTGCAGCCACGAGGTCGTCATGCCCACCACGATTAAGGTCAACGGCGTCAATCGGACGGTCGACGTCGACGGCGACACCCCGCTCTTGTGGGTGTTGCGCGATGTGCTCGGCATGACCGGCACGAAATTCGGCTGCGGCATGGCGCTGTGCGGCGCCTGCACCGTGCATGTCGACGGCGTGGCCACCCGCTCCTGCATCACGCCGGTCGACAGCATCGGCAGCTCCGCGATCACGACCATCGAGGCGATCGGTGCCACACCGGCCGGGGCCAAGATCCAGAAGGCGTGGCTCGACACGGAGGTCGTTCAATGCGGCTACTGCCAGTCGGGCCAGATCATGTCCGCGTCGGCGCTGCTGGCGAGCAATCCGCATCCAACCGACAGCGACATCGACGACGCGATGTCCGGCAACATCTGCCGGTGCGGGACCTATGTCCGCATTCGTCAGGCGATCAAACAGGCCGCGCGATCGAACGGACAGGAGGGCTGACCATGATCCTCGATCAAATCGCGTCCCGAGCCGCCGGCCCGGATCAAGCGTCATCAGCAAACGCTCTCTCCCGGCGCGGCTTCCTGCAAGCCGGCGCGGCCGCGGGCGGCGGCCTGATGCTGAGCCTGCACGTGCCGTTCGCCAGCGGCGGCGCCGAAGCGGCCGGGACCGCCTTCGCGCCCAACGCCTTCATCCGCGTCGGAAGCGACGGGCGGGTCGTCCTGACCATGCCGTATGTCGAGATGGGCCAGGGCACCTATACCTCCATCTCGATGCTGATCGCCGAAGAGCTGGACGTGGACCTGAAGCAGGTGCGGCCGGAGCATGCGCCGCCCAACGAAAAGCTCTACGGGAACCCCCTGCTGGGCGGCATACAGGCCACCGGCAACTCGAACGCGATCCGCGCGGCGTGGCAACCCCTGCGCCAAGCCGGTGCGACCGCGCGGACCATGCTCGTCGCGGCGGCGGCCAAGCGCTGGGCTGTCGATCCGGCGTCCTGCCGTGCGCAAAGCGGTGAGGTGCGTCACACACCGACGGGGAGACGCCTCAAATACGGCGAGCTTGCCGCGGACGCCGCCCGCATGCCTGTCCCCGAAAACGTGGTGCTCAAGCAGCCCAAGGACTTCAAGCTCATCGGCACCTCGGCCAAGCGTCTGGATGCGCCGGCGAAGGTCAACGGAACCGCCGTCTACGGCATCGATGCCCGGCCGCCCGGCGTGAAGATCGCGACGCTCGCGCAATCGCCCGTCTTCGGCGGTCGCGTGAAGAGCGTGGACGATACGGCGGCCAAGAAGGTGAAGGGCGTGCGCCAGGTCGTACGGCTCGACGACGCCGTTGCCGTGGTCGCCGACCATATGGGTGCCGCGAAAAAAGGACTGGCGGCCCTGGTGATCCAGTGGGACGACGGGCCGCACGCGAAGCTCAGCACGGCGGACATCGCCGGCGAGCTCGAACAGGCGACGCTCAAACCGGGGGCGGTTGCGCAGAATATCGGCAATGTCGACGGCGCCCTGGCGAGCGCCGCCACCAAGGTCGAGGCGACCTACCAGGTCCCCTTCCTTGCGCACGCGACCATGGAGCCGATGAACTGCACGGTTCACGTCCGCAAGGACGGCTGCGAAGTCTGGGTCGGCAGCCAGGTCATGGCCCGGGCCCAGGCGGCGGCGGCGAAGATCACAGGCCTGCCGTTAGAGAAGGTCGTCGTCCACAATCACATGCTCGGCGGCGGCTTTGGCCGGCGGCTCGAGGTCGACGGCGTCGCTCGCGCGGTCGAGATCGCCAAGCATGTCGAGGGTCCGGTCAAGGTCGTGTGGACGCGCGAGGAAGACATCCAGCACGACATGTATCGGCCGTATTGGTTCGACCGGATGTCCGCCGGCCTCGACGAAAAGGGGATGCCCGTCGCCTGGAATCACCGCTTCGCCGGCTCTTCGGTCATCGCGCGATGGGTTCCTCCGTTGTTCGCCAACGGTCTCGACCCCGACACCACCGAAGGTGCTATCGATCTGGTCTACGCCCTCCCCAACATGCACGTCGAGTATTTGCGGGTGGAACCGCCGGGTATTCCGACGGCCTTTCTGCGCAGCGTCGGGCCGTCGCACAACGTCTTCGTGACCGAGAGCTTCATGGACGAGATGGCGGCGGCGGCGAAACAGGATCCGGTCGCCTATCGGCGGGCTCTCCTCGACAAGTCGCCGCGCGCCAAGGCGGTCCTCGACCTGGCCGCCGAGAAGGCCGGCTGGGGACAACCGTTGCCGCAAGGTGTTGGCCGCGGCGTTTCCCTGCAATTCGTTTTCGCGAGCTACATGGCGCATGTCGCCGAGGTTGAAGTGTCAAAGGATGGCGAGGTGCGGGTCCGGCGGGTCGTCTGCGCCGTCGATTGCGGCTCGGTGGTGAATCCCGACACTGTCCGGGCGCAGGTGCAGAGTGCCGTCATCTTCGGGATCTCTGCAGCGCTGTTCGGACAAATCACCCTGAAGGACGGGCGCGTCGAACAGACCAACTTCGACACCTACCAGGTCGTGCGCATGAACGGGGCGCCGGCCATCGAAGTCTACATCGTCCAAAGCTCCGAGCCGCCGGGCGGGATGGGCGAATGCGGGACCTCGTTGATCCCCCCTGCCGTCACCAACGCGATCTTCGCGGCCACCGGCACGCGCGTGCGCAAGCTGCCCGTCGATCCGGCGGCGCTGAAGCATGCGTGAGCCGATGCATTGAACGGCGGATCACATGCCCACCTACGCCTGCTCCACGGCCGCCGGGCGGCTAACGCCGGCCCAAAAGGCCGACATCGTACGAAGCATCACCGCCATCCATCATGAGGAAACCGGTGCTCCGCGATATTTCGTCCAGGTAATTTTCTACGAACTCGCCCCCGGCAATCACTTCATCGGCGGCCAATCCGCACCGGCGGGTCAAATATGGATCCGCGGCGACATCCGGGCTGGCCGAAGCGAGGAGCAAAAGCGGAAGTTGATTTCGAGGATCCTCCGAGACGTGAGCAAAACCAGCGCGATTGCCGCGGAGGAGGTCTGGGTCTACCTGTGCGACATCCCGGCGCACAACATCGCCGAATACGGTCGGGTCCTGCCACCCCCGGGCGGAGAGACCGAGAACGCGTGGTTCGCAACCCTCCCCGCCGCCTTGCGGGAACGGCTGGGACCGCTCGCCTAAGCTCACACCCCTCGCCCGAGGACTGACCGTCAGCCCGGCACCGTAGGCGTCGCCGCTTTTGCCGTATGCAGGAGACCGAGTGGATGGGCCGGCTGGAAGCCGGGAAACACCGAGGCTGGCGGCGCGGCCCCGGCATGCGCGGTCAGCACCTCCGACAGAACCTGCCGGTAATCGGTGGTCACCGCGAGATCGACGCCCTCGTCCAGCTTCTCCGAGCGGAGCCCCGGCCAGCGCCCGTACATCCGCCCGCCGGAGACGTTGCCGCCGAGCACCGCCATGACGCCCGCGCGGCCGTGATCGGTGCCGTTGCTGCGGTTCGACCGGAGGCGGCGGCCGAACTCGCTAATCGTCACGACGAGCAGCCGGTCGTGATAACGCCACATATCCTCGTAGAACGCGGCGAGACCGGCCGAAAACCGGCCAACCGCGTTACGGAAGCGGCCGGGCTGGCCTTCGTGGGTATCCCAGCCCCCGATATCGGCGGTGGCCACCTGCAGGCCAATGTCCATCTTCGCGAGTTGCGCCACCGTCTTGAGCGGCCGGGCGAGATCGCCCGCCGGATCGTAATTGACGTTGCGCTCCGGCACGTAGGGCTGCGGGTGGTTCTGCGGGTCGCGCGCAACGCGACGATCGACGAGTTGCATCGCCGAGAGCGCGGTGCGCCCGGCGGCCGCCACGGGGCCCGGTGCGGCACCGTACATCCGCGACAGCACCTCGGCGACCTGCGGGCCGCCCGGCATGCCGAACCCGCCGCCGAGATCGGGGATCGCCAGCACGGTCGCCGAGGCCTCGAAATCGCCGCCCGGAGATCCGGCCGCCGCCACCGCGGCCCCGGGCCGCAGCAGCCCCAGGCCCTGCTGATAGCGCGCAAGCCACCCGCTGGTCGCCCGCGCGAGCGCCGCGTTGTCGGCGATGCCGCGTTCGATCATGTCGGTCGCAACGAAATGGCTGCGCGTTTCGGCGGGCAGGCCGGCTGCGTGGACGAAGGCGAGCTGCCCGGATTTGTAGAGCTCGGCGAGGCCGGTGGCCGCGTCATGCAGCCGGAAGTCGACATGCGAATCGAGGCCGTTGGCGAGCGCGTGCCCGGCCTGTGCTCCGTCCGCCGCCACGCGGAGGTCCGAGATGCGCGCGGCGATGAAATCCGCATCACTCGCCGGCGAGATCAGATGCAACCCGTCGCAGCCGCCGCGCAGGTGCACGACGACCAGCAGCCCGCGATCGACGCCGTCGGCGGCGAAGGCCAGGCTGCGGAGACCAGGGGCCAGGCTGAGCGCCGCCCCGGCGGCAAGTCCGCTCCGCAGCAGGTCGCGTCGGGTGAACTGCATGGGCACCTCTCACACCGCCTGGAATTCGGGCGCCATCGCGGCGAGGGCTGCGATGCGCGCGAACCGCTTGCGCACGTCGGGCCGCATCGGGTCGCCCAGCGGCTGATCCGCAGGCCAGCCGAGCCCCGCGAGCAGATGGTCCAACAGCGGGCGCTCGACCGCGCCGTGCAGCGCGCCGAGATACTGGACCGCCGCCATGCGCGGGGTGGGCATCTGAAGCACCGGCGGCGGCACCGGCAGATCACCGGTGCCCCACGCGTTCTCGGCCACGGCGAGGACCAGCGCCCAGCGGTGCCGCATCCCGTTGACGCTGAGGAAAAATTCACTTTCGTCGGGCAGCCCGGTCGGCGATGGCCAGCCGAACAGGCGCTGACCGGCGTTGCCGATCTCGTTCCACAGCGGCTCCGCAGGCATGAGGTCGAGGCCGGTCGCGCGGGCGAACGCCGCGACGACCGCCAGCGGCCGGCGCACCTTCGCATTGCGGGCGGCCGCGAAGTCGGACGACAACAGGATGGTGCGAACGACTTGGGCGATCTGGTCCTTGGCGCGGCGCGACGCCGTCCATATCTGAACCGCCGCCTGGACGACGGCCGACGGCGGATCGTCGCCCGCGAATCGGCGGCACAGCTTCGTGCAGACGAATTGCGCCGTCGCCGGGTGGTCGGCGACGAAATCGAGCACGCGGCGGCCGTCGATCAGCGGCGCTCCGAATTGCTTGAAGTCGTGGGCGAGGACGCGCTTCTGATAGCCGTCGTGCCAGGATTCGACGTAGACGAAGCGCCCGGTCGCCGGCAGCTTGCGCTGCCCGTCGATCCCGCTGCCGTCCTCGACCGTCCAGCCGGTGAAGGCGCGCGCCGCCTCGTAGACGTCCTCGTCGATATAGCCGACCGGCGCGCCCTTGGCGGCGCCGGGGACGGCGCGCCAGCGGTCATAACGGTCGTTGAGATAGGCGTCGCGACCGAGCGTATGCAGCTCGAACAGCTCGCGGGCGTAGTTCTCGTTGGCAGCCCCGGCGCGCGAGGAGCGGTTCGAGAGATAGTAGAGCATCGCCGTGCTGGTCGCGACGGCTTCGAGGAACTGGCGGAAATTGCCGAGCGCGTGGCGCCGGATCACGTCGCGGTCGTAGGTCGGCAGCGCCACTGATACTTCTTCGCTGCCGTAAGCGTCGACGTTGAAATGGTCGTGCCAGAAATTGGCCAGCACCTCGCGGAGCTGCCAGCGGCTGTGGACGGCGCGCAAGATCGTGGCCGCGGTCACCTCGTCGCGCGGCCGCCGACGCTCGGCACCGTCCATGTCGGCGCGGTTCACGATCAACGGCCACACCGCCTCGATCGGCCGGTCGAGCAGGGCCAGTGGCCGCTTCTCATCCACGGCCGGCCATTTCGGACCGGCCCCGTGTCGGAACGGCAGGACCAGCCGCGCCAGCCGCTCATGCACCCCGCGGTCTGCGGCTTCATTGGGCGCCAGCTGCTCCTCGACCCAGGCCGGCCAGCCGCGGCGCATGACGTCGGCGACGTCCTCCGGCCGGGCTCCGTAAGCGGCACGGCCGAGGGCGGACATGATCGCCTGGGTTGGAAGCTGAGCCGGCGGGCGCGCCGGCGCCACGGCGGGGGGTGGCTGAGAGGGTCCAGTTTGAGCGATCTGCGGCATCCCGCGCTCCACCGTCACAGCCGTGACCAGTCTATGTCACGCGCCGGCGGTGTTCCAGCCGGCCGTCGCCTCGCTGAACAACGGCCGGGGGATGCGGGAAATTCTTCGAGCCGGCAAAAAACCTCGGGGCCCGCCGGACGAAATCACGGCCGCGACGTCAAGACATCCAGCGGCAGCCGCGATAAATCGGACGCCAGCGCCACCAGGGCGTGCGCGGCCTGCTCGACCAGGGCGCGACCCGCCTCGGCCGTGCCCAGCCGCGCATCGCCCACGGCACCGGAGGGGTTCAGGTCCTGGGTCTGCCAGGCGAACTTGAACCGGCCGCCGCCGGCGAGCTCCGGATGATCGCGCTCGAGCCCACGCGCCGCTGACGGGTGATCGGCGATGCGGTCGCGGCGGACGAGCCCCGGATGAAGATGGAGCAGCAGCGAGGTCTCGTTGGCGCCGGCGTGGATGCCGGCCTCGCGCTCGGCCGGCGGAAAGAATTCGGCGGGGCGCATCATCCGCCACGAATGGGCGACCACGGCCATCATGGCGTTCGCGGTCCGCAGCTGCTGGGCCGCGAGATCCAGCACGGCGGGCTGGCCGCCATGACTGTTGAACAGAATGATCTTCCGCAAGCCCGCCCGCGCGACGCTCTCGGCGATCTCGATGACCAGGCGCAGCAGCGTCTCCGGTGAGAGGGTGAGCGTCCCCGGAAAGTCGCGATGCTCGGGCGACAGGCCCACCTGGATCAGAGGCAGCACCAGCACCGGCGTGTCCATCGGCATGAGAGCCACGGCGCGCGCGACGATTCCGGTGTTGATCGCCGCGTCCGTGCCCAGCGGCAGATGCGGACCGTGCTGCTCGACCGCGGCCACCGGCAGGATTGCGACCTGCCGCGCCGGGTCGAGCACTGCAAAATCTTCCGTCGTCAGGTCTTTCCAATAGCGCGCGGTCACGGATCTCTCCGCCGGATGAATCGTTTCGGGGTCTTCTGTCGCGTCTGTAATGAAACCGGTGTAATCATTTGTAATTAATCGTTTATTAGGCGTGTTTTTCGCGTTTGTTAAGCATTTGGGCGGTAGCGTGGCGACGTGCGCATTATCGCATTTTAAGGAGGCAGAATGCTCTCGCTTCCACGCCGACGCCCGCTCTACACCGCCGAGCCTACCGCCGAGCGGCCGGATCAAATGCCGGACGCGAGCGTGGTCGGCGCTCCGGTCTCCCCCCTGGGAGTCCGCGAGCAGCAGGCGCTGCTGCAGACCGCCTTCGCGGGCAAGGCCGCGGCGTTCCCCTTCGCGGCGCGGTTCGCCGTCCTCAACCTGATCGGGCTCGCCTGCATCGCGGCGGCGTGGGCGGAAGGACTTCTGTTCAAGCCGTACGCGGCCGACACATCGGGCATGTGCTACCTGATGACGATCCTCTTCGTGGCCGGCCTCGTCGCGGTGGCGCGCAAGGACTGGCAGACCGTGCGATGGGCCGGCAACGCGCTCGTCTATCTCGGCATGGTCGGCACCGTGCTCGGCCTGATCATGACAGTGGGCAATCTCACCGTCGACAAGGCGCAGGACTTCGACAGCTTCAAGGAGATCGTGACCGCGATCTATATCGGCTCCGGCACGGCGCTGTACACGAACCTGATCGCCTGCATCGGCTATCTCTGGCTCGGCACCAACGCGCATCTCCTCGCCCGGCAGGAGGTCTGACGCCATGTGGCGGGGGATGAATGTCTCCTTTCGCGACATGCTGTTCCTGCTGGTGTTCGCCTACCTGATCATCAGCGCCGTCGCCCTCGCCCACGTCGCAAAGAAAGAGCAGCAGGCCAGCCAGAACGACACGGCGGCCCCCGGTCACGTCGTGATCGAACTCACCTGGGCCAGGGACTCCGATGCCGACGTCGATCTGTGGGTTCAGGCCCCCGGCGACATCCCGGTCGGCTACTCGAACAAGTCGGGCGTGATCTTCAACCTGCTGCGCGACGATATGGGCCGGTCCGGCGACCCGAACTCGATGAACTACGAGGTCGCCTACGGCCGCGGCCATTGGGCCGGCGAGTACGTGATCAATGCGATGCTCTATCGCAGCCGCGACAAGAAGCTGCCGCTCGCCGCGACAGTGAAGGTGGCGCTCCGCGCCGACAAGGGCGTGCAGCAGATCCTGCAGTCGACGGTCGATCTCACCTACGAGGGCCAGGAAACCACGGTCTTCCGGTTCAAGCTCGACGACCACGGCGATTTCCTGCCCGACAGCGTCAACCGGCTTCACAAGCCCCTGCGCGCCGCGACGCGGCCAAAACCATGACCCGCCTCCGCATAAATGCTTCGGCGGGCGAGCCCGCAAACGCCTCGGTGGGAGCACCCGTGCGCCGGAACTCCGATAGGAGCAAAGGCGCATGACCACCTTCGTCATCGCCTATGTCTCGCTGGCGCTGGTGCTCGGCGCCTTCGCGTACCTGCTGCTGCCGATGGTCGGGCATGCCCGGCGGGCGCTGATCAGCTTGGCGTTCGCGCTACTCCTCGGCGGGCTGTTCTTCGGCTATTCCGACATGCTCGGGCGCCCGAAGTCGACGCAGATGGAGCTGCTGCGCACCGGCTCCCAGGAGGCGCGCATCCTCGGGGCCTACTTCAAGGAGAAGGACGGTGTGTTCCTGTGGCTGCAGCTGCCCGGAACCGCGGAGCCCCGCTACTACAAGCTGCCGTGGGATGAAAAGGTCGCCCAGCAGATCCAGAGCGCGATCCAGGAAAACGCCACCCAGCATGGCGGCGGTGTCGCGATGAAGCTGCCGTTCGAGCGCGGCTGGGCCAAGGACGAAGAGCCGAAATTCTATCCGCTGCCGCAGCCGAAGCTGCCGGACAAGCCCTACGAGGAGCAGCCGAAGACGCTGCTCTACCAGGCGCCCGAGCAGGGCGTCTGAGGGTCAAGAGATTTCACCACGGAGACACGGAGATCGCGTCGTCGCTGCGCTCCTCGCGATGACAAGAAGGCTTGACTGTTCCGCGTGGCGCGTGCCCCCTGTCGGACGATGCCTGCCGACGCCCGCCTGTTCTCGCCCGCGACCGAGCGCAATTGTCGGCCGATCCTCGACGTGCTGCGTCAGGTCCTGCCGCCGAACGGCCTGGTGCTCGAAATCGCCAGCGGCGGCGGCCAGCACGCCGCGTTCTTCGCCCCGCAATTCCCCAAGCTGACCTGGCAGCCGAGCGACCCTGACGCGGCGGCGCGCGCCTCGATCACGGCGTGGGCCCAATCCGCGGGCCTGCCGAATCTGCGGCCGCCGATCGAGCTCGACGCGGCGCGGGCCGAGTGGCCGCTCAAGCGTGCCGATGCGGTGATGTGCATCAACATGATCCACATCGCGCCGTGGACGGCGTGCCTCGGCCTGTTGCGGGGCGCGGCGGGGGTGCTGCCGGCCGACGGGGTCCTCTATCTCTATGGCCCCTATCGCCGCGACGGCCAGCACACCGCACCCAGCAATACCGCGTTCGATGCCGACCTCAAGGCGCGCAACTCCGACTGGGGGGTGCGCGACGTCAGCGCCGTGGCCGCCGAAGCGGCCGCCGCCGGGTTCGGGCCGCCCAACATAATCCCGATGCCGGCCAATAACTTATCGGTGGTCTTCAGGCGCCGCGGCTGACTGCCGGAGATCGCTAAAACACACCTCAAATTGGCGCCAGTTTAAGGTCTCTTTCACCATTAACCTTATAATCTATTATGACGCCGCGCAGTTTTGCTGTGTGGAGTCGCCAAACGAACCACGCCCGACGCTAAATAAAGCCGATGCCAGCCATCGACCCGCAGACCCTTCGCCGAGTGTACCGCTCGCTTCGCCTGATCCGGCGCTTCGAGGAAGAAGTCGCCCGGATTTATCCCGCCGACAAAATCAAAAGCCCGGTTCACCTGTCCATCGGCCAGGAATCGGTGGCGGTCGGCGTGTGCGACGTGCTGGCGGCCGACGATCTCGCCGGCGGCACCTATCGCGGACACGCGGTCTATATCGCCAAGGGCGGCGACCTCAACGCGCTGATGGCCGAGCTCTACGGCAAGGACACCGGCTGCACCCGCGGCAAGGGCGGGTCCATGCATCTCATGGACATCAAGCACAACGTGATCGGCTCGTCGGCCGTGGTCGGCACCACGATCCCGATCGCGCTCGGCTATGCGCTGGCGCTGAAGCGCGAAGGCAAGGGCCGCGTGGTCGCCTCGTTCCTCGGCGACGGCGCCACCGAAGAAGGCGTCTTCCACGAGAGCCTCAACTTCGCAGCCCTGAAGCACCTGCCGGTGATCTTCGTCTGCGAGAACAATTTCTACGCCATCCACACGCCGATCGCGCGACGCCAGGCCATTCCCGACGCGATCTGCGAGCGCGTGAAGACCTACGGCATCCCCGCCTACCGGGTGACCGACGCGGACGTGTTCAAGATCCGCGACATCCTCGCCGACGCGCTGCCGAAGATGCGCAGCGGCGAGTACGGGCCGATCTTCCTCGAGTGCCACACCTATCGCTGGCGCGAGCATGTCGGCCCGGCCAACGACTACGACGCGGGCTACCGCTCCACCGACGAGCTGCAGCCGTGGGTCGACAACGACCAGATCCCGCGCGTCGCCGCCATGCTGGAGCCCGACGAGCGGCGCGTCATCGACGCCGATGTCGAGAAGGTGGTGGCCGCGTCGATCGAGTTCGCGGAGAAGAGTCCCTTCCCGCCCCCCTCGGAGCTGATGACGCATGTCTACGCGTGATCTCGGCCAGGACGCCGCCGGAAACACCGGCGGACGCGTGCTGCGCTATGTCGACGCGTTGCGCGAAGCCGTGGACCAGGAGATGGCGCGCGATCCGCGCGTCTTCGTGATGGGCCTCGACGTCGACGACCACAAGGCGCTTCAGGGCTCGACGAAGGGCCTGCTGCAGAAATACGGCCCGGAGCGGATATTCACCACGCCCTTGGCCGAGGACGCGATGACCGGCACCGCGATCGGTGCCGCGATGGCGGGAATGCGGCCGATCCATGTGCACATCCGCATGGACTTCCTCATGCTCAGCATGAACCAGCTCGTCAACATGGCGGCGAAAGCGCATTACATGTACGGCGGCGCCATCAAGGTGCCGCTGGTCGTGCGCTCGATCATCGGCAAGTCGTGGGGCCAGGGCCCGCAGCACAGCCAGGGCCTGTACGCGATGTTCATGCAGATCCCCGGCCTGAAGGTCGTCGCGCCGAGCAACGCGCACGACGCCAAGGGCTGCATGCTGGCGGCGATCCGCGACGACAACCCGGTGATGTTCGTCGAGCACCGCCTGCTCTACCCGACCGAGGCCTATGTGCCCGAGGAGCCGTACACGCTGCCGCCCGGCAAGTCGCGCGTCGTCATGCCCGGCGGCGACGTGACCCTGGTTGGCATCTCTAACATGCTGGTCGAGTGCCTGCGCGCGCGCGAACTGCTGGCGGACGAGGGCGTCACCGCCGAAATCATCGATCCGATCTGGCTGTCGCCGCTCGACACCGACACCATCGTCAAATCGGTCCGCAAGACGCGGCGGCTGGTCGTGGTCGACAACGGCTGGACCATGTGCGGCGCCGGCGCCGAGATCACCTCGCGCGTCGCCGAGGTCCTGGGCTCGGAAGGGATCGGCTTCCAGGTGCAGCGCCTGGGCTTCGCGCCGACAATCTGCCCGACCTCGCCGACCATCGAGGATCTGTTCTATCCGAACCCCGCGCGCATCGCGCAGGCGGCGCACCGGTTGGTCAGGCCGAAGGCGCCGGAATGGAAGCCCGATCCGGATCGGGCCGTCCTCGCCTATCAGAAACAATTCCGGGGTCCGTTCTGAGGCGACTTGCAATGTGTGACGCACCCCTCACCCGCTCGCTGACTTGCGCTGCGTCGCCGGCCTTCAGGCCGCCGACGGGCGCGAAAAAGGAATCTGGCGCGACCTCTCCCACAAGGGGAGAGGTGAATTGGCGCGCGCTTTTTGTTTTCGTCATGCCCGCGTAAGCGGGCATCCAGTCTGTACCAGGGGCATCGATGTTTTATTCGCTCGCGTCGTCGTCATGGGGCCCGGAGGAGCTCAAGGCCATCCAGCGCGTGGTGGATAGCGGCATGTTCACCATGGGCGAGAACGTGAAGGCGTTCGAGCGCGACTTCGCGAAGTATTTCGGCATGAAATACGGCGTGATGGTGAACTCCGGATCGTCGGCCAATCTCGTGGCCATCGCCAGCCTGTTCTACAAAAAGGACCGGCCGCTCGAGCGCGGCAATGAGGTGATCGTGCCCGCGATCTCGTGGAGCACGACCTATCACCCGCTGCAGCAATATGGCCTCAAGCTCAAGTTCATCGACGTCGAGCTCGACACGCTGAACATTGACGTCGCCAAGATCGAGCAGGCGATCGGCCCGCGCACGCGCATGATCCTCGCGGTCAGCATCCTCGGCAACCCGGCGGCGGTCGACGTGATGCGCAAGATCGCCGACAAGCACGGCCTCTATTTCATGGAGGACAATTGCGAGTCGATGGATGCCGAGATCGGCGGCCGCAAGACCGGCACGTTCGGCCTCCTCAACACCTTCAGCACCTTCTTCTCGCACCACATCTCGACCATGGAAGGCGGGGTCGTGCTGACCGACGACGAGGAGCTGTTCCACATCCTGCTGGCCATGCGCAACCACGGCTGGACCCGCGACCTGCCCGAGGGCTCGCCCGTCTTCGAGAAGCGCGACGACGATTTCTTCGAGGCCTATCGCTTCATACTGCCGGGTTACAACGTGCGCCCGATCGAGCTCTCCGGGGCCATCGGCCGCGAGCAGGTCAAAAAGCTGCCCGGCATGACGGCGCAGCGGCGGAAGAACCTCGCGCATTTCCAGAAGCTGTTCGCCGGCGACCAGCGCTTCATCATCCAGCGCGAGAACGGCAAGAGCTCGAGCTTCTGCTTCACGATCATCCTGAACCCGCAGCGCAACATCGACCGCAAGCGGGTGTTCGAGGCGCTGAAGAAGGCGGATATCGGGTATCGGATCATCACCGGCGGCTGCTTCCTGCGCCACGACGTCATCAAGTATTACGATTACGAGATCGTCGGCGGCATCAAGAACGCCAACATCGCGCATGATTACGGCTTCTTCGTCGGCAACGCACCGACCGACCTGACGGCGCAAATCGACACCTTGCGCGAAGTCCTCGACCACGCCTGCAACTGACAGTCGGACCACCCCCTCGGATCAGCAAATGGCTCAATCGTACTCGATCCTCATTACCGGCGGCGCCGGCTATCTCGGCTCCGTGCTGACACCGCACTTGCTGGCGCAGGGCCACAAGGTGACGGTGCTCGACAGCTTCATGTACAAGCAGGCGCCGCTCAATCACCTGTGCGCCGACCCGAAATTCGACGTGGTGCGCGGCGATTGCCGCGACGAAGCGACGTTGAAGCCGCTGCTCGCCAAGGCCGACATCATCATCCCGATGGCCGCCATCGTGGGCGCCCCCGCCTGCAACGCCGACAAGACCGCCTGCATCAGCACCAACCGCGACGCCGTCGCCAGCATCGCGAAGCTCGCCTCGCTTAAGCAGCGCATCCTGATCCCGACCACCAACAGCGGCTATGGCGTCGGGCAGAAGGACAAGTTCTGTACCGAGGAGACGCCGATCAACCCGATCTCGCTCTACGGCACGACCAAGATGGACGCCGAGAAGATCGTGCTCGACCGCGGCAACGGCATCAGCTTCCGTCTCGCCACGGTGTTCGGCATGTCGCCCCGGATGCGCATGGACCTGCTGGTCAACGACTTCGTCTATCGCGCCATCACCGACCGCGCGGTCGTGCTGTTCGAGCCGCACTTCAAGCGCAACTACATCCACGTCCGCGACGTGGCGCGCGCCTTTCAACACGGTGTCGACAAGTTCGAGACGCTGTCGCAGGCCGGCGTGTTCAATGTCGGCCTGTCCGACGCCAACCTGTCGAAATTCGAGCTATGCCAGGCGATCCAGAAACACCTGCCGGGCTTCGTGTTCATGGAAGCGCCGATCGGCGAAGACCCGGACAAGCGCGACTACGTCGTGTCGAATGCCCGGATCGAGGCCACCGGCTACGAGCCGCAAATGTCGCTGGACGCGGGGATCGCCGAGCTGATCAAGGGTTACCGGATGTTGCGCCCGCAGCCCTACACGAACTTGTAGAGCGCCGCCGCCCCCGCCCCTAGCAATAGGAACAATTTGATTTAATTCGTTAACCTATTGATGCGGCGAACATTATCGGTTCGTTAACCTTATTCCGGTGATAATTGCGAACGAATTCCGTAAGATGGGCCACTAAGGGGCGGGGCGTATGCCATCCGATAAAGTCGATCTCATCATCGTCAATCCAGGCACGGGCAGCCTTACGTACCAGGACCTCGCCAGCAATCTGACGGCTGTAGAGCCGCCGCTGTGGGCTGGCCTCATCGCGACGTACATTCGCAATCGCGGCTTCAATGTGAAGATCATCGATGCCGAGGCGGAGCGGTTCGACGCGATCGGCGTCGCCGACCGGGTCGGCGACGATAATCCCCATCTCGTCGCAATGATCGTCTACGGGCACCAGCCCTCGGCGTCGACCCAGATGATGGTGGGTGCCGGCATCGAGTGCAAAGCGATCAAGCGGCTGAACCCGGATCAGAAGATCATCATCATCGGCGGCCATGTCGCCGCCCTGCCGGACCGCACGCTCCGCGAGGAAGCGGTCGACTTCGCGTGCAACGGCGAAGGGCCGGTCACCGTCGAGCAGCTCCTCACGGTGCTGAAAAACGGCTCCGAGGACTATTCAAAAGTCGAAGGCCTGGTGTGGCGCGACGGCAAGGAGATCCGCAACAACATCGGGGCCAAGCTGATCACCGATCTCGACAAGGACCTCCCCGGCTCGGCCTGGGACCTGCTGCCGATGAAGCGCTATCGCGCGCACAACTGGCAGTGCTTCGGCGACCTCGAATCGCGCAAGCCCTACGCCTCGATCTACACGACGCTCGGCTGCCCCTATCGCTGCACCTTCTGCTGCATCAACGCGCCGTTCGGCAAACCGAACTACCGCATGCGCAGCCCCAAGGTGGTGGTGGACGAGATGGAGCATCTCTACAAGACCTACGGTGTGCGGACCTTCAAGATCGTCGACGAGATGTTCGTGCTGAACGACCGCCATGTGTCCGGCATCTGCAACCTGCTGATCGAGCGCGGCCTCGGGGCCAAGTTCAACATCTGGGCCTACGCCCGCGTCGACACCGTCAAGCCGCAGATGCTGGAGATGCTGCGCAAGGCGGGCATCCGCTGGCTGGCGCTCGGCATCGAATCCGGCAGCAAGCATGTGCGCGACGGCGCGCAGAAATCGCTGAAGCACAACGACATCATCGGCATCGTCCGCGAGATCCAGAAGGCCGACATCAACGTCATCGGCAACTACATCTTCGGCCTGCCGGACGACGACGTCGACTCGATGCGCGAGACCTTGGAGCTGGCCAAGGAGCTCAACTGCGAGTTCTCGAACTTCTACTCGGCGATGGCCTATCCCGGCTCGCCGCTCTACAAGCTCGCGGTCGAGAAAGGCTGGGGCCTGCCCGACAGCTGGGGCGGCTACTCGCAGCACAGCTTCGATTGCAAGCCGCTGCCCACCGAGAAGGTGCCGGCCGGGGCGGTGCTCAAGTTCCGCGACGATGCCTTCCACGAGTATTTCTCGAACCCGCGCTATCTCGACATGGTGACGCAGCGCTTCGGTTGGGACACGCGGCAGCACATCGAGAAGATGACGCAGCATCGCCTGAAGCGAAAGCTGGTGGATGAGCTCGTCGCGGCCTAACGCTCCGGCGGGCGGGCTTGCGTCGATCGACGTGGCGGTGCTGGCCGGCGGGCTGGGCACGCGGTTGCGCCCCGTGCTGGGCGAAACACCCAAGATCCTGGCGCCGATCGGCGGCCGCCCCTATCTCGACCACCTCCTGAGCTGGCTCGCCGGCTTCGGCGCCACGCGCGTGGTGCTCTGCCTCGGCTTTCGCGCCGAGCTGGTGCTCGACCACGTGAAGCGCAACCCTTTCCCGGGCCTCGAGGTTGTCACCTCGATCGAGCCGGAGCCGCTCGGCACGGCCGGGGCCTTAAGCCTCGCCGTGCCGCAACTGCGCTCGGACCTGGTGCTGGTCATGAACGGCGACACCTTCGTCGACGCCGACCTTGCGGCCTTCGTGGCGGCACACCGCCAGGCGGGCGGCGGCGCCTCGGTGCTGTGCGCGACCGTCCCGTCGACCGCCCGCTACGGCCGCCTCGACATCGAGAGTGGCAAGATCCGCCGCTTCCGCGAGAAAGATCCTTCCGATAGCGGGCCCGGCGCCATCAACGCCGGGGTGTATCTGTTCGCGCGGTCCTGGCTCCGGCAGCTCGCCCGGGGAACGGCCAGCTCGCTCGAGCGCGACGTCTTCGCGACCGCGCCCGCCGGCACGTTCAATGCCATTCCCGCGGGCGACGTCGCCTTCGTCGATATCGGCACGCCCGAGAGCTACGCCGAGGCCGAAGCGGTGATCGGCGGCGCCTTCGGCCGGTCCGCGGCCGGCGCCGGCCGCAACCCGATCGCGCGCAGCGTCGCATGACCCGCCTTCGCGCAAACGCTTCGGCGGGCGAGCCCGTCCGCCGTATCCCCGCAGGGGAGAAGGCGGAATGATCATCAGTCGCACCCCGTTCCGGATCTCGCTGTTCGGCGGCGGCTCGGACTATCCGACCTGGTATCGCGACAACGGCGGGTCGGTGCTGGGCATGGCGATCGACAAGTATTGCCGCATCAGCGTGCGTCACCTGCCGCCGTTCTTCGAGCACAAGCACCGCATCGTGTATTCCCGGATCGAGCTCGTGAACGAGATCGACAAGATCGAGCATCCGGCGGTGCGCGCCATCCTGCGCGAGATGCGGATCTCGAACGGCATCGAGATCCACCACGACGGCGACCTTCCGGCCCGCTCGGGCCTCGGCTCCAGCTCGTCGTTCACGGTCGGCCTGCTGAACGCTCTCAGCGCGCTCAAGGGCCGCCACGTCACGCGCTATGAGCTGGCCCAGGAAGCGATCCGTATCGAGCAGGACGTGATCCGCGAGAATGTCGGCTCGCAGGACCAGATCTGGGCGGCCTATGGCGGCCTCAACCGCATCGATTTCGCGCGCGACGGAACCTTCGACGTGCGGCCGATCATCATCTCGCAGGCGCGCCGCATCGAGCTGCAGAGCTCGCTGATGATGTTCTTCACCGGCCTGTCGCGGATCGCGTCGGAAGTCGCGGGCGACAAAATCGCCAACCTCGAGAAGAAGAAGCGCCACGTGAAGACCATGGTGCAGATGGTCGACGAGGCGCTGGAGATCGTGAACACCCCGGCGCGGCCGCTGAAGGATCTGGGCGAGCTGCTGCACGAGGGTTGGATGCTGAAGCGCGAGCTGTCGACCAAAGTGTCGACGCCGATGATCGACGAGATCTACGAGGCGGGCCGCGCGGCGGGTGCCATCGGCGGCAAGCTGCTCGGCGCCGGCGGCGGCGGCTTCATGGTGTTCTTCGTGCCGACCGACCGCCAGGCGGCGGTGCGCGAGAAATTGTCGAAGCTCATCCACGTGTCGTTCGCGATCGATCCCGGCGGCAGCCGGATCATGCTGTACGAGCCGGACGGCTTCACCACCTGATCCCGGTTTCGTCGTGTCCTCGTCATCGAAGCCGAAAATCCCGGTGACCGTCCGCCGGCGGCAGCTGGCGCTCGAGAATTCGAAGTGGCGGATCTTCCAGGACGACATCACCGGCGCCGACGGCAGCCAGGTCGACGGCTACATCACGGTGGCGCCGCAGGTCGTCCGCAGCGACCGGGTCGGCGGGGTGACCGTCCTGCCGGTGATGACCGACGGCTGCGTCGGCCTGCTGCTCAACTATCGGCATCCGCTGGAGCTGTTCGCCTGGGAGGCGCCGCGCGGCTTTCTCGATCCCGGCGAGACCGACCTCGCGGCCGCGGCACGGCGCGAGCTCGTCGAGGAGACCGGCCTGACCTGCGACGCGGACCGGCTGATCCCGATCGGCACCCTGGCCCAGGAGGCCAGCACCTTGGCGGTCAAGGGCGCCTTGTTCCTGGCACTCGACTGCCGCATGGGCGGAAAGCCGGACCGCAGCGAGCCCGGGCTCGGCGATCTGGCCTTCCATACGCTCGACGCGGCCCTGGATCTGGCCGATCGCGGCGAAATCCAGGACTCCGCGACCTTGATCGCGCTCTATCGCTACGTGCTTGGGCGGTTCGCGCGGCCTTAGGGTCTTATCGCAGACGGCGCGGAGAAGCGCTGAGGTCGCAGAGGGAGTATGTCGTCATTGCGAGCTCCCGAAGGGAGCGAAGCAATCCAGCTATTCAGAATCTGGATCGCTTCGCTGCGCTCGCGATGACGCGAAATGGCTCTGCGTGCTCTGCGCCTTCTCCGCGCACTCGGCGGTGAATTCGGCGATTTGCGGCGCGGCTCAGCCCTTCCGCCAGTCCTTATAGATGTCGATCAGTCCGGTCGTCGACGGATCGTGATCGCCGGCCGGCCGTTCGCCCTTGAGCTCGGGCATGATGCGGTCGGCCAAGGTCTTGCCGAGCTCGACCCCGAACTGGTCGAACGAGTTGATGCTCCAGATCACGCCCTGCACGAACACCTTGTGCTCGTACATCGCGAGCAGGGCGCCGAGCGTCGCCGCGTCGACACGCTTCAGCAGGACCGAATTGGTGGGTCGGCTGCCCGGGACCAGCTTGTGCGGGACCAGGTCCTCAAGCGCCGTACCGGAGACGGCAGCCGCGGCGAGCTCGGCGCGCGCGTCGGCGGCACTGCGGCCCTTCATGAGGGCCTCGGTCTGGGCGAGGAAATTGGCGATCAGCAGGTCGCGCAGCGGCGCCCCGGCCGGCTCCGGCCCGGTGGCGGCGGCGATGAAGTCGGCCGGCACCAGATGCGTGCCCTGGTGCAAGAGCTGATAGAACGCATGCTGGCCGTCGTTGCCGGGGCCGCCCCAGATGATCGGCGCCGTCGCGTACGCGAGCGGGCGACCGAGGCGATCGACGGACTTGCCGTTGCTCTCCATGTCGAGCTGCTGCAGCCAGTCGGGCAGCAGACGCAGGCGCCAGTCATACGGCAGAACGACCTGCGTCTCGGCACCGAAGAAATTGAGATACCAGACGCCGAGCAGCGCCAGGGTCACCGGCAGGTTCTCTTCCAGCGGCGTGTCGCGGAAGTGATCGTCCATGGCGCGGGCACCGGCCAGGAACCGGTCGAACGTGTCCATGCCGTGGGCGAGCGCCACCGGCAGGCCGATCGCCGACCACACGGAATAGCGGCCGCCGACCCAGTTCCAGATCGGGAAGATCTGGTCGTCGCCGAACCCCGCCTTGCGCGCCGCGGCGAGGTTTGCGGTGACCGCGACAAAGTGGCGGCCGACCGCCGCATCGTCCTTGAGCGCCCCCGCCAGCCATTTGCGCGCGAGCTCGCCGTTCGCCGATGTCTCCAGCGTGGTGAATGATTTCGAGGCCAGGATGACCAGGGTCGCCGCCGGATCGAGGCCGGCGGTCTCGGCGGCGAATTGCGCGTCGTCGAGCCCGGACACGAAATGCAGGCGGAGCGGCCCCGGGACCGAGGTGCCGAGAGCCTCGCTCACCATCCGCGGCCCGAGGTCGGAGCCGCCGATGCCGATATTGACGACGTCGGTGATGCGCTGACCGCCGGGACCGCGCCAGGCGCCGCTGCGCACGGCATCGGTAAAGCGGCGCATCCGCTCGCGAACCGCCAGGATGTCCGCCATCACGTCGACGCCGTCCACCACCAGGGGGCCGCTGCGCCGGCGCAAGGCCGTGTGCAGGGCCGGCCGGTTCTCCGACGTGTTCACCGCCTGACCGCCGAACAGCCGCGAGATCCAGGCCCCGAGATCCGCGGCGCGCGCCAGGTCGTGGAGCAGCCGCATCGTCTCATCGGTGACCAGGTTCTTCGAATAGTCGAGATGAATGTCGCCAAACCGCAGCGAGAGCCGCTTGGCGCGTCCCGGATCGGCCGCGAACAGGTCGGCGAGCCGCTTGTCCTTCATCGCGCGCTGATGCGCCGCGAGGCTCGCCCAGAGGGGGGTTCGATCGATCGTGGTCACGGGGCCGTTAACCCATTTCCGCAGTCCGATTTGACCGGGACCTTAAGCTATAGGTCAAACCGCCTCTGGTGACAAAATCGCGTTACCCGCCGAACGTGAGCTTGGCGACGCAGATTGCGGCGTTGCCCGGACGAACCTATATTCGGCCGACTTTTTGGAGATGAACACCATGGCCGTACGGCTTCTTCTCGATGAATCGGCAAAAGGCGTCTACATCATTTCGGCGACGCCGTTCACCGACGCGGGTGAGATCGATTTCGACAGCACCGATCGCCTGATCGACTTCTATGTCGACAGCGGCGTCCACGGCGTCACGATCCTGGGCGTCATGGGCGAAGCGCCCAAGCTCTCGGCCGAGGAATCGATCGCCTTTTCCGAGCGGGTGCTGAAGCGCGTCGCCGGCCGCATCCCGGTCGTGGTCGGCGTCAGCAGCACCGGCAATCTCAACCTGAAACGCCTGACCGACAAGGTCATGGCGCTGGGGGCTGCCGGGGTCATGGTGTCGCCTATCGGCGGGCTCAGGACGGACGAGCAGATCGAGGCCTATTTCGGCTCGGTGGTCAGGGACCTCGGACCGCAGGTCCCGATCGTGCTGCAGGACTATCCGCAGCTGACCCAGGTGTACATGTCGTCGGCGCTGGTGAACCGGCTGTTCGCGCAGTTCCCCAGCCTGAAGATGTTCAAGCACGAGGACGTGCCGGGCTTGCGCAAGCTGACCCAGCTCCGCGCCGCCGAAGCCCGCGGCGAGCGCCGCCGCGTCAGCATCCTCGTCGGCAACAGCGGGATGTTCCTGCCGATGGAGCTGCACCGCGGCGCCGACGGCGCCATGACGGGTGTGGCGTATCCCGAGATGCTGGTCCGCGTGTGCGAGAAATTCTTCGCCGGCGACTCCGGCGGCGCCGAGGACGTCTATGACGCGTTCCTGCCGATCGTCCGCTACGAAAACCAGCCGGGCATCGGCCTCGCGATCCGCAAGGAGATCCTGCGCCGCCGCGGCATCATCAAGAGTGCCGCCGTGCGCGCACCCGGCGCCAGGCTCGACGCCGACGACCTGAAGGAGCTCGACGGGCTGGTGGGCCGGCTCGAGCGCAAGCTCGCCGCCCTCGACTTGCCGCTGGCGCAACCGAAGCTGCGGCGCACCGGCTGACATCCGAAAGCCGGCCCCTGTTTAGCGGGCGCCTCGCACGGGGTGGCTCGATTGGCCGAATTGATGGCCAAACGGTTTTCTTTTATGAATGACGCGCCGTTCGCGGCCAACGAACCAGGGGAGGCAGCCATGTCGAGATCGATCCGCCATATGACCCGCCGGGGTGTCCTCGTCGCCGGCGCATCCGCCGCCGCCCTCGTCGGGGCCGGCCCGTTCCGCCGCGGCCAGGCACAGTCGGCCCCCCTCAAGGTCGGCGTGCTGCACCCGACCTCCGGCTACCTGGCCCAGATCGGCCAGGCCTGCAACCGCGGCTGCGAGGCGGCCCTGCCGGTGCTGAAGGAGCTCGGCTACCCGGCGGTCGAGATCATGAACGGCGATACGGAATCGAGCCCGGACATCGCGCGGGCCGCCGCGGAGCGGCTGATCAATGCCGGCGCGCAGGTCCTGGTCGGCGCGTTCGAATCCGGACATACGCTGGCGATTGCCCAGGTCGCCGAGCAGCGCGGCATCCCGTTCGTGATCAACATCGCGGCGGCGCCGCAGATCACCGAGCAGGGTTATAAATTCGTGTTCCGCAATTTTCCGCGCGCCGGCACGATCGTCGGCGGCACGTTCGACCTCCAGAAGCAGCTCTTCGCCGCGTCCAACAAAACGCCGACCCAATGCGTCGTGCTGCATGTCAACGACACCTACGGCACGGCGATCAAGGGGGCCATCGACGCGCTGTTCCCGCGCCAGAACATGCCGTACAAGTTCGCCGATTTCATCGCCTACGATCCCAGGGCGCGCGATCTCTCGGTCGAGGTCGCGAAGGCCAAGGCCACCGGGGCGGAACTGGTGCTCGCGGTCAGCCGCCTCAACGACGCGATCCTGGTGACGCGCGAGATGGTCAAGCAGCGCTGGGAGCCGTGGGGCGTCGTCGCCGCCGGGCCGGGCTGGTACGAAAACCAATACATGAAGACGCTCGGCAAGCTCGGCGATTATCCGATCTCCTGCGTCCCGTGGTTCGACCCGCGCAAGCCGCTCGCGCAGAAAATGGTCAACACGCACCTGAAGATGTTCCCCGGCCAGACGGTCGACACCAACACTGTCTACTCCTTCGAGGCGATGCTGATCTGCGCCGATGCGTACAAGCGCGCCAAGTCGGCGGCGCCGCAGGCGCTGGTAGAGGCGCTGAAGACGACGAACATCAAGGACAACGCCTCGATCGGGGCCGGCATCTCGTTCGACGCCAAGGGCCAGAACGACACGCTGGGTCTCGCCGCCGTTCAGAACTTCGGCGGCGAGGCGAAGGTCGTGCTGCCGCTGGCCTCGTCCGAGCGCAACCTCGTGTTCCCGGTCCCGGGCTGGCGCAACCGGACCTGAGGCTCTGGTCGCCGGAACCTATCCGGGAATCACGGTGCGTGAGGCATCCCCCACCCGCTCGCTCACGCTCGCGGCCTCGCCCGCAAGGGGGAGGCAAATGAATTCGGGCGGTCGTTTGGCTCACCTCCCCCTTGAGGGGGGAGGTCGGCGCGCCAGCGCCGGATGGGAGTGGGGTTTTCCGTCCCAATGATGCCGATCTGATGCTTCTCGACACCTACGTCAACCAGATCGTCAGCGGCGTCCTGACCGGCCTCGTCTACGGCCTGTCGGCGCTCGGCCTGTCGGTCATCTTCGGCGTGTGCAAGATCGTCAATTTCGCGCATGGCGAGATGATGGTGATCGCGATGTATCTCGCCCTCGTGATCTTCCGCTCGCTCGGGCTCGATCCGCTGCTCAGCGTCCCGCTGGTCGCGGTCGTCCTGTTCGCGTTCGGCTACGGGCTGCAGGCCGGGATCATCAACCGCCTGATCGACGTGCCCGACTACATGCAGTTTCTTCTGCTGGCGGCGATCGCGATCATGATCGTCTCCGCCTGCCTCATGATCTTCGGCCCCGACGCGCAGAACGTGCCGCTGCCGTACGCATACGATTCCTACGAATTCGGCCCCATCCTCGTCGATAAGGTGCGGGTGTTCGCGGGCGGCGCGGCCATCGTGGTGGCGGCACTGCTGGCGGCGTTCTTCCGCTGGACCCGGACCGGCAAGGCGATCCGCGCCTGCGCCGACAATCTGACCGGCGCGCGCGTGATCGGGCTGAACGTCAAGCACCTCTTCGCGCTGTCGTTCGGCCTGGGCACCGCCTGCATCGCCGCCGCCGGATGCATCCTCCTGATGCTGGTCGACGTCCATCCGTATCTCGCGACGGAGTACACGCTGCTGGCCTTCGTGGTCGTGATCGTCGGCGGGCTCGGCAGCCTGACCGGGGCTCTGCTCGGCGGCGTGCTGATCGGCGTCTCCGAAGCGCTGGCGGGCCTGCTCATCGACCCGTCGCTCAAGTCGATGTTCAGCTTCGGCCTCCTGATCCTGGTGCTGCTGTTCCGGCCGCAGGGCCTGCTGGGCAAGCGCGCGTCATGACGACCCTCTGGCTTACCGACGTGCCGGCGCGGGGACGGCTGCTGCTGGCCATCGTGCTGGCGGTGCTGCTCGCCGCCCCGTTCGTGGTCGATGCCTACGTGCTGTCGGTGCTGATCCTCGTCCTGTACTTCGCCTATCTCGGCCAGGCGTGGAACATCATGATGGGCTTCGCGGGCCAGCTGTCGCTGGGCCACGCGCTCTATTTCGGGCTCGGCGCCTATACGAGCGCCGCCCTCTTCGTGAAGTTCGGCATCAGCCCGTGGATCGGGATGGGCGCCGGGGCCGCGGTCGCGGCCCTCATCGGTGCGTTCATCGGCGCGTTGGGGTTCCGCTTCCGGATCGGCGGCGTTTATTTCGCGCTGCTCACCATCGCGTTTGCCGAGTTCACGCGCATCCTCTTCGACCACATCGACTGGGTCGGCGGCACCGCCGGTTTCTTCCTGCCGGTGGCCAACCGCGAGTCGAGCGACCTGTGGAACCTCCGCGGCGCACCGACGATGTTCTACTACATCTGGCTGGCCGGCACGGCCGGCGTGCTGGCGCTGTGCCGGATGCTGCTCTCGAGCCGGCTCGGCTATTACTGGCTCGCGATCCGCGAGGACGAGGTGGCGGCGCAGGCGCTGGGCATCCACACCTTCCGCTACAAGATCCTGGCGGTGATGCTGTCGGCGGCCCTCACCGCCGCGGGCGGCGTGGTCTACGCGTTCTACTACAACACGCTGTTTCCGGAGCCGATCTTCTCCGTCACCCGATCGATCGACATGCTGCTGGGCGCGGTGACCGGCGGAGTCGGGACCCTGATGGGCCCAATCGTCGGGGCGTTCATCCTGACGCCGCTCGGCGAATCCCTGACGGTGATGCTGGAGCCGTTCCAGGGCGCCCTCAAGCTCGACGGCATCAAACAGGTGTTCTATGGGCTGTGCGTCGTGCTGATCGTCGTCTTCCAGCGCCACGGCGTGTGGCCGTATCTGGCGCGGAAGCTCGGTCTGCGCGGCACGGCGCGGAAGGCGTGATGATGCTCCGCGTGCGCGACCTGTCGAAGCGGTTTCGCGGCCTTCAGGCGGTCGATCGCGTGTCGTTCGACGTGCCGGACAGCGCGATCGTCGCCTTGATCGGCCCCAACGGTGCCGGCAAGACGACGACCTTCAACCTGATCGCCGGAGTGGCACGTCCGGATTCGGGCGAGATCCGCTTCGGCGACCGGCGGCTCGACGGCCTGGCGCCGCATCAGGTCTGCGCCGCCGGGATCGCCCGCACCTTCCAGATCGTCCGGCCGTTCGGCGAGCTGTCGGTGGAAGAGAACGCGATGGTCGGCTGTCTGCACGCGACACCCGACGTCGCGGCCGCCCGCGAGGCCGCGCGCGGCATCCTCGAGCGGCTCGACCTGTGGCCGAAGCGGGATCACCGCGCCGCGAGCCTGACATTGCCCGACCGCAAGCGGCTCGAAGTGGCGCGGGCCCTGGGCACGCGGCCGAAGCTGCTCCTGCTCGACGAGGTGATGGCGGGCCTGCGGCCCACCGAGACCGACCAGATGGTCGCCTTTTTCCGCGAGATCAATCGCGAGCTCGGCGTCACTATCCTGCTCATCGAGCATGTCATGCGGGCGGTGATGGCTCTCGCCCAGCACGTGATCGTCCTCAACTATGGGAAGAAGATCGCCGAAGGCGCGCCGGAGGTCGTGGTGCGCGACCCCGCCGTTCTCGAATGCTACCTAGGGGAAGAAGCGGTCTAAATGCTCGAGGTCCGCGATCTCGATCTTCATTACGGCGACGCCCAGGCGCTCGACCGCGTGTCGCTGGACGTGCCGGCGCGCGAGATCGTCGCCATCGTCGGCGCGAACGGGGCCGGCAAGAGTTCGCTGATCCGCGCCATCGCCGGCATGGAACGTCCCTCGGCCGGCCGCATCACGTTGGACGGGACGGACATCACCGGCCTGCCCAGCCATCGCGTCTGCGCGCTTGGCATCGGACAAGTCGCCGAGGGCCGACAGATCTTTCCGACGCTCAGCGTCGCCGACAACCTGGAGCTCGGCGCGGTGTCGAGGGATGCGCGGGCGCAATCAGCCCAGACCCTGGATTATGTCTACCGGCGCTTTCCGCGCCTGGCAGAGCGCCGTCGCCAATCGGCCGGCACGCTCTCCGGCGGAGAGCAGCAGATGCTGGCCATCGGCCGCTGCCTGATGGGCCGCCCGCGCCTGATGATGTTCGATGAGCCGTCGCTCGGATTGTCGCCGGCCTTGGTGCAGGAAGTGTTCCGGGTCATCAAGCGCCTCCACGAGGAAGGGCTGACGATCGTGCTCGTGGAGCAGAACGTCGCGGTATCGCTGAAGCTGGCGCAGCACGCGTACGTGCTCGAGAACGGCCGGATCGTCATGTCCGGGCGCGGCGACGAACTCCTCCACGACGACCGCGTGCGCCAAGCCTATCTAGGGCTATGACGCCGGCCGGGCGGGCCATACCAACGCAAGGGTTGCACGCGGCGCCAAACTCCGTCAGGTTCGGCTTCCTTTCTGGAGCGGCTCGACCTGGGGACAGACCAGGGATCCTCAGGTATGTGGGCACGGTTCATCGTTGACGTTGTCGAGCGCTGCCGGCGCGGCGCGATCTGGGTTGCCCCTCTCCTGCTCCTCGTCAGCGCGGGGGTGGGCGTCTTTGCGGCCGGCCGACTGACCATCGACGCGAACGTCGCCAACCTCTTGTCGGCCGACCTGCCGTGGCAGCAGCAGGAAGCCCACTATGAAAACCTCTTTCCCGGCACGGTCGACACCCTGGTGGTGGTGGTCGACGGCGCGACCCCCGAGCACGCCGAAACCGCGGTCACGGCGTTGGCATCGCGCCTGACCGCCCAGCCGGATCTGTTCCAAAGCGTCCAGCAGCCCGGATCGGACCCGTTCTTCCGCAAGAACGGACTGCTCTTCCTGGACCTGCCGGAGCTGAGCGAACTGTCCGAACAATTGATCCAGGCCCAGCCGATGATCGGCGGGCTGGCGGCCGATCCGTCGCTGCGCGGCCTGTTCAACGCCCTGCAGATCGCCCTGTTGGGCGTCCGGCACGGCGACATCGATCCGGCGAGCCTCTCGCAGGCGATCACCGCGATCGGCGCCGCCATCAACAGCGTGATCACGGGGGCCGAGCACCCGATGTCGTGGAGCGAGATCCTGACCGGCCGCACGCCCCGGCCCGAGGAGCTTCGCCGCTTCATCGTGACCAAGCCGGTGCTCGACTTCAGCGACATCCAGCCGGGTGCCCGCGCCACCGAAGCCGTCCGGACGGCGGCCCGCGAGCTGGGCCTGACCCCGGAGCACGGGCTGCGGGTCCGGATCACCGGCTCGGTGCCGCTCAACGACGACGAACTGGCCAGCGTCGAGGAGGGAGCGGCACTCTCGATCAGCCTCTCGGTGGCCCTGGTGGTGTTATTCCTGTTCATCGCACTCCGGGCCGTGCGTCTGATCTTCATCGTGCTCGTGACGCTCGCGGCCGGCTTCGCCTGCACCGCCGCGTTCGCGGCCGTGGCCGTCGGCACCCTGAACGTGATTTCGGTCGCATTCGTCGTCATGTTCGTCGGGATCGCCGTCGACTTCGCGATCCAGTTCACGGTGCGCTATCGCGCCGAACGTCATCGCGCCCCCGACGAGATCACGGCCCTGCGCGTGACGGCGGGCCGCATCGGAGCACCCCTGTCGCTCGCCGCGACCACGACCGCGCTCGGCTTCCTGTCCTTCACGCCCACCGATTTCCGCGGCGTCGCAGAGCTCGGCCTGATCGCGGCCGGCGGGATGGTCATTGCCGCGATCCTCACGTTCACCCTGCTCCCGGCGCTGCTCACCCTGGTCAAGCCGTCGCCCGAGCTGGCGCCGGTGGGCTTCCAGTGGGCGGCCCCCATCGACCGCTGGATGGTGAAGCACCGCAAGCTCATGGTTGCCGTGGCCGTGTGCCTGGCGGCGATCTGCGCCGCATCGCTGCCGTGGGTGCGGTTCGATTTCAATCCGCTGCACTTGAAGGATCCGAACCGCGAGTCGATGGCGACACTCCTCGATCTCATGAACGACCCGACGGCAAACCCCTACACGGCGGATGTCCTGGCGCCATCGCCGGACGCGGCGTCGGCGTTGGCCGAAAAGCTGGCGGCGCTGCCGCAGGTCGAACGGGCGACGAACATCGACAGCTTCGTACCCGACGACCAGGACCAGAAGCTGGCGATCATCGCCGACCTCAACTTCTTCCTTGGCCCGGTCCTCAATGCGTCGCCGGCGCGCCCGCCGCCGGACGCGGCGGAACTCCGCCAAAGCACGTCGGCGTTGCTGGAGGCGCTCCGCGACGTCATCGCCAAGCATGGTCCCGACGGCGGCCGCGGCGATCTCGAAAAAGCCCTCGCCGCCGCCGCGGCCGGCGACGACGCCCTGTGGACCAGGCTGGAGCGGGCGCTCATCCCCGGGATCACCGCGGAGCTGGCACAGCTCCGCGCGGCCCTGAGCGCCGAGCACGTGGAGCGCGCCACACTCCCGCCCGATCTCGTCCGCGAGTGGGTGGCGCCGGACGGCGAAAGCCGGATCGAAGTGATGCCGCGCGGCGACGTTCGCGACAACGCGGTCCTGGCCGATTTCCGCAGCGCGGTGCTGGGCGTGGCCCCTCAGGCCACCGGCCTCGCCATCACCGTGCAGGCGTCGGCCGACACCATCTCGCAGGCGCTGCTCGTTGCCGGCGTGACGGCGGCGGTGACGATCAGCATCGTCCTGCTCGTGGCGCTGCGGCGCATCCGGGATGCCTTCCTTGTCCTGGCACCGCTCGTCCTGGCGGCGCTGCTCACGCTGGCGACCGGCGTGGTGCTCGACCTGCCGCTCAATTTCGCCAACGTGATCACCCTGCCGCTCCTCCTCGGCATCGGGGTGGCGTTCGATATCTACTTCGTGACCCGCTCGCGCGAGGGGCTGTCGGATGTGCTCCAGTCCGCCGCGGCCCGCGCCGTGACGTTCAGTGCCCTCACAACCATCGGGGCTTTTGGGACACTTGCCCTGTCGCACCACCGCGGAACGGCCGAAATGGGCATACTTTTGGTCATAGCCCTGGGTTATGCATTGTTTACAACGGTGGCATTCCTGCCACCTTTGCTTGCTTTTTCCTCAAAACACCCTAACTCCCGCCTGTAGCCGGGCTTTCCCAATCGACAAGGAAGGCGAGAACGGCTACCCTTTCTTAACGTTATTGGGCAATAAATCATCTAAGCGAACGCTCTACGCTTAGATGTTCTATTCGGGGCATAGCATGACACCGGTTCTCAAGGCCGCGCGACGGGCGCAGGCGGACTTCTTCCAGGTCACGCGTTGGCTGTCGCCGTTGCTGGTCGCAATCGCGCTGTTCGCCGCGGCTCCTGCGATGTCGAGTCCGGCCGCCGATCAGCGCACGCCCGAACAGGTGGTGAGCAACTTCAACGACACCCTGTTGCGGGTGATGAAGAGCGCCAAGCAGCTCGGCTATCAGGGCCGTTATGCAGCGCTCGAGGCCGTGATGAACGAGTCCTTCGACTTCGCCGGCATGACCCGCGCCGCGGTCGGCCCGCTCTGGTTCAACATGTCGGCGGATCAGAGGGAGGCGTTGATCGACGCGTTCCGGCGGTATTCCATCGCGACCTACGCGACCCAGTTCGACGACTATTCCGGCGAGCAGCTTCGGCTCACCGACCGCTCGGAGCCCGGCCAGGGCGTCCTGGTCGGCACGGTGTTGACGCCGGCCAAGGGCGACTCCATCAAGTTCGGCTACCTGGTGCACAAGGTTGGCAGCGCGTGGCGCGTCATCGACATCTATCTCGACGGCACAATCAGCCAGCTGGCAGTGCGGCGCAGCGAGTTCAGGTCCGTGCTCTCGCGGTCCGGCCCCGAGGGGCTGGTGCAGCTGCTCGACGAAAAGGCCAAGCGGCTTGCGATGACTTGAGCGGCACACGGCCTTTGTACCCGCCGCTCAAGCCCAACGCACCTCAAGGATAGCGCACCTTCGGCGGCGGCTCCTCGTCCGGGAGCGGGATGAACTCCGCGTCTCCGGGGACCGGCGGGAAT
>DASWFO010000047.1:0-17005 GCA_036394195.1 Alphaproteobacteria bacterium | reverse complement strand
CCTAGCGGATACCAATCCTGCCGGATATCGCCTGACGGAGCTCCTAAGCGAAGCCGCGCGCGCAGTGGGCGGCGACCCGCGTTTCGTGCGCGTCCCGGACGGGGTCCTTCTCGCTGCCGGAAAGGCCTCGACATGGTGGGGAAGATTCCGTGGCCATACGCCGACCTTCACGGTGGGCAAGGCGCGTGAAATGTTGCACCCCGACTGGTCGGTCGCGCCCAACGAGGCGCTTCCGCCGGTGATTTACCAATCGAAAATCGGAATTTCCGAGGGATTTCGCCAGACGGCGGCCTGGTACAAAACGGCCAAATGGCTGACGTGACAGGCTTGCCGTAACCAGGGTCAAAACCCGCTCGGATCAGGTGAACGACAGCAATTGGCCGATTGTTTAAAAACTCCCCGCATGAAGCCTCAGGCTCGACCGACCGCGACTACGAGGACCCTGCGGGGCCCGCGATGAGTTCCTTCTCACCGCCACCGCCCAGAACCAGCGGAAACTGGCCAAGCTGATCCCCACCACGGCGCCGATTGCGGCCGCTTGAGACGACACGCCCCTCATCAGCCTTCGTGCCGGCAATCGCCGCCACCCTTCTCGGACATGGCATCGCGCGGCTGATTGGATTTTGGTTCTAAAGCGATTTCTCGTAGATGCGATAAGTCTTGTAGGCGATACCGCCTAGACTTTCATTAATGTGACGCGTCGGCATATTGTCTTCGAGAATCCAAGACAACTCGACTTGGGTGAAGCCCATGTGAGCGGCCTCTTTGCGGACTGCGTCGATCAGCAGGAAAGGCAAGAGCTTGCCGATTACGCCTTGCCGGGCCGACCGTTTGACGCCCATCAGAGGTACGCGCGCCGTCTTCAGGCCTGAAACCTTCAAACGCCACAGCAATTTCGCCCAGCCGAAGGGAAGAAGCTTGCCACCAAGATCCCGAATTGCTTCGTTGAGATTGGGCAGACAGACAAGGAAGCCGACCGGGTCGCCGTTGTGTTCCACGATGCTCACCAGGCGCGGATTCAGAAGAGGTCTGAGCGATTTCGCAAGGTAATCGGTCTCGGTCTCTGTGAGGGGCACAAAGCCCCAATTGTTAAGCCACGCATCATTGAAAATCTCAGTGATGATCCGGATTTCGTCGTCGTAGCGCTTAAAATCGATGCGCCGTACTCTGAACTCCTTCGGCAAGGGCCTTTCGATGAGCCGGCGCGCGCCGGCGGGCAGATCGACAGTGATGTCGTAGAGATAGGCGTAAACGTCTTTTTCCTTCTTGAGGCCTTGCTCCTCGAGACGGCTGCCGACATAGGGCTTGTCGTGCCCCATCAAGAGCATGGGCGGCGTGTCGAAGCCGGCGATCAGAAGCCCGATTTCTTCGTTGATGTTGAGGTTGAAGGGCCCCTGTACGCGCTTCATGCCGCGGGCGCGGAGCCAGTCTTCGGCTGTAGCGATGAGCGTTTGAAAGATAGCCGGATCGTCTTCGGCGGCGATGAACCCAAATTGACCTGCTGCGTCAGGGCGCACGGCCAACGCCTGATGATCGATCTGCGCGCTGATGCGACCGACATCGCGCCCGTCCTTCCGCGCGATCCAGAATTGCACATCGGCGTGGCCGAAGAACGGATTCTTCGGGGTCAGCGCATCGAGACGTTCGAGATGTAACGGTGCCACATAATGGGGATCGTCGCGGTGAAGCCGTATGGGGAGGCGAATGAAGCGGTTGAGCAGCGCGCGGCCTTGAACTGGGATAATGTCGATCGTCGTCAAGGGGCGGCCCTGATGTCGGAATTGGCAAAGGCGGACGGCGGGCGGTCGCGCGGCGGCGCGCCAGTCAGTTCCATCACGCGAGGATAGCGGCGGGCCTCTTCAAGATCATATCCGAGATTGTAGACGCTGGCACTTTTCGGGCGCTCGCGCGCATTGCGATAATAAGTGCCGAGTAACATGTCAGGAGTAAAGCTCGTGATTCCGTAATTGCCGTTCTCGTTGTGGAAGTGGTGCACGAGATGGTTTTGCTTGAGTCTCAGAACAAGACGACTCTTCGGTTTGTAATTGAGATGCTGAATGCAATGAACGAATTCATAAACGCACGTCGTCACCAGCCCGGCCGCGAAAGCGGTCGCCATGCCGGACCAGCCCGCGATGGCATAGCCCAACGGCCAGGTCACGACGGCGATTGTCGGCAGCGTATTGCTCGGCGCGCCGAACAGAACTTCGAGAAGGTGTGGGTCCTGGTGATGGTCGAAGTGAATGCGCTTCCACAAAGCGGCTGACCATTTCATCTTGTAGAGCCAGCGGCCATGCAGAATGAACCGGTGAATGAGATACCACGCCGCCGGATATGCGACGAGCACAGCAAGCACAGGAAGTGCAATTTCTTCCCAGCGCGTTGCGGTGGCGACGGCTATGCCCGCCGCTCCGATGGCCGACACAGCGTAGATTTGGATCGCTGGATAGGTGGCATAAGCCGGCCACAATTCAGATAGCGTCATGCGCCCGAGATCGTAACTGCGTCCATGCCACGTGCGCGCCCAACCAAGTTTCTGCGCCATCCCGTTCTTCTCCCTCGAGGCTCGCAAAGTACGGCCTATCAAGCTGCGATGGGCCTGATCGCAACAGTGTGAAACCGAACAATTCCTATCTCGAAATATGCGCGACGGTAAAGAGGGGCGGACCATCGCAGTTACAGGATTGGTCCAACTCCTGCTGAGCGGCACTTCTCGGCTGCGGGGCTGGTTGCCTGCCACCTCAAAAACGCTTTCCTCCGGACGCATACGGATCGGTGGTTTTCAAGATTCATGACGCGGACGATAGTCCCGACCGGGAGCGTCCGGTGAGCCGCGGTCATCGCGTTCATATCGAAGCGTTCACCGCTGGCGGTGCGCAAACAGGCCGAACACATGGCCGCAACCGACCAGCTGCACCGTGAAGAAAGCCCTTACCAACAGGGAGCCGTCCACACATGGCACATCTGCTGCGTAGGCTCGCGGGCCCGAAGATGTCCGAGAGATGCCGACAAGCGGACGTTTATCTATAGCGTCGCCTAATAGCGCCTCTCGGACGTCAGATCGACGCGGCTGTCGCAGACCGTCGCTTCGCCCGTAATAGACGCGCACGCGTGCTCCATGAACGCACGCCGAACAAAAGGCCGATCCTGTGGAGTCATTTGTGGAGTCAAAACTCGAGTAGCCGAACGCAACCCGCGAGAACGCACGGAAATATGAGGCAATCTTCGGCAACGCGGTTTTTCAGCAAGTTCTTGGCCTCGTTGCGCTGCATCGCTTTGAATTCGAGAGAACTTATTGGTGGCTGCGGAGGGATTTGAACCCCCGACCAAGGGATTATGATTCCCCTGCTCTACCGCTGAGCTACGCAGCCGCCGGGGCCGGAGGATACTCCAGCCGAAGGGCGGGTATGTAGAGGCTCGGCTGCGGCGCGTCAACCCGCGCCGGTGGCCGCCGCCCGGGTCACGCCGCGGCGGCGATCCAGCCGCCGCCCAGCACCCGGTCGTCGCGATAAAACACGCACGCCTGACCCGGGGCGACGCCGAATTCCGGCCGGTCCAGCCGCACCTCGGCCCGGCCGCCCGGGGTCATGCGCAGCGCCGCTGGCAGCAGCCGGCCGGTCGAGCGCAGCTTGACGGTGATGCGCTCGCCGTCCGCGTCGGCCGGGGCATCGCCCAGCCAATTGACGTCGCGCAGCTGCACCCCCTCCCGCGCCAGGGCCTGACGCGGCCCGACCACGACGCGCCGCGCCTCCGGCTCGAGGCGGACGACATAGAGCGGCTCGCCGGTGCCCACGCCCAGGCCGCGGCGCTGGCCGACCGTGAACCCGACGATGCCGTCGTGGCGGCCCAGCACCGTGCCGTCGACATGAACGATGTCGCCCGCCTCGACGGCACCCGGCCGCAGCTTCTCGATCACGCGCGCATAGGAGCCGCTGGGCACGAAACAGATATCCTGGCTGTCCGGCTTTTCCGCCACCCTGAGGCCAAAACGGCGCGCGATGTCGCGCGTCTCGTCCTTCGGCAGCCCGCCCAGCGGGAAGCGCAGCAGGTCGAGCTGCGCCCGGGTGGTGGCGAACAGGAAATAACTCTGGTCGCGCGCCGGGTCGGCCGCGCGGCGCAGCTCGGCCCCGGCGGGGCCGGTGGTGCGCCGGACATAATGGCCGGTCGCCAGCGCCACGGCGCCCAGCTCACGCGCCGTGGCGACGAGGTCGCGGAACTTGACGGTGCGGTTGCAGTCGACGCACGGAATCGGTGTCTCGCCGCGCACATAAGCATCGGCGAACGTGTCGATCACCTCGGTCTTGAAGCGCTGCTCGTAATCGAGAACGTAGTGGGGGATGCCGAGCCGGTCGGCCACGGCGCGGGCGTCGTAGATGTCCTGCCCGGCGCAGCATGCTCCCTTCTTGCCCGCCGCGGCCCCATGATCGTAGAGCTGCAACGTGATGCCGACCACGTCGAACCCCGCCTCGACGAGCAGCGCCGCGGCCGCCGAGGAATCGACACCGCCCGACATGGCGACCACGATCCGGCTGCCGCGGGGGAGATCGGAAAAGCTGTGAGCGTCAGGCATAGCAACGGCTAGTCTACCAGAAGTGAGGAGCCCCCCTCACCCTCGTATAAGAGCCCCTCTCTCGTTCACCCGCGCATCCGCCCGGGCTCACGGCCTCTCCCCCCATCAGAATGGGTGGAGAGGGAAAAACTTTTAGCAGCGTGGCGCTCCGAGCCCCTCTACCACGACGCGGGAGAGGTCAGTCAGCGATCTCCGAGCATCGTGAGTCACCCCCACCCCAACCCTCCCCCATCAAGGGGGAGGGAGTCAGAGGGAAGTGCAACTCTTTTCCCTCCCCCCTTGTGGGGAAGGTAGGGAGGGGGGTGCATCGCGCATCGGTGATCCGCTCAGTCCTTCTCCTCGAGCCAGGCCGCCTGGATTGCCTCGAGGATCTTCTCGTTGGATTTGTTCGGATCGTCGGCGAAGTCCGGCAGCTCCTGGACCCATTTCCACAGGTCGGTGAAGCGCAGATTGACCACGTCGGCATCCGGATGTGCGTCGGCCAGCTCGATGGCGATCTCGCGCACGTCCGTCCATTTGAGCGCCATGAGCTATCCCCGCTCCGCTACTTGTCGACCATCATGTTGCGCGTCGCACTCGGCAAGGTGACCGTGAGGCCGTCGAGCTCCTCGGTGATGATGATCTGGCAACCGAGCCGCGAGGTGTGCGTCAGGCCGAAGGCGAGGTCGAGCATGTCCTCCTCGTCCTCCGAGGCCTCGGGCAGGCGCTCGTAATCCTCCGGGGTCACGATCACGTGGCAGGTCGAGCAGGCGAGCGAGCCCTCGCAGGCTCCCTCCAGGGAAATGCCGTTGCGGTGGGCGATCTCGAGAACCGACAGGCCGACGGGCGCTTCGACCTCCTTGCGCGTCCCATCGGGACTTATGAACGTCATCTTGGGCATGGTCGTGTCGGCTTATCGCCTCCTTATCTCAACTGATCCACGTGCCGGCCGGCCAACGCCGCCCGGATGCCGCGATCCATCCGCCGCTCGGCGAACGGGCGCGTGATCTTCTCCAACTCCTCGGCCGCGGCACCGATGGCGTCGCGGTCGGCGCCGGACATGGTCTTCTCGACCGCCGCGATCGCGGCGTCAATATCGGCGCGCTCGGCCCCGTCCAGCAGGTCGCCGTCGGCCGCCAGCGCCGATTGCACCGCGTTCACCGCGCGGCGCGCGTCGACGCGCGCTTCGACCAGCAAGCGATGCTCCATGTCCTCGCGGGCGTTGTCGATGCTGTCGCGCAGCATCGACGCCATCTCGTCCTCGGTGAGGCCGTAGCTGGGCTTGACCTCGACCCGTGCCTCGACGCCCTTGGTCTTTTCGGCGGCGCTGACGGTGAGCAGCCCGTCGGCATCGACCGCGAAGGTGACGCGGATGCGCGCCGCGCCCGCGACCATCGGCGGGATGCCGTGCAGCTCGAACCGGGCCAGCGAGCGGCACTGATCCACCATTTCGCGCTCGCCCTGGACGACATGGATCGCCATGGCGGACTGACCGTCCTGATACGTCGTAAATTCCTGCGCCTTGGCGACCGGGATCGGCGTATTGCGCTCGACGATTTTCTCGACCAGGCCGCCCATGGTCTCCAGGCCCAGCGACAGCGGAGTCACGTCGAGCAGCAGCGTGTCCGAACCGACCGTCAGCGCCTCGGCCTGCAGCGCCGCGCCCACCGCCACCACCTCATCGGGGTTGATGTCGGCGAGCGGCTCGCGGCCGAACAACGCCGCGACCTTGCGCCGCACCAGCGGTGTCCGCGTCGTCCCGCCGACCAGCACGATGCCGCCGAGCGCCGTCGGCGAGACCGCCGCATCCTCCAGCACGCCGCGGCAGATCGCGACCGTCCGGTCGACGAACGGGGCGATCAGGGCCTCGAGTGACGCCGCATCAAGCGCGTGCCGCGATGGTTTCCCCTCCAGGTCGAGCGTCCCGCTCCAGTCCGCGTGCCCTGACAGACATTCGCGGGCGAGCCGCGCGGTCATCAGCGCCTGCTTGACCTGGTCGGCGCCGACGCGCGTCTGGCCGCGCTCCTTCAGGAACCGCTCGGCCACCGCGTGGTCGAAATCGTCGCCGCCCAGGGCCGCGTCACCGCCGGTGGCCAGCACCTGGAACACGCCCTTCTCCAGGCGCAGCAGCGAGAAATCGAACGTCCCGCCGCCCAGGTCGTAGACCGCGTAGAGGCCTTCCGAGCCGCTGTCGAGCCCGTAGGCCAGCGCCGCCGCGGTCGGCTCGCTGACCAGCCGCAGCACCTCGAGGCCGGCAAGGCGCGCCGCGTCGCGGGTCGCGGTGCGCGCCGAATCGTCGAAATAGGCCGGCACCGTGATCACCGCGCGATCGACCGACTGCCCGAGGGCGGTTTCGGCGCGCGCCTTCAGCGCCCGCAGGATATCGGCCGAAATCTCGACCGGCGACAGCATCCTGGCACCGATCTTGAGCCGCACCATGCCGCCTTCCGCCGGCGGCGCCAGCTCATACGGCAATGTGCCGGCCACGCCCTTGAGATCGGCGGCGGCGCGGCCCATCAGGCGCTTGATCGAGCTCACCACGATCTGCGGCCGGTCGAGGAGCTCGCGGCGCGCGTCCTCGCCCACCACGACCTCCTCATCGCGATAGGCGACGACCGACGGGACCAGCGTGTGGCCGGCGGCGTCGCTGATCACCTCGGTCTTGCCGGCCCGCGCGAGCGCGACGACGGAATTGGTCGTGCCGAGGTCGATCCCGACCGCCAGCCCGCGCTCCTGCTCGTGCGGCAGCGGCGTCTCGCCGGGTTCATGAATTTGGAGGAGAGGGGTTGCCATGGCCTTTTTCCGTCACTTCGCCTTCTCCGAAGCGGCCAGCTTCGCCTTGCGGGCGCGGGCTTCCTCGACAAGCTTCACCAGGTATTTGAGGCGCGTCGTCTCGCGGCCCGCCTTTTCCAGGTCGCCGCCTGCGAACGCGGCGGCGATCGCCGCTTCGCTGTCGCGCACGTGCGAGGCGGCCTCGCGCGCGATCGCGTCGACGGCCTCCGGGCTCGCCGCTTCCATCAGGGCCTCGCGGCGCTCCATCTGCTCCATGAGCAGGGTCGGATCGTTCACCGTGTGACAGCCGTCGGGATTGGCCGACACACCCTTCAGAGACAGGAGATACGTCGCCCGGGCCAGCGGATCCTTCAGCGTCTCATACGCCGCGTTGAGGCCGACGGCCTGGCTTTGCGAGATCGCGCGCTCGCGCGGCGTCTTGGTCGCGAAGCGGTCGGGATGCAAGAGGCGCTGGGCGGCGAAATACCGGCGGTCGAGCTCGGCCGCGTCGACGGCGAAGCTGACCGGCAGGCCGAGCCGCGTGAAATGATCGGCCGGATGCGGCGGCTGCACCGCCCGGCATGTCGGGCAGAACAGCGCCGTCGCGTCGACCGGCCCCTTGCACGACCAGCAGGTCGTGGGCGCGGCCGGCGCCGGCGTCGCGGCAATGAAGGAGGAGAGTTCGTTCATGCTGGGTTCAGAAACATCGCGGCCGGCCTCTGCTCGCCCCGCGGGAGAGGGCCGGCCGTCAGCGACCCGCCACCGGCGTCAGACGTGGAACGATTCGCCGCAGCCGCACCGGCCTTTCTCGTTCGGGTTGCGGAACACGAAGCCGGACTGCAGCTTGTCCTCGACGAAATCCATCTCGGTCCCGAAGATGAACATCGAGGCCTTCGGATCGATGAGAATGGTGACGCCGTCGACTTGCACCGCCTCGTCCGCCGGCGCCTTCGCGTCGGCATATTCGAGGGTGTAGGTGAGCCCCGAGCACCCGCGCGAGCGCACGCCGATGCGCACGCCGGCCGCCGGCTTGCCGCGCTTGTCCAAGAGCTGCCGGACGCGCGCCACCGCCGCCGCCGTCACGCTGATCGCCGCCGGGCGCGGCCGCGCCGGCCGCTTCGCAGGCGGCGGCGCGGGCGGAGCGCCGTCGCTGGTCGTTCTGGTCTGTATGATGTCGCTCACGTGGTCCTCGCGTTACTCCGCCGCCTTGGCGCCGTTGTTCTTCGCCTTGTAATCGGCGACCGCGGCCTTGATCGCGTCCTCGGCCAGGACCGAGCAGTGGATCTTCACCGGCGGCAGCGCCAGGTGCTGCGCGATCTGCGTGTTCTTGATGCTGGCCGCCTCGTCGAGCGACTTGCCCTTGACCCATTCGGTCACCAGCGAGCTCGACGCGATCGCCGAGCCGCAGCCGAACGTCTTGAACTTCGCGTCCTCGATGATGCCGTCGGCGCCCACCTTGATCTGCAGCTTCATCACGTCGCCGCAGGCCGGGGCGCCGACCAGGCCGGTGCCCACACCCGGGTCGTTCTTGTCGAGCGCCCCGATGTTGCGGGGGTTTTCGTAGTGGTCGATGACCTTTTCACTGTACGCCATGGTCTGTCTCCATTCGAATTGGGTGCGCTTATATCACGATCAGCGGCCTCAATGGGCGGCCCACTTGATTGATTTGATGTCGATCCCTTCCTGCGCCATCTCCCAGAGCGGGCTCATGTTGCGCAGTTTCTGAACCGCTTCGATGATGCGGTCGGCCGCGTAATCGATCTCGTCTTCCGTGGTGAACCGGCCGAAGCCGATCCTGAGGCTCGTGTGCGCCAGGTCCTCCTCGACGCCGAGGGCCCGCAGCACATAGGACGGCTCGAGCGAGGCCGAGGTGCAGGCCGAGCCCGACGACACCGACAGGTCCTTGATGCCCATCATCAGGCCTTCGCCTTCGACATAGGCGAAGCTGAGATTGAGGTTGCCCGGCAGCCGCTGCTTGAGGTCGCCGTTGAGGTACACCTCGGCCAGCCGGTCGGTGATCCGCTTGTAGAACCGGTCGCGGAGCTTCAACACATGCGCGTTGTCGGACTCCATCTCGCGCTTGGCGATCTCGGCCGCTGCTCCCAGCCCGACGCACAGCGGGGCCGGCAGGGTACCGGACCGAAAGCCGCGCTCCTGGCCGCCGCCGTGAATCAAGGGAACGAGACGGATGCGCGGCTTGCGCCGGACATAGAGGGCGCCGATGCCCTTCGGCCCGTAGATCTTGTGACCCGAGATGCTCATCAGGTCGATCTTCATCTCGTTCACGTCGAGCGGGATCTTGCCGAAGGCCTGGGCGCAGTCGGTGTGGAAGAACACGCCGCGCGAGCGGCAGATCTCGCCGATCTCCTTCAGCGGCTGGATGACGCCGATCTCGTTATGGGCGCCCATCACCGAGACGACCACGGTCTTGTCGGTGATCGTCTTCTTCAGGAGCTCGAGGTCGAGCAGGCCGTCCTTGTGGACCGGCAGGTAGGTGACGTGGAAGCCCTGCAGCTCCAGGTGCCGGCAGGTGTCGAGCACGCATTTATGCTCGGTGACCAGCGTGATGATGTGGTTCTTCCTGTCCTTGTAGAACTGCGCGACACCCGAGATCGCGAGGTTGTTGGATTCGGTGGCGCCGGAGGTGAACACGATCTCGCGCTCGTCGGCGCCGATCAGGTCGGCCACCTGCTTGCGCGCGTGCTCGACCGCCTCTTCGGCTTCCCAGCCGTGGGTGTGGTTGCGCGAATGCGGATTGCCGAACTTCTCCATGAAATACGGCATCATGGTCTCGAGCACCCGCGGGTCCATCGGCGTCGTCGCCTGGTAGTCGAGATAGACCGGCCGCTTGGGGGCGTTCGACTTGGGGGCGTTCGAGCCGTCGTTCACCTTGGCGGTGGGCGGAGCTGCGGACTTGGTCGGCGTCGTGGTCTGAACGGTGGTCATAGTCTACTCCTTCATGACGCTGCCGGGAGCGGCCGCTCGGCCAGTCCCGTAGGTGAGGCCCCGGCCCGCGCCCGAAGCGCGGTCCACGCCTCCACCAGATGATCGATATCGGAAGCCTGCGTCCGCCAGCCGAGGCTGATGCGTATGGCGCTCGCCGCCAGGTCGGGCGACGCGCCCATCGCGCGCAGCACGTGCGACGGGCGGATCTTTCCCGACGAGCAGGCCGAGCCGGCGCTCACCGCCACACCGGCGAGATCCAATGCGATGACCTGGGTCTCCGCGGCGACGCCGGGCATGGCGATACAGCTCGTGTTCGGGAGGCGCCCGGCCCCAGGCGCGAAGACCACCGCATCCGGCGCCACGCGCAGGAGGTGCCGCTCCATCTCGTCGCGGAGCGCGGCGAGTGCCTGCATGGCCGGAAAATCCCGGGCCGCCAGCTCCGCCGCGACGCCGAAGCCGCGGATGGCCGCGACGTTCTCGGTGCCCGCGCGCCAGCCGCGCTCCTGCCCGCCACCGACCAAGAGCGGCCGGATGTCGACCGTGTCGGCGACCACCAGCGCACCGACGCCCTGCGGCCCGCCGAATTTGTGGGCGGACAGCGCCAGCGTGTCGACGCCAAGACGCGCGACATCGATGGTCATCTTGCCAGCGGCCTGGACGGCGTCGCAATGCACGAGCGCTCCGTGCGAATGCGCGAGCTGCGCCACCAGCGCCACCGGCTGGGTGGCGCCGGTCTCGTTATTGGCGAGCATGACCGCGACCAGGGCCGGCCGCTTGTCGCGCTCGAGCATCGCCTGCAACGCCGCGAGATCGACGTCGCCGCGGCTGTCGACCGGCAGCGCCTCGGCGCCGGCGGCCGCCTTCAGAACCGAATCATGCTCGACGGCGGAGACGATGAGGCGCCGGCCGGCACAGGCCGCGGCGATCGCGAGATTGTTGGCTTCGGTGCCGCCGCCGGTGAACACCACCTGCCGTGGCAGGGCGGCGACGAGGGCCGCCACCTGTTCGCGCGCCGCCTCGACGGAGCGGCGGGCCAGCCGCCCGAAACGATGCACCGACGACGCGTTGCCGCACTCCGCCAACGCAGCCATCATGGCTTCGATCACCGCCGGTTTCAGCGGCGCCGTCGCGTTGTAGTCGAGATAGACGGGGCGGGTCATGGCGGGGCTCGCGTCGCGCTCCTATTCCGCCGCACCGACCTGCGCGTCGGCGGGTGCGGCCGTGCCGTGGCTGATCATGCCGCTGGTGCCGAGCACCCGGCGGTTGCAGATATCGGCCAGCGTCACCGAGCTCAGGTAAAGATGGATCTGGTTGCCGAGCTCCTCCCACAGATCGTGGGTCAGGCAGCGGCTGCGGTTGCTGCGGCAGCCGGATGGCGAGCCGGGCGCGCAGCGCGTGGCACGAATCGGCTCGTCCACGGCGACGATGATGTCCGAGATGCGCGACTCCTCGACCGGATGCGCCAGCAGGTAGCCGCCGCCCGGGCCGCGCACGCTCTTCACCAGGCCGCCCTTGCGCAGCTTGGCGAACAGCTGCTCGAGATACGACAGCGAAATCTCCTGCCGCTCGGCGATGTCGGCCAGAGCCACGGGCTGTCCCTTGCTGTTGCTTGCCAGATCGACCATCGCCATCACGGCGTAGCGACCTTTGGTGCTGAGTTTCACTGTCCGTCTCCTTCGGAAAATGTTCAGCGCTGCGCGTACTGCTTCGGCTCGATCTCCAGCGTCGCCGTGTCATCGAGCGGCAGCTGCTGGCGGACCAGCTGCGCCTCGAGCTCGACCACGCGCGCGCGAAGTGCCGCGAGGTCGCCGCACAGGCCGTCCAGCGCCCGCGCCACCGGGTCGGGCAGATCGGCATCCTGGCCGTAGGCGCAGAAATCGGCGCGGTCCTTCTTCACGGCATTACGCACGACCGGCCGCGCCGGCACGCCGACCATGGTGGCGCCCGCCGGCACATCCTTCAAAACGACGGCGTTGGACCCGATGCGCGCATCATCGGCCACGGTGATCGGTCCGAGGAGCTTGGCGCCGGCGCCCACGATGACGCGGTTGCCCAGCGTTGGGTGGCGCTTGCCCTGATCCAGCGAGGTCCCACCCAGGACCGTGCCCTGGTAGATCGTCACATCATCGCCGATCTCCGAGGTCTCGCCGATCACCACGGCCATGCCGTGGTCGATGAACAGCCGGCGGCCGATCCTGGCGGCCGGATGGATCTCGATACCGGTCAACCAACGGGCGAGGTGGGAAATGAGGCGCCCGAACAGCTTCCAGTCGTGCCGCCACGCCGCGTTGGCCAAGCGGTGCAAGACCACGGCGTGAAGGCCGGGGTAGCATAATACCACCTCGGTCCGGGACCGCGCCGCCGGGTCGCGTGCAAGAATTGCGTCAATTTCTTCCCCAAGAAGCTTGAAGATCATGGCTTCCACTTCCTATTATGTGCCCGCGAGCGCGTGCTAATCTGCCCCTGACGAACCCCAATATCCGGACGACCTCAGCCGGACACCGTAGGTGTTTGGCCGAACATAGGTTCTCCTACTACGGCAGTCAAGAATATACCTAAGCGGGATGATCGGAAATTAAAGCCATGGTCCATTATATAAGCCCGCCGGAATACCTAGCTAGGAAATCGGATATTACCCGCCTCGCCCGGATTGTTTTGCAATAGGTCCCCATGCCCGAAGTCATCATCAATGGCGCCGAAGGTCGATTGGAAGGGCGTTACGCGCCCGCCAAGGGCGAGCGTCGGCCAATCGTGTTGCTGCTGCATCCCCACCCCCAGCATGGCGGGACGATGCACAACAAGGTCATCTACGCCCTGAACCAGGTGTTCACCCGCCAGGGGTTCTCCACCTTGCGGTTCAACTTCCGCGGGGTCGGGCGGAGCCAGGGCGGCTTCGGTCGCGGCGAAGGCGAGCTCACCGACGCCGCCTCGGCGCTGGATTGGCTGCAGGCCTACAACGCCAATGCCGGCCAGTGCTGGATCGCCGGGTTCTCCTTCGGCGCCTGGATCGGCATGCAGCTCCTGATGCGCCGGCCGGAAATCGACCGATTCATCTCGGTGGCGCCGCCGGCGAACATCTACGATTTCGGCTTTCTTGCCCCCTGCCCGTCCTCCGGGCTGATCCTGCAGGGCGACAAGGACGAGACGGTGCCGGAAGAGTCGGTCAAGAAGCTGTCCGAGAAGCTCAGCAAGCAGCGCGACATCGAGATCGACTACCGGATCATCAAGGGCGCCAACCATTTCTTCACCGACCGGCTCGACAAGCTCGATGCCGCGGTCGAGGACTATGTCGAACGCGCCATGGCCCCGGCCCCCAAGCCGGCCAAGCCGACGGGCCGCGAAAAAGAAAAAGAAAAGGCGGCCGCGAAGTAGCGGTCTCCTTCTCTTTCTCTGCGACGTCATTCCCGCGTCCGCGAGCATCCAGGATTTTTGCCGCGGAGACGCTGAGAAGCGCAGACGCCCCTAAGCGTCATTGCGACGCCGAGCTTCGCGAGTCGGAAGCAATCCAGGGCGCTCGCCCCCTGCTGGATCGCTTCGTCGCTGCGCTCCTCGCGATGACGGACAATGACTCTGCGCCCTCCGCGTCTACTCGGCGCTCTCTGCGGTTACTCTGGTGGGCGATGACGGCTACGCCCGCTTCGTGATCGACTTCGCGAGGCGCACCAGGGTCTGCTGACGCGGATCCCGGTGCGCCTCGAGATAGCCGAGGCTCTTGCACAGGGTCAGGGCCTCGACGCACCGCTCATCGAAGGCGAGCCGGACGGCCGCCGATTTCTGCTTCGCGGCTTCGGATTCGGCGAGCTGCACGAACATGCGGCCGATCCCCTGCGCGTGATGGCTCGGCCGCACCGCGACGTTTTCGATCAGCAGATCGCCCTCGTGCGGGACGAGCTCCAGGACCCCGACCAGGGCGTCGCCGTGATCGACCACCCACACCTGATGCTCATCGATGGCCCTCGCCAGGTCGGCGCTCATCGCGGGCGGCTTGCGGCCGATGCGCTCGATGTATTTCGCATAGGCAAGGGTGACGACGTCCCGGATGCGGGCCACGTCGGCGGCCCGGGCGCGGCGGAGCGTCAGATCCTTGCGGACATAGACGTTGTGCGTGGACATGTGTTGCGGTGACTGCGCGCGTGGTCAGGCCTTGGGAAAGAACCGGCCCCCTTCCATGGGGCGGCGCACGCCGGTCGTCGATGGGAAGCTCAGCGGCAACCCGCGGCGCGAGCGCACCGCGAGGTAGGCGAATGCCTGGGCCTCCAGCGAATCGCCGTCCCAGCCGACGTCCTCCGCGGCACGGATCGGCGTAGCGCCGACGGCGCGGCGAAGTTCGGCCATGAGGGTCGGATTGCGGCGGCCGCCGCCGGTGACGATCCACATCCGCGCCGGCTGGGGAAAGTGCCGGCTGGACGCGGCCGCCGCCGCGGCGGTGAACCGGGTGAGGGTCGCGGCGCCGTCTTCGGCCGACAGCTTCTCGACCGGTGCCGGGTCGAACGCGTTGCGGTCGAGCGACTTGGGCGGCTGACGCCCGAAATATTCGTGCCCGAGCAGGCGTTCCAGCACTGCCGGGTCGACCTTGCCGCGCGCGGCATGGGCGCCGTTCTCGTCCACGCCCCGGCCGGTGCGGGCCAGCATCCAGTCGTCGATGAGGGCGTTGCCCGGGCCGGTGTCGAAGGCGAGCAGCTCGGTGCCGCGGCCGATCCACGTCACGTTGGCGACGCCGCCGATATTGAGCACGGCGAGCGGCCGCTCCAGCTTGTCCGCCAGCGCCTGGTGGAACACCGGAACGAACGGGGCGCCCTGGCCGCCCGCGGCCACATCGGCGCTGCGGAAATCGGCCACCACGTCGATCTTGGTGCGCGCCGCGAGAAGAGCCCCGTCGCCGATCTGCCAGGTGACGCCCTCGGCCGGCCGATGCACGATCGTCTGGCCATGAAACCCGACCAGGTCGATATCGGCCGCCCTGTGGCCGGATTTTGCAAGCAGGGCGGCGACTGCCTCGGCATGGGCCACGGTCATGGCGCGCTCGATCGCCTTGACCGGGTGGCGTCCGCCCAGCGCCCGGCGCAGGCGTTCGCGCAGGCTCTTCTCATAAGGGATAGTCAGCGCCGGGCCGCGCCGGACCACGGCCTCGCCGTCGGTCTCGACCACGGCGGCGTCCACCCCGTCCAGCGAGGTGCCGCTCATCAGGCCGATGGCCCGCCAGGTCGTCTTCGAATCGCTGCTCATGAGGCGTGATTGTGGCCCAGGCGACGGCCGTGGTAAACGACGCCGCTATGGCGTCCTTCAAATCCGATTTCCTGCGCGTGCTCTCGGAGCGCGGCTACATCCACCAGGGAACCGATCTCGACGGCCTCGACGCCGCCGCGACGGCCGGGCGTGTCACCGCCTATGTGGGCTACGACTGCACCGCGAATTCGCTGCATATCGGCAATTTGATCTCGATCATGATGCTGCGCTGGCTGCAGAAGACCGGCCACCAGCCGATCGCGCTGATGGGCGGCGGCACCACCAAGATCGGCGACCCGTCGGGCAAGGACGAGACGCGGCAGCTGCTCGGCGAGGCCGAGATCGCCGCCAACATGGCCTCGATCAAGCGCAGCTTCGCCAATTTCCTGTCGTTTGGCAGCGCGCCCACCGACGCGATCGTGGCAAACAACGCGGACTGGCTGGATGAGCTGAAATATATCCCGCTGCTCCGCGACGTGGGCCGCCACTTCTCGGTGAACCGCATGCTCACCATGGATTCGGTGCGGCTCCGGCTCGAGCGCGACCAGCCGCTGTCGTTCCTCGAATTCAATTACATGATCCTCCAGGCCTACGACTTCGTGGAACTGGCGAAGCGTCATGGCTGCGTCCTGCAGATGGGCGGCTCCGACCAGTGGGGCAACATCGTCATGGGCGTCGAGCTCGGCCGCCGTGTCGCCGACCTCTCGCTGTTCGGGCTCACGACGCCGCTGATGACGACGGCCTCCGGCGCCAAAATGGGAAAGACCGCGCAAGGCGCGATCTGGCTCAACCCCGACCGGCTGAGCCCGTACGATTACTGGCAGTTCTGGCGCAACACCGAGGATGCCGATGTCGGGCGGTTTCTCCGGCTCTACACGGAACTGGCGCTCGACGAGATCGCGCGGCTGGAAAAGCTGGACGGCGCCGAGATCAACGAGGCCAAGAAGATCCTGGCGACCGAGGCGACGAAGCTCTGCCACGGCGAGGCGGCCGCGCGCGAGGCCGCCGCCACCGCGCAACGCACGTTCGAGCAGGGAGCCGCCGGCGAAGGGCTGCCCTCCATCGAGGTCGCGCGGGCCGAGCTCGACAAGCGTCCGGCGGTGTACGCGCTGCTTCACCGCGCCGGTCTCGTCTCCAGCAACGCCGAGGCCCGCCGCCTCATGCAGCAGGGCGGAGCCCGGGTCAACGACGTCGTGGTGACCGATCAGGCCGCGACCGTCGGTCCCGCCGACCTCACGGCGAACGGCTACATCAAGCTCTCCGCCGGCCGGAAGCGGCACGCCCTGGTCCGGGCGGTCTGAGCCTTTAGAGCGGTTCCCGAGCAGATAGACTCGCGCTTCCTCTCGCATTCTCTGGATGCCGGCTTTTTGCCGGCATGACGAGGTGGGGCTGGTCTTTGTCCGTCACCCCGGCGGAAGCCGGGGTCCAGTCCGATGACGCGGGAGGAGAAGTGCGATTCCATCAGCTCGGGAACCACCTCTACGGCGGTGCGACCTTCGGCTGTTCGCGCTG
>DASWFO010000046.1:0-2164 GCA_036394195.1 Alphaproteobacteria bacterium | reverse complement strand
CCGACGGGCCAACAATCCTCGGCGCCCTGTTGGAACGCTATCCGCTGGTGCGGATCGCCGAGCGGTCAGCAGCGTGAAGGAGGAAACATCATGTCCTCCCAAGCCGCTGAGCTCGCTCACCGTCTCGCGCGCAGCGCCGAGGCTGTGTGCCGTCATTATCTCTCCAACGGTCACCGCGAGGGCCGCTACTGGATCGTCGGCGATGTCGCCAACACACCCGGACGCAGCCTCTATGTCCGCCTGTACGGCCCGTTGTCCGGCAAAGGAGCCGCCGGTAAATGGACCGACGCCGCCACCGGCCAGCACGGCGATCTGCTCGACCTGATCGCGTTGAGCTGCGGTCTCGATCGCCTCGCCGATGTTCTCGCCGAAGCGCGCAGATTCCTCGGCCTGGCGCAGCCCACACCGATCGTACCGCGGCCCGAACCACCGGATGGTTTGCCGGAAGCTGCGCGCCGGCTGCTGCTGCTGTCAGACCCGCTCGCTGACACGATCGCGGAGACCTATCTGCGGGCGCGCGGCATCGCGATCACGCCAGACCTGCGGGCGCTGCGATTCCATCCGCGCTGCTTCTACCGGACCACTGACGAGGCAACCGGCGCCAACCGCTACGAGGTCTGGCCGGTGCTGCTATCGACCGTCACCGACCTCGATGCCAGGGTCACCGGCCTGCACCGCACCTGGCTCGATCCGTGCGGCCGCGACAAGGCCCCGGTGTCGTCACCACGACGCGCACTGGGCGAGATCGCCGGGCACGGCGTTCAGTTCGGCACTGCCGGCGACGTCATGGCGGCGGGCGAGGGCCTGGAGACGGTGCTGTCGGTGCGCACCATCCTGCCGGCGATGCCGATGGCTGCGGCGCTGTCTGCCAATCACCTCGCTGTCTTCCGGCTGCCGCTCACGCTGCGGCGCCTCTATGTTGCGCAGGACAACGACGCGCCCGGGCGACGGGCGGCACAGCAGTTGAGCCAGCGGGCGCAGGCCGCCGGAATCGAGGCGCTCCCTCTCACGCCGAGCCTCAAGGACTTCAACGAGGACCTGCGCCACCTCGGTGTCGATGCGCTTCGGGCAGCGTTACGCGAACAGCTCGCCCCGGATGACGTGGTCAGGTTCATGGAGTCGACGACGGACGTCGGAACGGCTGGATGAATCCGCGGGCGTCGCATCGAATCCCGGTGATCCCTCCCTTGCCAGAAAGGGGCCCGCCCACGGCCTGCGAGAGGGCGATCGGACGGCAGGCGGCCCGGGGCCGCAACGGCGGGCGGCGGCTATTTTCCGCCGCCGGATATTCCACGCGGAGGGCCGCGTGGGCTTCCGGCTTTGCATCGCGAAACAAAATAGCCGCCGCCCGCCGTCCTCCGCAAGGCTCCGGCCGCTCGGCGGTGCAGCCCCGGTCCGCCCGCCGTCAGGTGATCGCCACGCAGGCCGCGATGGGCGCGGCCAATCCGACAGAGGGCATCACCATGACGACCGATCGCGACGACTTCCCTTCATCTCCGACCGAGCACGTCCTCACTGAACTCCAGCTCCACGGCTACCGTTCCTTCCAGGACGAGCCGGATCCGCGCCCACTTCCCGAAGCGCGCGTCATCGATGGCGCCGTCGCCGACATCTTCGATGCCCTGATCGCGACGCTGCTTGATACCCGCCTCGAACCCGACCTCGACGACCTGCTGTGGGCCACCGTCAACCTGTTCCATCGCGCCGGCGAACGGGTGCGGCGCGACCTCGACGACAATGAGAGCGCCCAGAAGCGCAGCCAGAAGGAACAGGACGGCTCGGAAATCCGCTCGGTGGAGCTCGAACGCCTGCTGGTACAGGGCCTGACCCTCATCGAACGCCGGGACGCCATGGAACTCTTCCGCGATCAGGCCGCCGATCTCTTCGAGCGCCACACCGGTTCATGCTGGCGTCCGCGCGCCGGGTCAATGGTCAACCATCGCACATTGACCGCCGCGATGATCGACAGCCGCGACTTTCTCGCCGCCAAGCGCCGGGCCGAAACCGAGGTGCTGCTGCCGGCTGGCCCCAAGGTCGCCTTCACGGGCGGTCTCGACTTCAACGACTATCGGGCGATCTGGGACCGGCTCGATCGGGTCCACGCCCGGCATCCCGACATGGTGCTGCTGCACGGCGGCAGCCCGAAGGGCGCCGAGCGCATCGC
>DASWFO010000045.1:0-22986 GCA_036394195.1 Alphaproteobacteria bacterium | reverse complement strand
GGCGTGCTCGATCATCGCGGCATCCGCGCCGCCGACGACATGGTGGTGATGCCGCTGCAATGCGGCACGCAGTGGGACGGCCTCGGCCACATCTTCTACGAGAACCACATGTGGAACGGCTATGACTGCCGCGAGGTGACCTCGGCCGGTGCGCAGAAATGCGGCATCGAGAAGACCAAGGCCAAGATGGTCGGCCGCGGCGTCTTCCTCGACGTGGCACGGACGCAGGGCAAGGAGGCACTCGACGACGGCTATGCGATCACCTGCGAGGATCTCGACCGCACCGCCAAGGCGCACGGTGTCGTGGTGAAGCGCGGCGACTTCGTCATCGTGCGCACCGGCCAGATGGAGCAGAAGATCAAGGCGGGCAGCTGGGACGGCTATCCGGGCGGCGACGCGCCGGGCTTCTCGTTCGAGACCCTGGAGTGGATTCAGCGCACCCAGTTGGCAGCCCTCGCCAGCGACACCTGGGGCTGCGAGGTGCGGCCGAACGAGAGCGAGCCCGGCATCAACCAGCCCTGGCACTGGATCACCATCCCGATCATGGGCATGACCATGGGCGAGATCTTCTATCTGAAGGACCTCGCCGAGGACTGCGCCCAGGACAAGGTCCACGAGTTCATGTTCGTGGCCCCGGCAATCCCGATCACCGGCGCCGTCGGCTCGCCGACCAACCCGTTGGCCATCAAATGACCGCGGGCCGAACCATCACCCATTCGTCATCCCGGGCAAGCTGCGAAGCAGCGCGACCCGGGATCCATTTCGCCGTCGGAGCGATGCTTCTTATGGCATTGCGGGTGGACGCCGCTATCGCTGGCGAAGGGAAGTTCAGCGGCATCTACACTTGGGGTGCGGAGGTAGAAACATTCTCACCTTGTGGCTCAAACAAAGAATATTGGGTGCGCGCGAGCGATGCGGCGACCAATGACTTGTCGAAGGCGCATCAACGGCTGACCACGCGGCCGTATGAGGGCATTTACGTGGACGTGGTCGGCTTCTATGCCGGGCCAACGAGCGACGAATATGGTTTTGAAGGACAATACGAAGGCTTGTTCGATATTGAAAAAGTGACAGTCACTCGGAAGAGCGGTCCCTCTGATTGCAAATAACAGGTGACGGGGAGTCCTCCATGCCCAGAATGACAGGCGCGCAGGTGATGGCCGACATGCTGAAGGGCTACGGCGTCACCCATGTGTTCATGGTGCCGGCGGTGCTTCGGCACAGCTTCGCCGAGATGGAGCGGCGCGGCACCAACATCCAGCGCATTCACTGCCACGGCGAGAAATCGGCGGCCTACATGGCCGACGGCTACGCGCGCGCGTCCGGCAAGCCCGGCCTGTGCATGGCGCAGGTGATCGGCGCGCTCAACCTCGCGGCCGGCCTGCGCGACGCCTGGCTCGCCCATTCACCGGTGATCGCATTCACCGGCGGCCGCGATGCCCGCACCAAGTTCCGCAAGGTGTATCAGGAGGTCGACGACGTGCCGGCGTTCGAGCCGGTGACCAAGTTCAACGCCACCGTCGACGCGGTCGAGCGCTTTCCGGACATGGTCCGGCAGGCGTTCCGCGCCGCGGTCTCCGGCACGCCGGGGCCGGTGCATCTGCAGTTCCGCGGCAACGAAGGGCAGATCGATGCCGAGGAGGCGGAGATGGAGGCGCTCTGCGAGCCGCGGTTCAGCCACGTGCCGCCGTTCCGCCCCTTGCCCGACCTGGCCGACGTGCAGGCGGCGCTGAAGCTCCTGCAGGAGGCGGCCAAGCCGGTGATCGTCGCCGGCGGCGGGGTGCGCGCGTCGCGCGCCGGCCGCGAGCTGGTGGCGCTGGCCGAGGCGCTGCAGATTCCGGTCGTGACGTCGCTGAACGGCAAGGACACCATTCCCGGCGTGCATCCGTTGTCGGTCGGCGTGGTCGGGAGCTATTCGCGCGAAAGCGCCAACCGGGTGGTGAACGCGGCCGATCTCGTGTGCTTCGTCGGCAGCGAGACCGGCGGCATGACGACGCATTTCTGGGCGGTGCCGAAGATCGGCACGCCGGCGATCCAGATCGACATCGAGGCGGAGGCGTTGGGGCGCAACTATCCGCTGAAGGCCGCCGTGCTCGGCGATGCCAAGGCCGTCCTGTCGCTGATGCTGCAGCACGCCGACAAGACCACGGCCGCGCGCCGCAAGACCTGGGTCGATTACGCGCGCTCGATCTGCGACGAATGGGCGACCAAATACAACCCGGCGGTCACGTCGAACGCCTGGCCGATCCGACCCGAGCGGATCTGCAGCGACCTGACGCGCCTGGTGCCGGACAACGGCATCGTGATCGTCGACACCGGCCACGCCGGCATGTGGATGGGCGGCTTCTACGATCTGCGGACACCCGATCAGAGCTACATCCGCAGCGCGGGACACCTCGGCTGGGCATACCCGGCGGGGCTCGGCGCCAAGTGCGGCTCCCCGGACCGGCCGGTCGTGGTGTTCACCGGCGATGCCGGCTTCTGGTATCACCTGGGCGAGATCGAGACCGCCGTGCGCTGGAAGATCAACACGGTGACCGTCGTCAACAACAACGGCGGCGGCAACCAGTCCAAGCGCGGCTTCGAGCGCGTCTATGGCGGGAACCCGACGGAGAAATCGCGCGAGCTGTGGACCTACACCAAGGTCAACTTCGCGAAGATCGCGGAAGACATCGGCGCCGTCGGCCTCAGGGTCGAGAAGGCCGCCGACTTTGAGCCGGCGTTCCGCAAGGCGCTGACCTTCGATCGCCCGGTCATCCTCGACGTCGTCACCGACATCGAGGTCGTGGCGCCTGTCGCGGTGACCTGACGAATGCGTTAGCCCTAGCTAAGGAGACCTCGATGCTCAATCTGCGTGACCTGCGGACCCTCGCCGTCGCCGGTACGGCGATGGTGCTGCCGCTGCTGGGCTCGCCGGCCGCGGCCGCGGACGACGCGCTGCTGGCCCAGGTCGATCCCGCGGCCGCGCGGCTGGAAAGCAAGGTGATCGCCTGGCGGCGGACCATCCACGAGCATCCGGAGCTCGGCAACAGCGAGGTGAACACGTCGAAGCTGGTGGCCGACCACCTGCGCTCGCTCGGCCTCGAGGTCCGCGCCGGCGTCGCGCATACGGGTGTCGTCGCCGTGCTGAAGGGCGGGCGCCCGGGCAAAGTCGTGGCGCTGCGCGCCGACATGGATGCGCTGCCGGTCGCCGAGGAAGTCGACGTGCCGTTCGCCTCGAAGGTGCACGCGATGTACAACGGCAAGGACACGCCGGTCATGCATGCGTGCGGCCATGACGGCCACACGGCGATCCTGATGGGCGTCGCCGAGCTGCTCGCCGGCATGCGCGACCAGATTCCGGGCACGGTGAAGTTCATCTTCCAGCCGGCCGAGGAAGGCGCACCCGAGGGCGAGGAGGGCGGTGCGGCCCTGATGATCAAGGAGGGCGCCCTGCAGAATCCGAAGCCCGACGCGATCTTCGGGCTGCACGTCGTCGCCGGCCTCAATGTCGGCAGGCTCGGCTACCGGTCCGGGCCGACCCAGGCGAGCTCGGATGTGTTCAAGATCGTCGTCGAGGGCCGGCAGACCCACGGCGCCCGCCCATGGGCCGGCGTCGATCCGATCGTGGCCGCGGCGCAGGTCATCATCGGCCTGCAGACCATCGAGAGCCGCCAGGTCAACGTCACCAGGGAGCCGTCGGTGCTCACGGTCGGCGCCATCCATGGCGGCAACCGCGACAACATCATCCCCGACCAGGTCGAGATGATCGGCACCGTGCGCGCCTATGACGAAGCGATGCGCGACGACATCCACAGCCGGATGAAGACCACCGCCGAGATGATTGCCGGGTCCTCCGGGGCCAAGGCGATGGTGAACATCCGCAAGCAATATCCGGTGACGGTCAACGACGCGCAGCTCACCGCCGCCATGCTGCCGACCCTCGCGCGGGTCGCCGGGCCCGGCAACCTCGTGATGGAAGACAAGAGCCCGGCCGCCGAGGACTTCTCGTTCTATCAGCAGCAGGCGCCTGGCGTGTTCATCCATATCGGCATCACGCCCAAGGACAAGGACGCGACGAAAGTGCCGACCAACCACTCGCCGCGCTTCTATATCGACGAGTCGGGCTTGATCCTCGGCATCCGCGGGCTGAGCAACCTGACGCTGGATTACCTCGGCAACGGCGCCTCGTAGCGTCTCCGGCCTACCGCGGCAGGCCCCGACTGGACAAAGCCGGCGCTGAGGAGCACCATTTCCGGGCGCGCAAAAAAACACGTTCGACGCGCGTTGCGCCAGGGAGGAAGCTCATGACCGATCTAGCTCGGCGGGGCCGCGCGCCCACGCCGGAGTTCATCGCCGGTAATGGATTGATCAACCGCCGGGCCCTGCTGGGCAGTGGCCTCGCTGTCGCCGGCGCCCTTGCCACCGGTGCGACGGCGACCGGTGCCGCGGCCGAGCCGCTCAAAGAAGACCCGTGGGGCCTCGAGTTCGGCCAGATCACGCCGGCGCTGCAGACGCCGTCGCCGTTCGAGAAGGCCGTGGTGCGGACGCTCAGCAACCCCGAGGGCGAGCTGCGCAATTCGCATGCGCGCACGCCGCATCATCTGCTGAACGGCACGGTGACGCCGAACAGCCTGCATTTCTCGATCAACCATTGCGGCATCCCGAACATCGATCCCGCCCAGCACAAGCTGGTCATCCACGGGATGGTGCGCCAGCCGCTGGAATTCACCCTCGACACGCTGTCGCGCTATCCGCTGGTCACGCGGATGCATTTCCTGGAATGCGCCGGCAACTCGGCGCCGATGTTCTCCAACGAGCCGATGCAGATCACGGCGCAGGCCCTCCATGGCCTCGCCTCGAACTCGGAATGGACGGGCGTGCCGCTCTCCGTCCTGCTCGATGAGGCCGGGATCGATGCGCGCGCCAAATGGCTGATCGCCGAAGGCGCCGACGCGCAGCACCTCGATCGCAGCATTCCGGTCAAGAAGGCGTATGACGACGCGCTGGTCGTGGTTTACCAGAACGGCGAGCGGCTCATGCCGGGCAACGGCTACCCGATGCGCCTGCTGGTGCCCGGCTATCAGGGCAACATGAACGTGAAGTTCCTGCGCCGCCTCAAGGCGGTCGACCAGCCGGCAATGAGCATGTTCGAGACCAAGACCTATTCGCAGCTTCTTCCGGGCGGCAAGACGTGGCGCTTCCACTTCCTGATGGAGGTGAAGAGCTTCATCACCCACCCGTCGCTGGGCCATAACCTCAAGGACCGCGGGTTCTACGCCATCTCCGGCGTGGCCTATTCCGGGGCCGGCCGGATCTCCAAGGTCATGGTGTCGGCCGACGGCGGCAAGAGCTGGGGCGAAGCAGCACTGCAGGGGCCGGTGCACGACAAGGCCTTCACCCGCTTCATCATGCCCTGGCGCTGGGACGGCCAGCCGGCGGTGCTCGTCAGCCGCGCCTGGGACGAGGCCGGCAACGCGCAGCCGATGCGGGCCGAGTTCGTCGCCGCCCGCGGCCAGACGAGCAAGCCTCTCACCTCGCCGCTGGGATTTCCCAACCAGCACTACAACAGCACGACCAGCTGGGCCGTCGACGGCAAAGGGGAGATCAAGCATGTCTATGTTTAAAGGCACCGCCGCCGTCGCCCTGGCGCTGGGCCTCGCCGCCGTCGCCGCGCAGGCCGACAGCCCGAACCTCGGCAAGCCGATCTCGGAGAGCGACCTCAAGACCTGGGACATCGCCATCCTGCCGGATGGCACCAACCTGCCGCCGGGGCGGGGAACGCCGGCCGAAGGGGCGAAGCTCTACGAGCAGCAATGCCAGGCCTGCCATGCCGAGGGCGGCAAGGGCGGGGGCTCGCCGGGGGCGGGGCCGCTGGTCGGCGGTCCGCCGCTCACCGACGGGATCGACACGGTGAAGACGATCCAGAACTACTACGCTTACGCGACGACCGTGTTCGACTACATCCGGCGCGCCATGCCGTTCCAGGCGCCGCGCTCCCTGTCCGATGACGAGGTCTACGCGCTCACCGCTTATATTCTCGCGGCGAACAAGTTGATCGGCGAGAGCGACGTCATGGACGCCAAGACCCTGCCGCAGGTGAAGATGCCGAACCGCGACAATTTCATCCTGCCGTATCCGGATCGGATCTAGGGGCGCGTCAGCGTCATATTCCCCCTCTCCGCCCCTGGGGGCGGAGAGGGCCGGGGTGAGGTGGGGAGCGATCGCGCCGACCCCCCTCACCCCGACCCTCTCCCCCCATAAGAATGGGTGGAGAGGGAGTGTTTGGGCGCGGGGCGCTCCCTCTCTACGGCGCCAGCGACGCCGTGTACGCGGCGATCGCCAGCATGTCGTCGACGCTGAGCTTCTGAACCACGGCCTGCATGAGTGCCGCCGAGGTCCCGGTGCGCTCGCCGTTCTTCACGCTCCACAGCTGGCGCACGATGTAGTTCGGGTGCCGCCCGGCGATTCCCGGCACCTCGCCCAGGCCCTGCAAGGTCGGACCGTGGCAGATCGCGCACGCGATCGTCTTGCCGCTGTCGCCGGTCTTCACCAGCGCCTCGCCCTTGGCGAGGCTGCCGTGGGGCACATAGGCGACGAAGCCCGAGCGCGGGTCGCGGTTGAGCACGATCTCCTCGTCCTCGGGAATCTCGATGATCCGGCTGCCGATCGGCTCGCTGCCGCCGTCGGGATGGGCCAGGCGCTTGTTGCCCGTGCCGATATAGCTCTTCGGCACCGTGTCGGTCTCGACCACCCGGATCCACGGCCGCGGCTTCAGCGCGGCGAAATACGCGGCGGCTTCCCGCACCTCGTCGTCGGTGATGATCTTGCCCATCGCCACCATGGTGCCGGCACCCTTGCGATCGCCGGATTTGTAATCGGCCATCTGGCGGATGAAATACGCCGCCGGCAATCCCGCCACATAGGCGGACTCGTCGTGGCCGGTGCCGGTCGGCAGATGGCACACGCCGCAGGCGCGTACCCCCGTCTCTTTGTTGCCGGACTTGACGATTTTCGGCATGGCCGGATGCATGTCCGGGAACCAGTCCGGCGCGTTGAACATGTCGTCGATCTGCGCCCGGGTCAGCGCCAGGGAGCTACCGGGTGCGGTGTGGGCTTCGCCATGGTCCTTAGGCGGCGGCAGGTTCTTCTCGGTCACCGGAAACGCCCAGTCCGGCTTGTCGGCCGCCTGCGCCGATGCCGGGACCAGGATCAAGGCCGCGACCAAACAGATGTGCTTCATGGCTCCTCCCCTTCGCCGCCCTTTCAGGCGAGATGTTTCTTGAAGAACTCCACCGTGAGCGCGAGCGCCTTGTCGGCCTCGGCCTTGCGATACGGCTTGCCGCCCTTGCGCGCGAACGCATGGTCGGCCTCGGGATATTTGTGGATCGTCACCAGCGGATTGGGTGACAGCCGGCGCTCCAGCAGCTCGTTCACCTCGGCCTGCACCCAGCGGTCCTTCATCGCCATGTGCAGCATGAACGGCCGGTGCAGCTTGGGCGCCTCGCGGATGTTGTGCTCGATATACGTCCCGTAATAGGCGACGGCGGCGGTGATGTCGGTGCGGCAGCACATCAGGTAGCAGAGCTTGCCGCCGAGGCAGTAGCCGACCGCCCCCACTTTGCCGTTCACCGCCGGATGCATCTTGAGGAAGGAAGCGGTGTCTTCCATGTCGCGCACGCCGAGGTCGTAGTCGAAATCGTAATAGAGATCGAACGCCTTTTTGACGTGCTCGGGGTTGCGGTCGGAGAGCTCGACACCGGGCTCCTGCCGCCAAAAGAGATCGGGCACCAGGCAGACGAACCCGGCTTCGGCGAACTCGTGCGCGTGATGGCGCATCGTGTCGTTGACGCCCCAGATCTCCATGATCGCGATGACCGCCCCCACCGGCGTGCGATCCGGGATCGCGAGATAGGCGCCCATTTCGCCGTCGCGCAGCTTCGCGCGGATGGTCTGGGTTTTCATCTGACGTCACCCCCATCCCAACCCTCCCCCGTCGAAGGGGGAGGGGGGAAGAATAAGAATCGCTCTGCGCGTCTTTCCCCTCTCCCCTTGCGGGGGAGGCGCGAGGACGGCCAGCAAACGCTCCAGTGGAGCGTTTGCCGTCCGAGCGGGCGGGGGGTGTCGTTCATCGTAGCCGTGCGGCGCTAGTTCAGCTTCATCAGCTTCTTGGCATTGCCGCTGAAGATCTTCGCGCGCTCGGCGTCGGAGATGTCGAGCGTCTCGACCGCCTTGATCGTGCCGCCGATCAGCCAGCGGCCCTGGTCGGCATCGAATGGCGCGTCGGTCGCGAACACGCAGTGGTCGCTGGTGAAGAAGCCGTGGCCGCAGCGCGTGGCGTTGGCGTCGCCGTTCAGCGCCGTGTCGGCGTAGAGCTTCTTGTAATAGGTGATCGGCGGCTGCTTGAGCCCGGCCTTCTCGGCGACCGGGTTCTTGCCGGTGTCGCCGAAGAAGATCTGGTTGAAGCCGAGGTCGATCTTGCCGGCGAAATACGGGATCATGCCGCCCATGTGATGGGTGATGATCTTGAGGTCGGGCAGCTCATCGAACAGCCCCGAATAGATCAGGCGGGTCATGCACGCCGTGGTCTCGTAGGGCCAGCCGAAGGTGAACCAGATCTCGTTCTCGGACGCCGCCTCGGTCGGGTAATCCGCGAAGTTGGGCCCGCGGATCGGATGCACCCAGACCGGCAGCCCGTGCTTCGCCATGCGCTGGAAGATCGGGCGGAACTCGGGCGCCGAGACCGGGTTGCCCAGCACGTTGGTGAAAATCTGGATGCCGCGGGCGCCGAGATCGCGGATCGCGCGGTCCATCTCCTGGAGGCAGGCGCCGACATTGTTCATCGGCATCGAGGCGATGAAGCACGGGAACCGGTCCGGGTGCTTGCGGCACAGCTCGGCGAGGCCGTCATTGGCGATCCGGGCGTATTCCGGCGTCCGGTCGGACGACCCCAGCATCTCGATCGGCGGATTGGCCAGCGACAGCACCTGCTGATAGCCGTCGAACTCGTCCATCAGCCGCAGCCGGGCGTCGATGTCCCACAGGGTCGGCAGCTCGGGAAACGCGGTGAGCGCCACATGGCCGGGCACGAGCTCGCTCAGCCGGTCCATGATCGGCTTGGGCATGAAATGGTTGAAGACGTCCAGCATCATGGTGGCGGGCGCTCCCTCGGGCGTTTTGCAGCGGTAAGTTGTCGAGACCGTAATCAGTTTGCGCGGCCGCTTCAAGCCGGGGCCCTCACGAGGCCTTGACCGGCCGGCGCGCTTGGCCGGGTGCGCGGGGCCCTGTATGCTTCGCCGCAAAACCGGGAGCCTCGGCGCCGCTCCCGCCACGAGCAACGATGCGCCGGATGGGGGATACGCGATGGCCTCTCCTGGCGAACAATCCGCAGGCTTAGTGTCGCGGCTGGAAAGCCTGCCGTTCTCGCGCTGGCACAGGATCTTCTTCACCGTCGCATTCTTCGGCACGCTGTTCGACGCGGCGGATTTCGCGCTGTTCGGCGGCGCCTTGCCGCTGATCCGCCAGGAATTCGGGCTGAGCCCCGCCCAGGCCGGCTATCTCGCCACGATCGGCCTGGTCGGCGCGTTCCTCGGCGCCTTGTTCTGGGGCACCATCTCCGACTACATCGGCCGCCGCACCGCGTTCGCATCGACGGTCGGCATCTTCGCCGTCTTCACCGGCCTGGTCGCCGCGTCCTGGAACATCGCCTCGCTGGCGACCTTCCGCTTCCTGTCCAATTTCGGGCTGGGCGGCGAGGTGCCGGTGGCCGCCACCTTGACCGCCGAGTTCATGCCGAGCCGCATCCGCGGGCGCGCGACCGGCAGCATGATGACCGCGTTCCCGGTCGGGCTTCTTGTGGCCGCGGGGCTCAGTCTCCTGATCCTGCCGCATTTCGGCTGGCGCGTGCTGTTCGCGGTCGGCGTGCTGCCGGCGCTGCTCCTGTTCTTCGTGGCGCGGTTCATGCCGGAATCGGTGCGCTATCTGCTGAGCCGCGGCCGCATCGACGATGCGCGGCGCGCCGTCGAGCACATCGAGGCCGCGGCCGGCGTGAAATCGGCGGCGCCCGTCGCGCGCGACATCAAGCCCGAGGTGGGCACGAAGCCGGGGATCACGGTGCTGCAGCTGTTCGCCGGCGGGCGCGCACGCCGCACCGTCCTGTTGTGGATCGTCTCGTTCTGCTTCCTGTGGTCGTCGAACGGCATCCTGTTCATGCTGCCGACTATCCTCACTCAGCGCGGGATGCCGCTCAGCCAGGCGCTGGTCCTCCAGCTGGTCCAGGCGTCGGCGGCGATTTTCGGCTACGCCGCCTGCTCGTTCCTGATCGATTGGTATGGCCGCCGCCCGGTGCTGTTTTTCTATTATCTGGTCGGCGCCGCCTTCCACCTGTGGTTCGCCATGGCGACCGGCTCATGGATGTACGTGGCGATTGCCGCGGTCGGCTGGGTCAACCCGGGCGTCTATGGGCCGAGCTGCATCTACGCCAGCGAGCTCTATCCGACCCATATGCGCGCCACCGCCGTGGGCTGGTTCTTCGGCATCGGGCGCATCGGCTCGTTCCTGGCCCCGGCCGTGGTCGGCCTGATGCTGGAATATGGGCTGGGCGCCTATGTGCTCCACACCTTCGCGCTCACCTTCCTGATCGCCGCCTTCGCGCTGATCGCGATCGGCATCGAGACCCGCGGCCTGGTGCTGGAGAAGATCACCGAAAGCGTCGACGCGCCGGAGCCGGCCGGCGCCCCGGTCGCCGCGCGCTGAAATCGGACGCGGGGTCAGGTCGGCGTCAGCTTCGGCGGTTAGAATGGTTGTGCCGGCCGCGGCAAGCTCTTAGATCTGATGGAATAAATGCCCCGATCGGGCGTTGTCGCGTGGGGGCTGGTATCAGGAGGGCCGAATGGCCAAGCTGCTGAAAATCTTCGCCGTTCTAGCCGTCGTCCTGGCCGCTTGCCTGCCCGGCGCCGCCTTCGCGCGCAGCCATGTGTTCCTGGGCTTAAACTTCGGCTACCCGGGGTACGGATACGGATACGGATACTACCCGCCGCCCTATTACTATTACCCGCCGCCGCCGGTGTATTACGCGCCGCCGCCGGTCGTGTATTACCAGCCGCCGGCACCGGTTTACACGGGGCCGACCTACGCGGCACCCGCGACGCCGGCTCAGAACTGCCGCACCTTCAACGGCGATGCGACCATCGACGCGTCGGGTCAGCCGTTCTACGGCACGGCGTGTCTCGGCTCCGACGGGCAGTGGCACATCACGCGGTAGGTAGCGCACCGCGTCGCCCAAAGGCCGCCCCGTCGGGCGGCCTTTTGCTTTCACCGTCCCGCTGCTCTAACATCCGGCCCTCGAAATTCATGCTTTTCGGAGTGGGTTCATGAGGGACGGCGACGCGGAAATCACGGCCGAGGCCTATCTGGCACGGCTGGCCGAACGCGGCATCGAGTACATCTTCGCCAATGCCGGGACCGATTTCCCGCCGATCATCGAGGCGGTGGCGCGCAATCACGCGGGCCGGCGCAAATACCCGAAGGTCATCACCGTCCCACACGAAAACGTCGCCATGGCGATGGCGCATGGCTATTACCGGATCGCCGGGAAGCCGGCCTGCGTCATGGTCCATGTCAATGTCGGCACCGCGAACGCCATCTGCGGCGTGATGAACGCGGCGCGCGACAACATCCCGGTGTTCCTCGCCGCCGGCCGCACGCCGCTGACAGAGACCGGCAGCATCGCGTCCCGCCAGCGCTCCATCCACTGGGGCCAGGAGATGTTCGACCAGGGCGGCTTCGTGCGCGAGCTGGTCAAGTGGGACTACGAGCTGCGCACCGGCCAGCCGGTGGCGACGATCGTCGACCGCGCCCTCGACATCGCGATGAGCGAGCCGCGCGGCCCGGTCTACCTGACCTTGCCGCGCGAGGTCCTGGCCGGCCCGGCCGTCTACCCGCGGCGCTCGAACACGCGGCCGCTGGGTGCTCCGCCGGCGGTGCCGTCGGAAGACGTCATCGAGGAAGCGGCAGCACTCCTGGCCAGGGCCGAGTTCCCGCTGATCATCGCCTCGGCGGCGGGCCGCAATCCGGAAGCGGTCGGCGCGCTGGCGGCGCTGGCCCAGGATTTCGCCCTGCCGGTCGTCCAGAACGAGGCGCGCGATCTCAACCTGCCGACCGACCATCCGATGCATCTCGGATTCGAGTCCGGGGCATGGCTCGACAAGGCCGACGCGATCCTGGTCCTCGACTCGATCGTGCCGTGGATCCCGCGCGTCGCGACGCCGAAAGCCGGCGCCAAGGTCATCCACGTGTCCTCGGATCCACTCGCCACGCGCTATCCGTTCCGCGAGATCGAGACCGATCTTCTCGTCACCGGCGAGGTGCGCGCGGCGATCACCATGCTGCACACGGCGCTGCGCTCGGCGACCAAGGGCAAGGAGGCGGCGATCGCCACCCGGCGCAAGGCCATGACGGCCGCGCACGACGAGCTCATGGCCAAGCGCAAGAAGCTGCTCGAGACCGTGCGCACCCAGACGCCGATCCATCCGGCATGGCTGTCGGCCTGCGTCAACGAGCTGAAGGCGCCCGACGCGGTGATCGTCAGCGAGCTCGGCCTCAATGTCGGCCAGCTCGATCTGACCGTCCCCGGCAGCTACATGGCCAATCTCTTGTCGGGCGGCCTCGGCTTCGGCCTGGGGGCCGGGCTCGGCGCCAAGCTCGCCGCACCCGGCCGCGAGGTGATCGTCTCGGTCGGCGACGGCTCCTACATGTTCGGCAATCCGCTGCCCTATCACTACGTGGCGCGGGCCGAGAACCTGCCGACGCTCACGATCGTGTGCAACAACCATTCCTGGCACGCCGTGCGCCGCTCGACCCTCGACGTCTATCCCGAAGGCGCCGCCGCCAAGGCCAATTCCATGGTGCTGACCGACCTCAAGCCGTCGCCCGACTTCGAGAAGACGATCGACACCTGCGGCGGCTACGGCGAGAAGGTCGAGAATCCCGGCGACCTGCCGGCGGCGTTGAAGCGCGCCTTCGACAAGGTGCGCTCCGGCACGCCCGCCCTGCTCAACGTCCACACGCACGGGCGGTGAACGCCTTTACGAGGCGTCATGACGAAGGGCCGCTCCCGTGATCGCGGGAAGCCGCCCATAAAGAACGTCGTCATGCCCCGAACAAGTCTTAACAAGTGCGGGCATGACGAATTAGGGCGGGATGATCCGCCATGCCTCGATGGAGACAGATGTCACGCCTGATAGACCGTCCTGCCGCCAGTCACGGTGCGCACGACCGCGATGTCCTTGATCTTGTTTGGATCGACCGCATGCGGGTCGGCGCCGAGGACGACGAAGTCCGCAAGCTTCCCGGGCGTGATCGAGCCTTTGATCGTCTCCTCATGAGAGGCATACGCGCCATTGATCGTGAGCACGCGGAGTGCTTCGTCGACGCTGATGCGCTGGTTGGCGCCCCACGTCTCGCCGTTCCAGCCGGTGCGCGTCACCATGCCCTGCATCCCCATCATCGGCGCGAACGGGCCGGGGCTGAAATCCGAGCCGGCGGCGGCCGTGATCCCGGCATCGGCGAAGGAGCGATAGGCCATCGACCGCCGCATCAGCTCCTCGCCGTAGAAGTGGAACTTGTCGGTGTTGTAGTAGCCGTACGACGTGAACGGCGCCGGCACCGCGCCGGCCGCCTTGATCCGCCGCAGGAGATCGTCGTTGATCAGCGTGCAATGCGTGATCTTCGGGCGCGGATCCGGCCGCGGGAAGAGCCGCTGCGCCCGCTCGAAGGCGGTGAGCACCATGTCGATGGCGACGTCGCCGTTCGCATGGCAGTTCACCTGGATATTGGCGCGGTGGACCCGCTCGATCCAGGCATTGAGGTCCTCCTGCGTCGTCGTAATGTTGCCCTTGTAGGGCGGCTCGACCCCCGGATACGGCTGGCTGAGCGCCATCGTGCGTTCCGAGAATGACCCGTCGCAGGTGTGCTCGAAGGTCGCACCGAGCCGGATCCACTCGTCGCCGAACCCGGTGGCAAGACCATTCTTGATCATCGCCTCCAGCACGTCGTCGATGGCCTCGTAACTCACCCGGTGCAACAGCTCGCCGCGCGCCCGCACCTCCTGCAGGGCGCCAAGGTCACCGCCCTCGTGATGGACGCTGGTCAGTCCGTAGCGGGCGAACTGCTTCGAGATGAACGATGCCGCGTCGCGATTGCGCTGCGCCCGCTGATCGGCGGTATAGGTCGGCCGCTGGCCCACCTTGTCGAACACGCCGCGCGCGCGGTCGGTGACCCGCCCGTTGAGCTCGCCGTTGGCGTCGCGATCGTAGGTCCCGGCTGCCGAATCGGGCGTGCTCTTCGTGATGCCGGCCAGTTCGAAGGCTTTGCTGTTGTAATAGGTGGTGTGGCCGCCGCGGTGCCGGACCGAGACGGGATGCTCGCGCGACACCTGATCGAGGTCGTGGATGTTGAGCTGCCGGTTGTCTTTGACCTTCGTGTCGTCGAAGAAGAATCCCTCGACCCAGACGCCCGGCGGCGTCTCCCGGGCCCGCGCCCGCAGCTTGTCGACGATGCTGGCGGTGGTGACGAATTCCACGTCATAAGGATTTCCGACCAGCACCTCGTAGAGCAGGATCGGGCCGGGGGCATGGTTGTGCGCGTCGATGAAGCCGGGGACGATGGTCATCCGCTGGGCATCGAATGTCTGGGTGCGCGGCCCGATCAGCGACCGGACGTCGTCGCTGCTGCCCAGGGCGGTGAATCGCCCCGCCTTCACCGCGAAGGCTTCGGCGCGGGGTGCGGCCGGATCGACCGTATAGACGTTGGCGTTGAAGACGACGAGGTCCGCCTCCTGCGGCGTGACCGCGGCGAGCGCTCGCCCGAACAGTCCCGGGCTGCCGACGAGTCCGGCCGCCGCGGCGGCCGACAGGCCCATGAACTCTCTGCGGTTATGGCGGTGTTTTGACATGGCTCCCCCGTCTCTCTCCCGTCGTCTCGGACGAACGACCACTGGTGTGAATGTGCAGGCTTTTCGGGTGTGACCGCAAGGCGCCCCATCAGTCGACGGTCAGCTTCGCCTTCTCGCCGACCTCGCGCCAGCGCGCGTATTCCCGTCTCACCAGCGGCGCGAACTCGCGCGACGGCGCGTAATGCGGCTCGAGCCCCTGCTTCTGCCATGGGCCCTTGATGTCTGGCTCGGCGAGCACTGCGGCGAGCTCACGCTCCCACTTGGCGACGATATCCGGCGGCAGCTTCGGCGGCCCGAACACGCCGTACCACAGCTCGAACACCATGTGCGAATAGCCGAGCTCCACGAAGGTCGGCACGTCGGGGGCGAGCGGCGAGCGCTCGGGGGTCGACACCGCCAGCATCCACAGCTGGCCCGTCGCGGTGAAAGGCAGGGCGGTGTGCACCGGCAGCACCGCGAGATCGACCTGCCCGGCGACGAGGTCGGTCAAGGCGCCCGAGGCGCCGCGATACGGGATGTGAATCAGGTCGACGCCGAGCTCCTGCTTGAGCAGCTCGGTGCCGAGATGCTGCAAGGTGCCGGGGCCGGGCGATGAGTAGTTGAGCCGTCCCGGCCGCGCTTTCGCGGCGGCGACGAACTCTTTGAGCGAGGTCACCGGCAGCGACTTGGGATTGACCGTGAGCGCCAGGTGTCCGGTCGTGGTTTCCGCGACGGCGGTGAAATCGCGGACCGGATCGTAAGGCGGAGTCCTGCTGAGGGCGGGCAGCACCGCCATCGCCGCCGCGGTCACCATGACCGTGTAGCCGTTGGGCGGCGCCTTCGCGACCAGCTCGGCACCCAGCCCGCCGCTGGCGCCCGGCTTGTTGTCGACCACGACCGGCTGGCCCCAGCGCTCGGTCAGCTTCTGCCCGAGCGTGCGCGCGATGATGTCGATGCCGCTGCCCGGCGTGAACGGCACGATGAGCGCGATCGGCCGCGTCGGATAAGTCTGCGCGTCAGCCAGCGGCGCCGCCGCGAGCAGCAGGACCGGGAGCAGCCAGAAGCGGACCGCGTCGCGCACCATCGTCGTTCCTCCCCACCGGACAATTGCCGTCCACTGTGTCAAAATCCGCCGTCAGCGTCGAGAACGCCCGTTTAAAAAAGCCAAGGAATCCTCATGCCCGTGATGTCAGGTAAACGCGCCTTCCTCGACCTCCTGAAGCAGGAGGGCGTCGGGGTCCTGTTCGGCAATCCGGGGACGACCGAGCTGCCGCTGATGGACGCCCTCGCGGTCGATCGCGACCTGCGCTACGTGCTGGCGCTCCAGGAGGCGGCGCTGATGGCTATGGCCGACGGCTACGCCCAGGCCTCCGGCAAGCTCACGGTGGTCAACGTCCACGTGACCCCGGGCCTCGGCAATGCGATGGGCATGCTCTACAACGCGCAAAAGGCGGCGTCGCCCATCCTCATCACCGCCGGCCAGCACGAGCAGACGTTCAACGTGACCGAGCCGATCCTGTGGGCCGATCTGCCGCCGATCGCGCGGCCGCTGGTCAAGTGGTCGGGCGAGGTGCGCCGCCTCGGCGATCTGCCGCGCCTGGTCCATCGCGCCGCCAAGACGGCGCTGGCGCCGCCGACCGGCCCGGTGTTCCTGTCGCTTCCCGCCGACATCCTGAATGCCGAGGCGGAGCTCGACCTGATGGCGCCGACCCGGGTGGCGCCCCGGCTGCGCGCCGACGCCGACGCAGTCGCCGAGGCGGCCGCGCTGCTGGCCAAGGCCGAGCGGCCGGTGATCCTCGCCGGCGACGCGGTGGCGCAGAGCCGCGCGCATGCCGAGATCGTCCGCCTCGCCGAAACCGTTGGCGCGACGGTCTACACCGAGTTCATCCCCAACACCGCGTCGTTCCCGGCGTCGCACCCGCTGTTCCGGGGCTCCATGGTGCGCCTCGCGAAGAACGTGCGCGACACGCTCGCACAGCACGACCTGGTGCTGTCGGCGGGCGCCGACCTGTTCGCGCTCTCGCTGCCCTCGGATGTCGATCCGATGCCGCCGGGCCTGCCGATCATCCATCTCGACACTGATCCGTGGGAGCTCGGCAAGAATTATCCGGCGGCGGTGGCCCTGCTCGGCGATCCGAAGGCGACGCTGGCGGATCTCGTGATCGCCGTCGAGGGCGCGATGAGCGCGGGTGCGCGCGGCCGGGTGCTTGAGCGCGTGGAGCGGGTGGGCCGTGCCATCGCCGAGGAGCGCGCAGCCCTCCGCGCCAAGGCGAAGGCGGACGCCGGGAAGACGCCGGTGCAGCCACTCGCCTTGTTCGAAGCCCTGGGCCGGACCCTGCCGAAGGACGCGGTGGTGATCGAGGAAGCCCTGTCGTCGGCACCCGGCATCCGCCAGATGATCGACAGCGACGATCCGCAAAGCTATTTCGGCCTGCGCGGGGGCGGCATCGGCTGGGGGTTGCCGGCGGCGATCGGGGTCAAGCTGGCGCTGCCGTCGCGGCCGGTGGTCGGGCTCATCGGTGATGGTAGCGCCATGTACACCTGCCAGGCGCTGTGGACGGCGGCGCATTATCGCATTCCGGTGGTGTGGGTGATCCTCAACAACAGCTCGTATCGCATCCTGAAGCAGCGCCTGAACAACCTGCGCGGGCACGCGGCCCAGCAGGACGTCTATGTCGGCATGGACCTGGTCGATCCGGCGATCGACTTCGTCGGTCTGGCGCGGTCGCTCGGGGTGCGCGCCGAGCGGGTCACGACCGTTGCCGAGGTGGTCGATCTGGTGAAGACCGGCGTGTCGGGTGAGGCGCCGCTCTTGATCGATGTCAATGTCGAGCGGGGCTACAAGCCGGTCTAATGGGCCGCCCCGCTCCCGGGGCGAGGGTTGGGCCCCATGTTCGCTCCGGCGCATACGCCGCGCGAGATCGTCCGGCGGTTGAACGCGGAAACCAACAAAATCATCGCCGATCCGGTCTTTCGGGCGCACTATCTCGTCCGGCAGACCATCGAGCCGACCGGCGGCCCGCCGGAGTCTTTCGCGGCCTTTCTGCGCCGCGATCGCGCGCGTTACGCCGAGCTGGTCAAAATGGCCGAGATCAGACCAGAATGAGCCTCATAGGGCGCCAAGAGGAGGGACGTATGATCAAGGACAATCGGCCGAAGATTCGTCACCTTGCGCTGTTTGCGCGCAATCCGGCCAAGCTCGCCGAGTTCTATCAGCAGGTGTTCGACATGGAGATCGTCCATCGCAGCCCGAGCGGCGCCTGCTTCATGAGCGACGGCTATCTCACGATCGCGCTGCTGCCGCACCGGCTCACAGCCGAGGCAGCGGTCGGCCTCAACCATTTCGGCTTCCACGTCGACGATACGGAGACGTATTCGCGCCGGCTGGTCGCCGCCGGAACCGAGGAGCCGAAGCGCCGCCCATCCAACCGCCCGTTCGCCGAATATCGGGGCGTCGATCCGGAAGGGAACTGGTTCGACCTCTCCGAGCACGGCTACAGCGAGGCCAAGGCGCCCGGCGCTCCGGCCGAAGAAGAAATGGCGAAATAGGGTCCGCCGGGTCGTCTCTGCCGACCCGGGCAGATCCTATCCGTCAGGAGCCGCCGGCGGCGCGGAGCGCTCTCCGCCGGTCGGCCGTCCGCCGATCAGGTCCGGCGGACGATGATGCTGTTGCGGACCGACTTCACGCCCGCGACGCTACGCGCGACCTCGGCGGCGTGGGCGGCCTGCTGCGGGTTGTCGACGAAACCGCTCAACTGGACCACGCCCTGCATGGTCTCGACATTGATCTGATTGCCCTTGAGGCCTTCGTCCTTGAGGACCGCGGCCTTCACCCGGGTGGTGATAGTCGCATCATCGACATACTCGCCCGCGGTCTCGCGCCCTTGGACGGCCGAGCACGCCGCCAGGGTCGTGGCGAGGGCCAAGCTCATCAAGAACTCCCTGCGCCCGTTAACCTTTTCCATACCTGCACCTCTTTGTCTGGGACCTGAAATACGCATCAGCACGGCCAACGCCGCGCATTCCTAAAGGTTCCCCGCCACAGCGAAGTCACGAGGAACGCTCTCCCATCTGAGGCGTTTACTCCAGGCGGTCGGGCAAGGTCACCAAAGCTTGGGACCACAAGAATGACGGGATCTGTTCTCGGCGGCCAGACGCTGTCTGCTCTCCATCCTTCCCCGCGCCATCGGCGCCGAACGCAGGGTCGCTACCAATCCGGACTACGACATATGTTCCGCCACGTGCCACACCCCGCCGTCTGCTCTGGACCCGCCGCTGGAGCTGCGACGTCGCCGGTCCACGTGCCACCGTTCGACGGTGAGGGCCGCGTCCGGCTGGATCAGGTCGCCTGTCCGGTCGGCCGATGATGCTGCGCCTGTGTGCGTCCCGACCGGCCGGAGCACTTGCCGTGGTCGCGGCGCTGGTGCTGTTCACGTCTTGCGCGTCGCCGCCGGATTTCTGGGAGGTCGCCAACTCGACGCCGCCGGTGACCGTCCCCCGTCTGCTGGGCGCACGCGGGCCGCTCACCGAGCAACAGAGCCGGGTCATTCTCGCGCGGGTGCGGGCCGAAAATCCCAATTCCAATGTGTTGGAACGCCATCTCGCCTTCGAGGAGGCGATCGCGGACCATCCGCTGACCGTCGGCAATCAGGTCACCTTGCTGCATGACGGCAAGGCGAGCTTCGATGCGATTTTTAAGGCTATCAACGGCGCCTGGAACCACATCAATCTCGAGTACTACACATTCGAGGACGTCGAGCATAACGGCCAGCACCTGGTGGATCTCCTGGCGACGAAGCAGACCGCCGGCGTGCAGGTCAATCTCATCTACGACAGCTTCGGCTCGTCGGGAACGCCGGGCGAGGTTTTCGACCGGTTGCGTCAGGCCGGCGTGGCGGTCCTCGACTTTCATCCCCTCGGCAAAGCCGCGGCCGCGGTCAGCTATTCGATCAACGATCGCGACCACCGCAAGATCCTGGTGGCCGACGGAACATTGGGCATCACCGGCGGCGTCAATCTCGCCACATATTATTCGAGCACGACCATCGGCCACGACGAACGGGGCACGCCGCCGGAATATTGGCGCGACACCGACCTTAAGATCGAAGGTCCGGCGGTCGCCGAGCTTCAGCGGCTGTTCATCGAGCACTGGGAACGCCAGGAGGACGGCCCGATGAACGAAGCGGATTTCTTCCCGCCGCCGCCGACCCCCGACGCGCAGATCGTCCGCATTATCGGCAGCACCCCCCAACGTTCGGTGCCGTTGTTCTATGTCACGCTGATATCGGCGATCCGCAATGCCGAGGAGCGGGTGTGGATCACGTCGGCCTATTTCGTTCCGACGCGGCAGGAGGTCAGGGCACTCCGCGACGCCGCCCGCCGCGGCGTCGACGTGCGCCTCCTGCTTCCAAGCCGGAGCGACAATTCAATGACCGTCGCCGTCAGTCGCGGCCATTACGCGGACTTGCTGGAGGCCGGGGTGAAGATCTTCGAACTCCAGAGTGCCATCCTGCATTCGAAGACCGCCACGGTCGACGGCGTGTGGTCGGCGGTCGGCTCGTCGAACTTCGACGGCCGTAGCGTGTTGTTCAACGACGAGGTGGACGCGATCGTGCTCGGCCGCGAGACGGCGGCCCAGCTCGAGACGGCGTTCGAAGCGGACCGCCGAAATTCGGACCAGATCGATCCGGTCGTGTGGAAGGATCGATCCATCGCCGAGAAGGTCCGGGAGGAAATGTTCAAGCTGTGGTCGTATTGGATGTGAGCCGGTCCCGGCCCTTTAAATCGTCATGCCCGCGAAAGCGGGCATCCAGAGAATCAAACCACGGAGACACGGAGAGCACGGAGGTGAGGACAACAGTCTCGTCTCCTCCTCGTCTCCGTGATCTCAGTGTCTCCGTGGTAAAAGTTCCGGATCCCTAAGCCAGCAAATCCCACCATGCGTCCGGCAGCACGCCGCCGTCGCGCCCGCGGCCGATGTAGTAGCGCCACAACTTCTCGGTATGCATGTCGCGTTTGAAGTCGTGGCGGAATGCCGCCATTTCGTCGGCGGTGAGCGGCTTCACGCGGCCGAGCAGCGAGGCGCGATAGAGCGCCTCGGCATTCTCGACGAAATGGATGCAGTCGACGAGCACGGCCTTCACCGTCTCGGCGACCACCGCCTGCCCATGGGCGCGGATCAGCATCGCCTGGTGCGGCCCGAGCGATGCCGCCGTGGCGCGTCCGAGCTCGGGTGAGCTGACGTGGCTCGGGTCGGGGTGGGTCGGAATGCCGCTCTCCCAGCGCACGGCGTGGTTCTTGATCGGCACCAGCGTGGCACCCTCGACCAGCGAGAACGTGGTGGTGCGATCATGATGGAAATGGGCAATGGCGTGGACGTCCGGCCGCGCCCGATAGATCTCCGAATGCAGGAACACCTCGGACGGCGGCCTGATCCCGTCAGGGCCGCTGCGCTTTTTGCCGTCCAGACCGCAAACCAGGAGATGCTCGGGCTTGAGCTCGGCACGGCTCTGGTCGACCGGCTGGATCAGGAAGGTCTCGGCGCCGGGCAGGCGGGCGCTCACGTGGCCGCTATAGCCGAGGATGCCCTCCGACACGAGCAGCAAGGTCGTTGCCGCGACTTGATGCCGCAGCCAGCGTTCGGTCTCGGTCTCAACCGCAGCGTCCATGCGTCACCTCCGTAAAAATTTCACCACAGAGACACTGAGACACAGAGAGGAGACGAGGCTCCTCTCATCTCTGTTGGGGTGGACGGCCCCCGAACGGCATCAATGTGCCAAGCTTGTTGTTGAGCAACCAAGCTGAAGGGGACCGTCCATGGTTGAGATTATCAGAATCGGGATCGATACGTCGAAGTCTGTGTTTCAGGTGCATGGGGTAGATGATGGGGAACGGCCGGTTCTTCTAAAGAGGCTGCGGCGAGCCGAGGTGGAGCGTTTTTTTTGCTGCGATGGCGCCGACGATGATCGGAATGGAGGCGTGCGGAGGAGCGCACCACTGGGGTCGGGTGCTGCAGCGGCTCGGGCATGAAGTGCGGCTGCTGCCTCCGCAGTACGTGCAACCGTATGTGAAGCGCGGGAAGAATGATGCGGCTGATGCTGAGGCGATCTGCGAGGCGATGAGCCGGCCGTCGATGCGGTTTGTGCCGGTGAAGACGGAGGAGAACCAGGCGGGGCTGATGCTGCATGGGGCCCGGGACCTGTTGGTGAAGCAGAGGACGATGCTGCACAATGCGGTTCGCGGGCACGCCGCGGAGTTTGGACTGGTCGCACCGGCAGGTCTCGGCCGGATATCTGATCTGCTCGAGCGGATTGCGGCCTGCGAGGGCGTTCCGGCTCTCGCACGTGAGCTGTTCGCGCGATTGGCCGAGCAGATCGACGCGATCGAGACCCAGGTGAAGGCGCTCGATCGCCAGCTCAAGGCGTGGCACCGCGCGAACGAATGCAGCCGGCGTCTGGCGGCGATCCCCGGCGTTGGACCGATCACGGCTACGGCGCTGGTCATGAAGCTTCCAGATCCCAGCGTCTTCCGCTCCGGCCGGCACTTCGCCGCCTGGATCGGACTGACGCCGAAGGATCATTCGACCGCCGGCCGCCAGCGCCTCGGCGGCATCACGCGAGCTGGTGACGAGACGCTGCGGCGTCTGCTCGTTAGCGGTGCCATGGCAGTCGTCCGGCGAGCCAAGCCGGGACGCAGCTCACCCTGGCTGCTGGGCCTTCTCGCCCGCAAATCTAAAACAGAAGCCGCCGTCGCGCTGGCCAACAAGACCGCCCGTATCGCCTGGGCCATGATGCGGCGCGGCGAGACCTATCGGCGGCCCGTCGCTGCCTAACCTTGTCACGCGAGCCGGACACTTGCAGGAGAAGATGGTGATCGATCGGAGATCGGGACAACCCGTGAGACACAGAGCGTGTACGTGACACCGCAACTCTGTTTGCTGGGACCCGATCTGCTCACCCCATCTGGGCCAGCGGTCTATGCACGGCCGCACAAACAGGCCGGACATATGACCGCAAGCAACCGATCATATCATCGCTTCTTTCTTGCAGGCCGGGGGCCGTCCACATATGTGTCTC